>SLPQ01000007.1 GCA_007131925.1 Candidatus Brocadiia bacterium | reverse complement strand
GACGGTGTGTACTGCTCCGGCGTCATCATCGAAAAAGGACGCATGACCACCCGTAAGACGCGCCTGCTCTCTCGCACGCAGCACGTAGTGAGATTTGACGAGCAAGAGAGCCGAGCACCCTCTCGCGAGCAGGTTGCGATTATGGAAAGTCACTCTGCGAAGATGCTGGAGCAGGCGGGTTGTCTCGTATTGAGCGACTATATGGGAGGCAGAGGCGTCTTATCACGCGAACTCATCTCTGCGGTAGCGCGCATTGGCAGGGATATAGGGGTTCCTGTGTGGGCCGACCCTGCACGTGCCCGCAATTTCTTGGATTTCAAAGGGGTTGCTGCCGTTACTCCCAACCGCAAGGAGACGTGTGAGGCCACGGGCATTCCAATCGAATCAGGCACGATGCCCGAAGCGGCCGCCGAATGGCTTCTCGACAGGCTCGACCTCGATCTGGCGGTCATTACCCTTGACGTGGAGGGGCTTTATTACCGTACGCGTGGCGGCCGGAGCGCCATGGTGGCGGGGCAGACACGGCGCGCCTACGATGTGACAGGCGCCGGCGACATGATTATCGCGGCGGCGGCATTTGCCATCTCTTCGGGAGCTGATAGTGCCCTTGCGCTGGAGTTTGCCAACTTTGCCGCCGGCATGGAGGTCGAGAGGCTGGGCGTGGTGCCGCTGGAGAGGTCTGAGATAGTGCGTCGGCTCAGGTCACAGGTGGGCGTCGGCTCTGACAAGGTCGTCGAGCTCCCTGAGCTCAAGGGCCTCCTGGATGACAGGCGAAGGCGCGGCGAAAAGATAGTCTTTACCAATGGCTGCTTTGACATACTGCACGCCGGGCACGTGAGCTTTCTGGACTTTGCCCGCAGGCAGGGAGACGTGCTCGTAGTCGGACTCAACTCCGACCAGAGCGTACAAGGCCTCAAGGGCGCCGGGCGTCCGGTGCTCTCTCAACATGAGAGGGGTGCGGTTCTTTCAGCCCTCGAAATGGTTGATTATGTTGTGATATTTGAGGAAGAGACGCCTCTGGCATTGATTAAGTCGCTGCAGCCTGATATCCTTGTCAAGGGAGAAGACTGGCGCCTGAAGGGTGTAGTCGGCCGTGAGGTGGTGGAGGCGCGCGGTGGCCGGGTGGTGATTGCGCCGTTGGTGGCGGGGATTTCCACAACAGATGTCATACAACGTATAGCGGCCGGGAGGCCGGGAGGAAAAAGCGGTGAGCAGGATTAAAACCTGGCTTGATGAAAGCGCGCGCATAATCAATGAGCTGGCTGATACCCAGAGCGAACTGATCGCCCAGACGGCCGACCGCATCGCCCAGGCGCTCTCGGAGGGCCATAGGGTGTACCTGATGGGAAACGGAGGCTCCGCCGCCGATGCGCAGCACATAGCCAGCGAGCTGATAAACCGTTTTCTTCTGGACAGGGGACCGCTTCCGGCGCTGTCGCTTACCACTAACGGATCTGTGCTGACCTCAGTGGCCAATGACTACGGCTTTCCCGAGATATTCGCCAAACAGATAGCCGCGCTTGTCAGGGAAGGTGATGTCGCATGGGGTCTCTCCACATCCGGAAACAGCCCCAACGTCGTCTCGGCGCTTCGCCTGGCCAGGGAGATGGGGGCCGTTACCGTGGGCCTCTGCGGCAAGACCGGCGGCGCGATGAAGGAGCACTGTGATTTCTGCATATGCGTGCAGTCCGATTCGGCGCCGTTTATTCAGGAAGCTCACAGTGTGGTGGGCCATGCGATTTGCGACTATATCGAGCAGACTATATTTGACGGTTCTCATTACATCTGAGCAATTTCGCCGGAGGAAGCTTTATGGCGCAGATGAAGGAGTGTTTCGGCAAGGAGCTGGCGGTGCGCTTTGGCGCTGGCATGACGCCGATCGGCCTTGACCCGGAAGCAGCACGTCAGGAATGCCATGAGTGCCCAGACCTTGACAGATGTGCAACTATTGTGGGGCTGACCTTACAGCTGCGCAGCCAGCGCAGAGAGGAAAAGAAACAGTCGTGAGCAAGGACCAGACCTCGCCCCCGCTCGCCGAGCACAAGTGCTTCCGCTGTGACAAGCCGGTCAGCAGTGAAGATGTCGCCGACGGAAAAGCATACTTTCGCGACGGTTACTACGTGTGCCCGGAGTGTCTGGGGCAGATCAAGCAGGGGGCCAAGCACGGCGACCTGGACACCGTCAAGTCACAGCTGGCCGCCATGACCGCCGAGCTTCGCAACATCAGCCAGCGTCTGCACTACGAGGAGTTTTCCTGGCTATACGTACTTGGCGGCGGCCTGCAGGTCATCGTCCTGTTTTTGCTGTACAAGGCGCACGGCGCGGCAGCACAGGAGCAGCTTGCCACCCTGATGGCCGCCATCACCGTACAGCTGATGACCATAACGGCCTTCATTGTAGGCAAACTCAAGTAGGGGTTTGACCTTGAAGGTCCTTTTCATCTATCCAAACCTTTACGCCCAGGTAGGTTTCAACTACGGCGTGGCCTTTCTTTCGGCAGCACTCAAGAGCGCCGGTCATCAGACCGCCCTCATTAACGTCAATGACACACTCGACGACGATGTAAAGCCTGGTGATATCGTCACTCGAGTGAGAGACGAAGCCCCCGGGCTTGTCGGATTTTCGGTGGTTACAAACCAGTTCCGGTACGCCCTCGAAATGGCTGCTCTGATAAGGCGCGAGCTGCCTGGCATACCGGTTATAGCAGGCGGCGTGCACGCCACAATGGACCCCAAAGGCGTGCTGGAGTCGGGCGCCTTCGACTACGCCTGCGTGGGCGAGGGGGAAGAGGCGCTTATAGAACTCGTCAACGCCCTTGAGAGAGGCGCGGACACTACCAACATCCCAAATATCTGGGCGCGTGGCTCAGACACCATAATCGAAAACCCCGTGCGACCTTTTATAGACCTTGAACGACTCCCCCGAAAGGATTACTCCATATTCGATTTTCAGAATATGATAGACGCAAAGGACGGCTGGGTCGGGCTGATGGCCTCACGCGGCTGCCCCTTTCGCTGCTCATACTGCTTCAACCATCGCATGGTGGAGCTATACAGCCGTGATACCGGGCTATCGGTAGCCGAGCTCAACTATGTGCGTCATCACAGTGTCGAGGAGGTGATCGGCGAGGTTGAGCACCTTCTTTCAAACTACAAGAACATTCGGACGTTTATTTTCGACGACGACCTTTTTACATTCGACAAGGAGTACGTGCGGGAGTTTTGCCGGCGCTACCGGCAAGTGACCAATGTTCCCTTTGTCTGTAACGCGCACGTGCGCTTCATGGACGAAGAGATGGCGGCGATCCTTCGCGAGGGGGGCTGCAGGATAGTGAAGTTTGGTCTGGAGTCTGGCAGCGAGCGGGTGCGTCGCGAAGTGATGCACCGGCGCATGACCAACAAGCAGATCGAAAGGGCCTTTGAAGCGGTGCACTCGGCCGGGCTTCACTCCAGCGCCTTTGTAATGATCGGCCTGCCCGGGGAGACACCCTTTGAGATGGACGAGACCGTGGCTCTGCTGGCCAGGATCAGGCCTGGGCGCTTTCGCTGGGCTGTTTTTTACCCCTTTGTGAACACCGATGCCTGGGACATGGCTGTGCGAATGGGTCTTATAGATTTTGACAAGATGAAAAACCTGTCGAACTTCACCGATGATTCCTGCCTTGATTTCGGCGCCGAGCAAAACCTAAAGATTCGTAAGCTGCGGGCCGCTTTTGGCTGGTATGTAAATGCAATGAGCGCGGATCCAACGGTCGCGCGGCTTTTCTCGCGGCTTTGTGACGTAGTCGAAGGACTCACACATGAACAGTTTGAGGCCTTCGAACAGCAGATTGCGTCGTTTGACTCGCTTTTGTCACAGGTCGTAACGAGGGCCGGCCACCAACTGTATGCCCTGCGCTACAACTCCTTTACCGCGGTGACCTCTACGTGGACCGACTGACACCCTCCAGAATCCTTGTCTTCGTGCCCAACTGGGTCGGCGATGCAGTCATGGCTACACCGGCGTTGGCGGCGCTGCGCTCCCACTGGCCTCAAGCATGGATAACCGCTCTCGCGCGCCGTTACGTGGCGGAGGTTTTGAAGGGACATCCGGCAATCGATGAACTGCGCGCACTCGACTCGCTCGTGCGGGGCGCTCCGCTGGGCGGCTTCATACGAGAGGCGCTTGTGCTGAGGCGGGAGGGATTTGGCTTGGCGGTGCTCTTTACCAACTCATGGCGCACGGCGCTGTTTGCGTTGCTCGCAGGTGCGCCAAGACGTGCAGGATATAGGCGCATGGGGCGTAGCCTTTTGCTCAGCGATCGGCTTGAGGCGCCAAGGGCAGGGGGGCGCTATGAACCATCGCCTATGATAGACTATTACATTAACCTAGTACGGCTTATTGGCGTTGAGCCTGCATCGCGGGAGATGTCGCTTGCGGTGAACAGGCATGAGCGGGAGGCGGCTGAGAAACTTCTGGATGGACTGGGGGTGGAGCCGGACGCGTCTCTTGTGGTCATGAACCCCGGCTCGGCCTTCGGCTCGGCCAAGTGCTGGCCGCCTGAACACTTCGCTGAGAGCGCGGACAGGCTTACCGCCGAGGGCTTTGAGGTCCTAGTAGTGACCGGGCCGGCCGAGCGTGAGATAGGAGAGACTATCGGCCGTCTCGCGAAGAGCCGCCTGAAGCCCGCGTGGCGCGCCAATGTGCCTCTTGGGCCGTTAAAGGCACTCATTTCGCGTGCGGCGCTTGTGGTGACCAATGACAGCGGCCCCAGGCATTTTGCGGCTGCACTGGGCGTGCCGGTTATTACCATTATAGGGCCGACCGATCCGCGCTGGAGCAGCACAGGCTGGCGGGCTGAAATTGTACTTCGCCGGGAGGTGGAGTGTGCACCTTGCATGCTGCGGGTGTGCCCGCGGGATCACCGGTGCATGACGCTGGTCACCCCCGATGACGTGATGGAGGCTGCGATGCGTCTTACCGGTATGAAGCATCTCAAGGGAAGGAATATAGAGTGAACAAGAGAACACTATTGAGGATGCTTGAGCGTTTCGGAGAGGCCAGAATCGCAGTCATAGGCGATCTGCTTGCAGATCTTTACGTGACGGCGCGCCCGGTGGGGCTCTCCCGAGAAGCGCCTGTGATGGTTTTGAACCAGGAAGACCAGTGGATATCTCCCGGCGGCGCCGCAAACGCCATCAGCAATCTGCTGTCGCTTTCCGGCGCAGCCGAGGGGGTGGGGGTGGTGGGTGATGATGAGGCGGGCCGCATGCTCATGGCCTCTCTCGCCGAGCGGGGCTTTACGTCGGAGGGTATAGTAACGGCTTCTGGCTCGCGGACTTTCACCAAGATGCGCGTCTTCGCTGGAGATCTTCATACGGTCAAGCAGCAGGTGATGCGGCTTGACAGCAATCCCGACTCCCGGATGAGCCAAAGCGTGGAGGCATCCGTGCTGCGGGCGATAGATTCCTGCAGCAATCACACCGATGCATGGCTCATATCGGACTACGACGGAGACCTCTTCGTCGATGCAGTCATCGACAGGCTCGGTCGCGAGGCGGCGGGCAAGCTCGTCGTCGTTGACAGCCACGCACGGCTCGACCGCTTTAAGGGTGTGGCCTGTATCACGCCAAATGAGGCCGAGGCGGAAGCGGCCTCGCTCATCGAGATTACTGACGATAAGAGCGCTCGAATGGCGGCACTCCGTCTACTTGAGATCACACAGGCGCGACACATCTTCATGACACGCGGCAACAGGGGCATGATGATTGCCGGCAGCGATGGCTCCTTTCACTCGATGGGTATAGTGGGTCCGCGGGAGATAGTAGACGTTGCCGGGGCGGGCGACACGGTCGCGGCGGTTGTCACGATCTGCCTGGCCAACGGGGTGGATGCGCTTACTGCGGGCATTTTGGCCGCGTACGCGGCATCGGTCGTCTGCATGAAGACCGGTGTTGCCCCCGCTACGGTCAGGGAGGTGGCGGAGGCTGTCGAGAAGTACCCGCTGCCTGAGCTCATCAGCCGAGAGGATTAGCGCTTTCAGGACGATGCGTTCGAAAAAGGTGCACGCATGGCTACGGATGCTCAGCGAATAGAAGAGCTGCGGCGGTTGATAGAGCACCACAACTACCTCTACTACGTCAAGGCCGAGCCTGAGATCTCCGACCGTGAGTTTGACCGGCTGTACAGCGAGCTTGTCGAGCTCGAGAAGAAACATCCCGAACTTATCACCCCTGAGAGCCCCACCCAGCGCGTAGGTGGGCAGCCCATTGAAGGGTTTGAAAGCGTTACGCACGATATCCCGATGCTCTCCATTGACAATACTTACAATGCCGATGAGCTACGGGCCTTTGACGTGCGTACGAGGCGATTTATCGGGGGCGATCAGGAGTTTGACTATGTCGTCGAGCTGAAGGTAGACGGCGTAGCCGCCAAGGTCATTTACGAAAACGGCGCGCTCACCCTCGCCGCTACACGCGGCGACGGCGTGACGGGAGACGATATCAGTGCCAATATCCGCACCATAGGCGCCATTCCGCTGAGGCTGGGCACAGGTGGCGAGAGAGACGTGCCTGCCCTTCTGGAAGCGCGCGGTGAAATATTTATGACCATGGAGGAGCTTGCCCGCCAAAACAGAATACGCGAAAAGAAAAAACTCGGTCCCTTGGCCAACCCGCGAAACGCCGCCGCTGGAGCTCTCAAGCTCCTGGACCCGCGCGAGTGTGCAAAAAGACACCTGTCAGTCTTTTTCTATGGCCTTGGTGTTTATGAGGGGCCCGAGATCGATTACCACCATGATGTGCTGGAAACCTTTGTCTCTCTGGGACTGCCGGTGAACCCGCATTGGAAACTCCTCTCGTCCATCGAGGAGGTAATCGAGTTTGCAGAGCAGTGGGCCCTAAAGCGCGCCCGCCTGCCATATCAGATAGACGGGCTTGTGGTAAAAGTGGACTCCTATGCCCTGCAGAGCCGGCTCGGCCGCACTGCAAAGGCCCCGCGTTCCATGATCGCATACAAGTACCCGGCGGAGCAGGCCGCCTCCAAGGTGCTCGGTATTCGTGTCCAGGTCGGTAAGACCGGCACTCTGACACCCGTAGCAGATCTCGAGCCTGTCAAGCTTGCTGGTACAACGGTAAAGCGGGCCAGCCTGCACAACTTCGACGAGGTCAAGCGCAAGGACATTCGTGTCGGAGACCACGTGCTCGTTGAAAAGGCCGGTGAGATTATCCCGCAGGTAGTAGCCGTTGTTGACGCCCAGCGCGAGGGGCGCCAGGAAAAGCTCGAACCGCCCGATAATTGCCCCTCATGCGGCGGCCCTGTCGCAAGGTCTCCTGAAGAGGTTTACCTGAGGTGCACCAATCTCGACTGCCCTGCGCAGTTAAGGGAGCGCCTGCGATACTTCGCATCACGACAGGCGATGGACATCGAGGGGCTCGGCCCGGCCGTGATTGACCAGCTGGTCGACCGGGCCATGGTCAGGGACCCTGCTGACCTTTATGACCTCGAGACTGGAAAGGTGGAGAAGCTTGAGCGCATGGGCACCAAGTCTTCTGAAAATCTTATCAAGGCGATCAAGGCAAGTAAGTCACGGGGTCTGGAAAGGCTCCTTACGGCCCTGGCTATCCGACACGTCGGCTCGACCATGGCGGCGACGCTGGCGGGGCACTTTGGCAGTCTCGAAAGACTGATGGAGGCCGACACTGGGGAGCTGGAGTCCATCAAGGATGTGGGCTGCACGGTCGCGGCGAGCATAGTGGATTTCTTTGCAAGCGATCAGAACCGCAAGGTCATAGAAAAGCTGCGAAAGGCTGGCGTGTCGACAATCGCAAAGGCCAGGAGCCGTGAAGGGGGTGAGCTGTTCGAGAAGACCTTTGTCTTTACCGGAACGCTGGAGCAGATGACTCGTGCCGAGGCTGAGAATATGGTGCGTGACCGTGGAGGCG
>SLPQ01000230.1 GCA_007131925.1 Candidatus Brocadiia bacterium | reverse complement strand
GGGGTGCGCGCGCCGAGGGCTGCGAGGCGCCGGTTAATCAGAATCTCGATCAAGACCGCCCTGCGCCCGGACATGTGCCGCTCATCGAGGCGCAACAGCAGCACCCTCTCGGTCAGGCACCTGCCTCCGTCAAAGACAATCCCGCCCCGTATGGGAGAACCTCCCGCCATGACGCTCTGCATGGCGACCGATGCAGCCTTGACCTGGCCTCTGGCCTTTGCCACCGGCTCGCCGCGTGTGACCTGGCCGTCCCTGGTGACGTACGGAGTAAGGGGGACTGCGTGGAGATAGCTGTCGTCGATGCCGGTAGCCCTGTCCATGGGGCTTATGAAGACGTCAAAGGTATCGCCGGCTGAGGCTGCGGGTGGCACGACGCCGCTCACTTCGACTATACTGGTCTCGGTCGAGGACATCATACTGGCGCTCTCTTCGAGTGTGCGCGTCTCCTCCCGCATGAGATTCTTGCGAACCTCCAGGACGACCTGCCGCGGGACGATGGCCTTGTCACTGCTGCCGGGCTCTATCCCGCTTACCAGGCCAAACCCGACGACCGGCTCTCCCTCCAGGCCTTCGATGGTGGCCATCTCACCTATGGATGTAAGAGTCCTCGGGCGCAGGATGGCCTCACGCTCGGCAGGGGTATGAGGCCGCTGAAGCTCGCTTCTGACGAGCGCGGCATCGTCCGGGACGCGCGCGCCCGTCGGCGCACACGCCCATGCAAAGAGTAGGACCGCAAATACGAAAACCAGGCCAATCGCGCCCTTGCGTGCAAACATTTCAAAACCTCCAGCGTGCTGGGAGCATCTAAGGCGAACTGAAGTCTTAGATTATAATTCTTATCGGCGTGAAACGAAGAGGAATTATATTCTAATCCATCATAATGTGCAGGTCGGAGCCGCACTTGCCACATCTTGTGTCATCGAGGCTGACCATCCGCGCGTGCATGCCAACCCTCTCAATGGCAAGGTTTCCGCAGCTGGGGCAAACCGTGTCGCTACCGATCTCTGTGGCTACATTGCCCAGGTACACGTACCTGAGGTGGTTTATGAAGACAGAGCGCGCCTCAAGCAGCGTCGAGGCGCTGGTCGGCGGCGCCTCAAGGCGGTGTCGAGGCATGTAGGCCGAAAGGTGGACGGGAGTCTCGTCACCGAGGTTCCTGGCAATCCAGGAGGCCAATTCCTCAAACTCCTCCTGCGAGTCGTTGTGCCCGGGTATTATCAGGTTGGTGATCTCGACATGGCAGCTGCGTGCGGCGCGCCGGCAGGTTTCCAGAACCGGCTCAACCTTGCCGTGCGTAAGCTCGTCGTGGAATTTTTGCCGGACGCTTTTAATGTCTATGTTCATGGCGTCTATGAAGGGCACAAGCTCCTCCAGAGGCTCGGCGTTAACAAAGCCGTTGGTGACCAGCACGTTTTTCAGGCCTACCGCCCGGCAGAGACGAGCTGTGTCGAGCACGAATTCGTACCAGACGAATGGCTCGTTGTAGGTGTATGCCACACCGAAGGACCGCCCCCGCTTGGCAAGGGCGGGCACATCGGCCGGCTGAATGTCGTCCAGCGACGCTTTCGCGTTGGCGAGCTCCCAGTTCTGGCAAAACTCGCACGCGAAGTTACAGCCATTGGTCCCCAGCGAGAGGATAGGCTTGCCGGGATGAAAGTGGTACAGCGGCTTCTTCTCGATCGGGTCAAGCGCCACCGAGGCGACCTTGCCGTAATTGAGCGAGCGGAGCACTCCCTCATCATTCATGCGTACACGACACCGGCCCACCTTGCCGCCGGATATCAGACAGTAATGCGGGCACAGCTCGCAGCGTACCCTGTCCCCCTCCTTGCGCCAGAAAAGGGCCTCTCTCATCACTTACCTCGATAATGGAGCCTCTTCAAGCGCCCCTCCTGGGGGATCAGCACAGCTGTCAGTGCGCCACCCGGGAGATGCGGCGCTTACAAGAAACCTCTCAATACAGATAGCCTACATCATAGTCTACATCATACTCGGCTCCAGCGCAAAGGCTGTGAGCCGGCATGTTGAAAATGAAGGCCCCGCCGGGCGGCGGGGCCATGTCGGTACTGTAAGGTCAGGCGGCAAGGCCTTCCGCGGGCGTCATCAGACCCGGGCGCCGCGCTCATTCCTTGTCTTTGTCTTCTTTTTTGCCCTCTTCGCCCTCATCGCCCTCTGTCTTATCAGTTTCTTCTGCGCCCTCTGCGCCCTCTGAGAGGTCTATGGGCTTGTCCTCTTTCTCAGTTTCGGGCTCCGGCTCTTCGGGCGGGGCCTCGGCGGAGGGGCTGCCTTCGCCGGCAGGCTCTTCAGGCTCTGGCTTTTCGGGAAACTCCCCGGCATATTCCTCCTCCTCGGGCGTTTCAATGTAGATCTCTTCGAAGGGGGTGCCGTCGCAGGCCTTTCTCATGAGAAAGTATATCTGTGTGAAGAGGGAGTATATGAAGCTGACGGCAAAGGCCAGAAAGACAGCAAGCAGCACGTACTGCCAGAAGACCATCAGCCACCCGCCGGGGTGGCCGGCATTCTTGAAGGTCTCATAGACATTGCCGTCCATGATGTGTCGGCCGGCACCGAAAAACGGCCCCGAGAGGACCGGACCGAAAACGCTATGCCGCAGATATTCCGCCGCCAGGGCCACATTGCTGAGCGGGTCGGTGCTGACGGGCATGCCAAAGACCCTGCCGAGATCCAGCACTATGTGCTCGCCTATCTTTTCCCCTGCACCCTGGGAAAGGAAGATATTGGTGATCCTGCCGGCCCATGCAAAGACTATCGAAACCACCGCCAGGACGATCTTGCCATAAACAAGCGCTATGATGCCATAGAAAAGCAGCCGCCATGGTCTGCCGAAGACATAACTGTAGGCGCGGGATATCGCGTCGAATGAGTCGTTGCCCTCGGCGCCTATTGCAGGCTGGAAAAGCGCCAGCCCTGGAATGTAGACAAGAAGGGTAATTGCGAAGAAAAGCCCACCAAGAAGAGCTACGATGTACAGCAGGCCGATGATTACATACCAGACATGTCCGAGCACGGGTATTCTTGCGATGGCACCTATGACCAGCAGCACTATGCCGAAACCGACTACCGCCAGTATGGGAGTCAGCAGGGTCCATATGGAGGTAGAGAGCTTCGCCAGTGAAAAGCGCAGCGTCTCCCTTGGTGATATCGCCTCCTCGGTGGCCGCGTCGAGGGCGGCTATCCTGCATACGGCCGTACCGAAAAAGGAGGCCACGGCTAGCGCCCAGAGCACCCTGTAGGTGTTCATCAGATAGCCGGGGCCCCGCACCTGCGCACCGGCCCAGACCAGAAGAGCCACTACGACTATCACACCGAGGATGGCACCTACCAGCGCCAAGACAAAGTTTCTTGAGGCCACGTCGCTACGGCTGCGCGCGGCGGCCACGAAGATGAATATGATAGCAACCAGCCCCGCCGCTATCGGCACCAGCCACTGCGGCAGGATGTTCAGAAGCATCGTGCCGACCATCCACAGTACCACGCCGCAGAATGCAAAGAGAAGCTTCTTGGCATCGAGCGCCATCGAGAACGCCCGGAAGGTCCGGGTAGACTCGGCGGCGAAATCACAAAACCTTTCCCAGGGCTTGATATCCGGGTCGGACATAAGGCACTCCTTTCTCCCTGACGCGGTCAGACCGCGCTAATCTTGCACCAATGAAGGTGCGCCGTCAAGGTTTTTCACTCTATCTGGTCGGAATTGAAGTGATCCTCCTCCAGGAAATCATCTCCGGTCATCTCCCGGGAGATCCTGTACTCGCCCTCAAGCCACTTGCCAAGATCAACGAGCCTGCAGCGCCTGCTGCAAAAGGGAAGAAACGGCGCCTCACCGCCGTGGTCAAACCGCACAGACCTCCCGCATGTGGGACAGTCAATCCTTCGATCCGCCATCGCTGGCGCCTTTGCCGCCGTCGCCTGAGGTCGCGGGGCTGTCACTGGAGCCCTTGTCGGCGCCTGAGGCGGCCGGACCAGTCGTGTCGGACTCACTCGACGAGGAGCCACCGCCGGGGGAGCGGCCCTTCCTGTAGTCGGTACAGTAAAAGCCCGACCCTTTGAATATGAGCGCACCGCCGCTGCCAATGAGGCGTTCAAGCGCCTTTTTTCCGCACACGGGACACTTCTTGAGGGGCGCGGCGGTTATGGCCTGGAAGGTTTCAAATTCATGATTGCATTCACAGCACCTGTAGTCATAAGTCGGCATCTGCTATCACTCCCGCCTGTAACTGGTCACTCTTGGTCCTCTTGATCTTCCGGGGCCTTTGCCACGACAACCCTGGCCGGCCTGAGAAGCTTTTCTCCCATCATGTACCCGGTCAGCGCCACCCCCGTGACCGTGCCGGGCTCGACCTGGTCGGTCGGCTGCTGCGCTACTGCGTCGTGCATGTTGTGGTCAAAGGGCTCACCGAGCGCCGCAATCGGGGTTATACCGTAGCGGCCGAGTGTTGCAAGAAACTTGTCCCTCACCAGCGCTACGCCCTCGGCGAGACCTGAGTCGTCCTGGTCGTTTCGAGCATGCTCTATGGCTCTCTCGAGGTCGTCGAGTATGGTCAGCATGTCCATGGCAAACTCGCTGCGCGCCGTCTCGCTGGCATCCTGTTGCTCGGAGTGCATGCGCCGGCGGAGGTTCATGTAGTCGGCGCGCGCCCGCTTGGCCATAGCGAGATATTCATCGCGCTGCCTGAGTATTTCCTCGATGTCAGCCTCCTGGTCGCCCGGTACGATGATTTTCTGCGAGTCAGTGTCCTCATCGGAGGGCTCCGAGTGCTGCCCATTGCCGGGCTCGTCGTTCATCTCGGGGGTGGCGGCGTCTTCTTGTGACAACATTTGTGATGCTCCATTAAGACAGGCCTCGCTCATAAGGGTGTCCTGTCATCACAGGTTTTTTAGGTAATCCTTTACTGTCTCGAAAAACCTCCGACGCTGCGGTGTTATATTCTTCTTCTCGGTCGCTGCAAGCTCCTGGAGCAGCTCCCGCTGCCTGGCACTGAGCTTTCGGGGCACATCGACTATGACGACGACGATCTCATCGCCCTTCCTGCCGTTTTGAAGGGCGGGCATGCCCTCCCCCTTCAGCCGAAAGGTGGAGCCGCTCTGCGTGCCCTCGCTGATGCGCAGCGTTGACTTGCCCCATATGGTCGGCACCTCGACCTCGTCTCCGAGGGCGGCCTGGGTAAAGCTTATCGGCATCCGGAATATGACATCGTCACCGTGCCTCTCGAAGAGAGGATGCTCCTTGACGTGGATCTGAACGTAAAGGTCACCCGGAGGCGCGCCATTTTCACCGTAGTCTCCTTCACCCGACAGACGCATCTGCTGGCCGCTTTCGACGCCAGCGGGCACGGTGATGGAAATCTCCCGCTTTTTGTGCTCGAGGCCGTTGCCGCTGCACTTGCTGCAGGGATTTGCGATGACGCTCCCGCGACCAGCGCAGTTTGGGCACGTAGTGGCCACGCGCAGCCAGCCCTGATTCTGGACTACACGCCCGCGGCCGCCGCAATAGCGGCAGGTGCTGCGTCCGCCTCCGCCCGCTTCACCGGTGCCGCTGCACTCACCACAGCGCTCACGGCGGCTGATCTCGACTTTCCTGGTGACACCTCGGGCGGCCTCTCTTAAATCTATCTCGACGGCCACGCGCAGACTGCGCCCTCGCGGCGGGCCTGCGCCTCTTCCAAAGCGCTCACCAAAAACATCTCCGCCGAAAAAGCCGCCGAAGATATCGCCGAAAGCGCTGAAGATGTCATCCACGTTTGAAAATCCGTGGAAGCCCGTCCTGTCGAGGCCCTCATGCCCGTAAGAATCGTAGATCCGGCGCTTTTCGGGATCGCGCAGGACCTCGTATGCCTCGCTGGCGTTCTTGAAATTGCGCTCGGCGTCCGGATCTCCCGGATTCTTGTCCGGGTGGTACTTCATGGCCATTGCGCGGTATGCGCGCTTTACCTGGCTCTCGTCTGCGTCACGCGGGATGCCGAGTATGCTGTAATAGTCCTGTTTGGTTGACATGGCTCCCAGTGCAGGCTTAAAACCCCACGATAGCCGGAGCATACGCCTCCGGCTATCCGTGAGATTATACAGCTTCTGGTCCTTCGGCGCTACCTTACAGCGCCCTCGGTCATCTTTTCCTCATCTTCGTCGAGCTCTGTGACAAGACACTCGGTTGTCAGAAGCAGCCCGGCGATGCTGGCGGCGTTTTCCAGCGCGGTGCGTGTCACCTTGGTGGGGTCTATGATGCCCGCCTTGAACATGTCGACGAACTTGCCGCTTACGGCATCGTAGCCTACAGGGCCGTCCTTTTCGGCCGCCTCGGCGGCGATGACCGCGCCGTCGGTGCCGGAGTTTTCGGCTATCTGCTTCATCGGCGCATCGAGAACACGCATGAGTATATCAGCGCCTACCTTCTCATCGCCCCGCAGGCGCTTGCGGGTGGCTTCAACTGCAGCGCGCGTGTGCAGGAGCGCCACCCCGCCGCCGGGGATGATGCCTTCCTCGACGGCAGCACGGGTTGCATTGAGCGCATTTTCGAAGCGTGACTTCTTTTCCTTCATGGCCGTCTCGGTCGGCGCGCCCGCGCGGATCACCGCGACGCCTCCGGCAAGCTTGGCCAGGCGTTCCTGGAGCTTCTCACGGTCATAGTCGGAAGTGGTCTCCTCGATCTGAGCCCTTATCTGCTTTATGCGCCCATCGATGTCGGCCTTTTTGCCGGCCCCGCTGACGATCGTTGTGTTTTCCTTGTCCACAACCACGCGCCCGGCGCTGCCGAGCATGGTGGTCTCGACGCTCTCAAGCTTCAGGCCGAGATCCTCGGATATTACCTGTGCACCCGTAAGCACGGCCATGTCGCCGAGCATCGCCTTGCGGCGATCGCCAAAGCCCGGCGCCTTTACAGCAGCGCAGCTCATCACGCCGCGAAGGCGATTTACCACCAGTGCGGCCAGGGCCTCTCCCTCGACGTCCTCGGCCACCACCAGAAGCGGCTTGCCCAGCCGCGCCACCTTCTCGAGAAGAGGAAGGAAGTCATTCAGGTTCGATATCTTCTTCTCGTGCAGCAACACCAGGGCATCCTCAAGCACGCACTGCATGTCAGCCGGCTGATTGATGAAGTAGGGAGAGATGTAACCCTTGTCAAACTGCATGCCCTCCACCACGTCAAGCTCGGTCTCGGTGGACTTGCCCTCCTCGACGGTTATGACGCCGTCGGAGCCGACCTTGTCCATGGCATCCGCTATCATCTCGCCGACCTGGGGGTCGTTGTTGGCTGAAATGGTGGCTACCTGCGCTATCTGCTTGTGCCCCTTGATCTCCTTGGACTGTGTCTTGAGCGCATCCACGCAGGCCAGCACCGACGCCTCGATGCCGCGCTTGACGGCCATGGGATCAGCGCCGGCGGTGATATTTTTGAGGCCTTCCTCAAAGATGGTCTCGGCCAGCACCGTAGCGGTAGTTGTACCGTCTCCAGCGACGTCAGAGGTCTTTTTGGAAGCCTCGTTTATCAGCTTTGCGCCCATGTTCTCGAAATGATCGGGAAGCTCGACCTCCTTGGAAACCGACACTCCGTCACGCGTAATCTGGGGCCCGCCGTATGATTTCTTGAATATGACGTTGCGCCCCGTGGGGCCCATCGTGACGCGCACAGCGTCGGCGAGCTTTCGGGCCCCAAGGAGTATGCGTTTTCTCGCATCGTCCTCATAAAGCAACTGCTTTGCCATTTACAGTACCTCCTTCGGGGTTACCGTTACTCGACCTTCGCAAGAAGCTCGCTTGCGCGAACGATGATGTACTCCTTGCCCTTGACCTTTATCTCCGTGCCCGAATACTTGCCGTATATCACCTCGTCGCCCTTTTTAACAGGCATCTCAGCGCGATCGCCGCTCTCGAGCAGCACGCCGGGCCCGGCCGCAACGACCTTGCCCTTCATCGGCTTTTCCTTGGCGGTGTCGGGCAGCACTATCCCGCCGGGGGTGGTTTCC
>SLPQ01000179.1 GCA_007131925.1 Candidatus Brocadiia bacterium | reverse complement strand
CGTATCGCGATGGGCGCCCCTGCTATTACATAAATGATGGCATTTACGGAACCTTCTCCGGCATACTCTTTGATCATTGCCGCTACCACCTCAGGAGCACCCGCCGCTCAGAGCGCACGATCTCGGCTGTTTTCGGCCCGACCTGCGACGCGCTGGATGTTGTCAGCCAGTCAGAAAACCTGCCCGATCTTGGCATTGGGGATCTTCTCTTCACGGAAAATATCGGAGCCTACTCGCACGCGTCGGCCACGTTTTTTAACGGCTTTGCTCCGGCAAGGGTCGTGCACGTGAACGTGTGAGCCCGGCGCTTGCTCGCCTCCGTCTGCTTCTTAAACGTTACTCACCGGCGCGCTTGCGGCTTCGTGCAGCTGCGCCTGCCGAAGATTGAGTTAAGCTCGCTATGATATGATGCAACGCGCTGCGCTGCAGCATTGTGCAGGCAAAACACCACCGGCTTGAGCGGAGTGTCCCGCACTGGTACCACAGGCGAACTCAGGGGAACACGAGCAGCAGGGGGCCTGTCGTGTCCTAAGAGAACAAGGATCTCGTCAAAGAGCCGGTCTACCCGAATTTTCCCCGGATCGGCGTGGAAACAGAACATGTAGCTTGAAGACATGTGCAAAATCCAGCCGGTGCCTACGGCCATGCGCAGGTTAAACCGCGACATGCTCTGGGCAATTCGCTACTCGTAAGAGGAGGGATCAAGCATGATACGCCGCAATGCACGTACGTTTTTACTTGGGTTTGCCTTGGTGGCCGTGTTTGTCGTGGGTATCGCAATGCTCACCGGAGACGGCAGCGCACAAACCGAGTTTCCGGAAGAGTTTATGTTTGAGGAAGAGGCGCCGACTCCAGAAGAAGAGCCGCTGTCTCCAGAAGAAGAGCCACCAGCGCCTGACGCCCTTCAGGTCGGAACCTACGACCCTGATGTGGCCTTTCGGCGGCACCCTGTGCAGCAGACCCTGCAGATGGCCTTGAGAACTGCCCAGAGTGAGATGGCGCGGGCACAGCAGGCAGGCGATCAAATGCTTATGCAGCAGGTGCAGCAGCAGTATGAGCGTACCGCCAATATGGCCATCCAGGAGTTTCAGCAGGACGTTACGAGGGTGCTTCCCGAGGTGGCGGCAGAGGCTGGTGTAAAGGTCATCGCTACGGATGTTGTCTATAGCGCTGACGATGTGCATATAAGCGATATCACTCCGCAGGTGATTGACGCGATGCTCGAGGGACTGCCAGACGCCCCTGCGCCGCCTATGACGCCGGAGTTTCCGTCCCCGCAGTACTAACCACTCGCCGGGAATGTCGAAGTTCTGATTTGAGCGTCGCCCCTCGTCTGACGGCGGGGGCGGCGTATCGCAATTTTTTTGCGAATATTCCTTGAGCGCACAATACAGACAGCGATAACGCCGCACGGCGCTATCAGCTCGCAAGCTGAACCATCCCTTTAAGCGCAGCCCGTAGGCCGCAGGTATGTGAGGATTTGTGCCTCCATGTAATTCCCACGCTGCACCAGGCGCGAGTGCAGCACGCTGCCGGGCTGCGAGCGTCGGAGATACCCTTTGCCCCCTGGGGGGCGTTTTATATATGATGGGGGAAGTAAGGTTATGAGTGGTCTGGCAGAGGTGTTTTCATGAGAGTGGCTTCTAAGTTTGTGCTGGCGATAGTTCTGGTTCTCGTGTTGATCCGTACATTCGAGGGTATCTTGATGGTCAGGGGAGAAACTGCCCGCCTCGACGCTGCGATCGAGCGTGACGCCGAGCTGTTTGGGCGCATACTGCGCTCGTCAATCAGCAATGCATGGATGGAAGATGGCAAAGACCGGGCGTTGGAATTGATAGATGCTATGAATGTAGGCAGCCATCCGATTCAATTGTCGTGGATCCCTTCAGAGGGAGAGGGAGAGCAAGGACTCAAGAGCAGACTGGATGAGGATTCGCTGAAGATGTTGACCAGTGGCACGACTGTCTCCATGAGGCAGCGGCACGGAGATGAAGGCGAGATCCAACACTTCTTCGTGCCTGTGGGCGTCCCTGGTGCCGAAGGTGCGATTCACATGTCCGAAAGACTGGGGGACCGAACTCGCTACATCTGGCATGCGCTGTTTCGGGAGCTCGTCGCTGGCGGTATCGTGCTCTTTACAAGCGCTTTCGCAGTCATATCTCTCGGTTTCTTCGTGATTGGTCGACCCCTCAACCTGTTGCGACAGCGAATCAAGCGGATCGGCGAGGGCGATCTCTCGGAGCGCCTCATGCTTCGCGGGCATGACGAGCTGTCGACGCTGGCGACGGGCCTGAACGAGATGTGCACGAGATTGCAGGTGTCCCTTGAGCGAGAGCGCTCAGAAACTCAAAAGCGCATCGCGGCCATGGAGCAGGTCCGGCATATGGATCGGCTGACTACGATCGGTCGTTTCTCTTCAGGGATAGCCCATGAGCTTGGCACGCCACTGAACGTGATCAGCGGCAGGGCAGGTATGATCTGCGACGGCACGATACCGCTCGGATCGCAAAAGATACATCAGCATGCCGACACGATCAGATCTCAGGCTGACCGCATGACGCAGATCATTCGTCATCTGCTGGATTTTGCCAGGCAGCGCCCCCCAAGACGGGTCAAGGCCGATGTGGCAGACATCGTGCGCCAGGTGGTAGAGTTGGTGAGCTGCCTTGGTTACGAAGCTGAGGTTCACCTTGAAACCGTTGGCGAGGGCGCCTCTCATGTTGCAGAGATGGACCCGGTGCAGATCCAGCAGGTGATGACCAATCTCATTGACAATGCCCTTCAGGCCATGCCGGATGGAGGGGATGTGGTTGTTAGAGTCCAGTCGACTACCATGGAGTCGCAAGAATGCATCGGCGCGTCGGCGGGGCGCTTTCTGCGCATCACTATTGAAGACAAAGGCGCAGGGATCGATGAAAACGATCTGCCACACATTTTTGATCCGTTTTTCACTACAAAGGACGTAGGCCATGGGACTGGACTGGGACTGTCCATTGCCTATGGGATCATTCGCGAGCATGGAGGATGGATCGATGTTACCAGCAGTATTGGTGAAGGCAGCTGCTTTGCGGTGAACCTTCCGCAGGAGGACTCGTGATGACCGAACGCATCCTGATTGTGGATGATGACAGGGCCATGTGCGAAATGCTGCATGACGATCTGGTCAGTCGGGGCTATTCGGTGCAGTGGAGGACAAAGGCAGAAGAAGCATTCGAACAGTTCATGGCCGAGCCGGTTGACACTGTGATCACGGATCTGAAGATGCCCGATCTGAACGGTATTGAGTTCTGCCATCGGCTTGTCGAAAACCGCCCCGATGTTCCGGTGATTGTGATCACGGCATTTGGCAGCCTCGACACTGCGGTCAAGGCGATTCGAGCGGGTGCCTACGACTTTGTCACCAAGCCGATCGAGCGCGACATGCTGGCACTCGTTATCGAGAGGGCCTTGAAGCATCGGTCGCTTCAGGAGCAAGTGCGGTTTCTCAAAGAGGGCCGCGAGCACCACGGAGACTTCGACGAATTCATTGGTCGCAGCCGAAGCATGGAAAAGCTTTACGAACAGATCTCGCGCATCGCCGAACAGCCGGTCCCCGTTGTCATTACAGGGGAGTCCGGCACGGGCAAGGAGCTGGTCGCACGTGCGCTGCATCGGCACAGCGCGCGCCGGGGCGGTCCCCTGGTGCCGGTCAATTGCGCGGCCCTCCCGGGGCCGCTCCTGGAAAGCGAACTCTTCGGGCACGTGCGCGGCGCCTTTACTGATGCCAGGTCGGATCGCAAGGGGCTCTTTCTCGAGGCGACCGGAGGCACGCTGTTTCTTGACGAGATCGCAGAGATTCCGTTGGAACTGCAGCCCAAGCTCCTTCGTGCGCTTGAAACGGGCTCCATTCGGCCTGTGGGGGAGAACAGCGAGGTTGCCTGCGATGTACGCATCATCGCCTCCACCAATCGAGATCTGGATGCCGCCGTTAAAGACGGTGAGTTCAGAGAGGATCTGTTTTTTCGAATCAATGTTGTCAGAATCGAAGTGCCCCCCGTACGTTCGCGCGACACGGACATTCTCCTGCTGGCGCAGCACTTTCTCCGGCATGCCGTCAAACGCAGCGGCAAGCCGGTCGAAGGGATCTCGCCAGCGGTGGCCGAGAAGCTGCTCGCATACAGCTGGCCCGGCAATGTTCGTGAACTGCGAAACGCCATAGAGCGCGCCGTGGCCCTTACCCGCTTAGAAGAACTCGCCGTCGATGACCTGCCTCGGAAAATTCGAGACCATAAACCAGGGGTGGTGATTTCCAAGGGCAATGATATGGATGAACTGCTTACCCTGGAGGAGGTCGAACGCCGGCACGTCCAAAATGCGCTGGACAAGGCGGGCGGTAACAAGAGTACCGCAGCACGTGTGCTCGGCCTGGGTCGGAGGACTTTGTATCGAAAGCTAAAGCGCTGGGGCATGTAGCTGCAACTGCACTGGCGCCATCCAAATCGTGTCATAACAGCTCACCGTGTCAACATGACACGCCCAAGTCTGGCTCAGCTCCGGCAAATACCGGCCGTAGAGCGACGCTTGTCCCCGAAAAACAGCCGGTTTGCACGCCCGGACAATCTCAATGACATATCTTATGCCAAGTGGCAAGCCTGCATGAGGCACTCTGGCATGCCTGTTGCTTCATAGTGGTGTGAGGTAATTGTACGCACGGAAAAGATCGAAAAGCGAAGATGCAGGCTGAAAGATGAGTAGCGAACGTTCCGGGCAGCAATGCGGGGGCTCAGAGCCCCATCAGTCGCGTAAGGGGCACAGGGAGCCGCGTGTTCTGCTGATCGAAGATGACGACGGCATGCGGGAAATGCTCGCCGAAGCCCTTCGACGCAAGGGCTGTCACGTGATCGAATACGCAACTGCGCTGCATTGGTTGCGGTCCTGTCTGGGGGGAGAGTCGGGATCTTCCAGAGAAGCGGATTGCCAATATGACGTAGTCGTCAGCGATATTCGCATGCCTGGGATGAGCGGCCTGGACGTTCTGAGAACCATCAGGCAGGCCCGCAGTCAGATTAACCCTCCTCCGACGATATTCATTACTTCTTTTGGGGATGAAGAGACTCATAAGAGAGCTCGTGAACTTGGAGCGGTGACCGTTTTTGACAAGCCTTTTCCAGTCAATGACCTTGTTGAAAAGGTACGCTCGGTGGCAGCTACAGGACTTGAAGGCAAGAGAAAGTGAGAGATGGCCGGTTACGCAGAAAAACCGCCCCTCGCGGCTGCGGCCTCTTTGCCAGGCCGGACTCGCCCGCCTCGTTGTGCTCTCCCCGCACCGCGGCGGAGGTTGAGATGCAGCGCTACCGGCCCCGGTGGGATGGTTGGAGGGTTCTCGTTGGCGAAGAGCGAAAGGGTTTCTAGGGCCCAATTGGAGATAGATGATCATGAGAACCTCGACAGTTTGTGCACAGGTGGAGCCGCGAGCCCCCCCTCTCCAACGGCTGCCAAAATGCTTTACTCTAAACCCTCGCGGTCGCAGGTCCGACCGTGGATGTCGGTACCATATGCGCCGCAAAGTGAGACACAATTTAGGAGAGTTTCGTGATGCGTAAGAAGTTGAAGCAACTTACAGCAGCACTGCTGGCGATTGTGGTGATGGTCGCGGTGGGCGTTTTCGCCGCCGGATGCGAGGAGCCTGGGCCACCTCCGCCTCCGCCCCAGCAGCCCGAGGAACCTGCTGAGTGGCCTCCCGAACCTGAGGAGCCTCCCCAGCCGATGGAGCCTATTCTTCCACCCGAGCAAGAGGCCCCACAGCCGGAGCAGGATGACGTAGAAACGCCCCTATGGTGAGCAAACCGCCTGATGGCGGCTTGATGAGTACATGCTTATCAAGCGAAACTATTTTTAAGGAGTAAGTGGTCATGAAGTATCGCAGCACAAATAGGTTGCTATTCGGATTTGTACTGATAGCCGCTTTCATTGCGGCTGTCGCGATGATGAGCGGAGACGGCAGCGCGCAAGCCGAGTTTCCGGAAGAGTTCCTGTTTGAGGAGGAGATGCCGGCTCCGATTGAGGAGGAAGAACCGGTCATGGCGCCTGACGCCTTGCATGTCGGTACCTACGATCCGGATGCGGCCTTTCAGCGGCACCCCGCACAGCAGGCATTGGAGATGGCCCTGAGAACGGCCCAGACTGAGATGCAGAGGGCACAGCAGGAAGGCGATCAAATGGCGATGCAGCAGGTGCAGCAGCAGTATGAACATAGCGCCAACATGGCCATCCAGGAGTTTCAGCAGGACGTTGACAGGGTGCTTCCAGAGGTGGCCGAGGACACTGGCGTCAAGGTCGTCGCTACGGATGTTGTCTATACTGCTGATAATGTGCATACAAGCGATATCACACCAGAACTGATAGAGGCGATGACCGATGGACTTGAGGAACCTTTCGAGGAACCCGCCATGCCTGATTTTCCAGGCCCGCAGTACTAAAACTCGCAGGGAATCAATCTCGGAGTGCTGATTTTAGCGTCGCCCCCTCGTCTGACTGACGGCGGGGGCGGCGTATATTATTCTCTTGCGAATATGCATCGAGCGCACAACATGGAGCGCTGTGACTGCGCGCAGCATTGCCAAAGATGTCTGCAACCAGGCCGCTGCCTCAAATCCAGCAGCATAGAGAGCGCTCTCTTTGCTTGAATTATGAGCTCACTGCCTGCCCGGATACGGATGGCTCTTCAGTCGGTCTTTCAATCGAGCAGGTCCCGAACTTCTTGCGACGGGTGCCGGCCGTGTTTGCCCTGCAGAACAGGCGGCTCCTTTCTATGATGCAGCGCCGTTGCCTGATCATCGCTTTCATGTGCTGTACCAGCAGGGGCCAAGTATCATGGCAGGGCGCCGTCATGTCCTGCTCCTGGCTATTCACCAGCCAGCGCGTCGGCGTACGTCTCCGGCAGGTCGGCAGCGTTTCATTGTCCTTGGCTGATCCCTGCGGCTGGAGCCCTTACGGATCATGGACGAGTCCGCGCAGACTTTACGGAAAAGACGGATTTCACACCTGTTCTCATGGATTTCTGAACTTTTCCGGTTGTCGCCGGGGCAGAGCGGCTATAATACGCAAGTAGCGCGCATCCAGAGAGCCGAACTGAATGTCAGGTATCGCCGGGGGGCCTGCCCTGAGCAGCTGCACAGGAGCGCTTTCTGCAATCGCGAGAGGCGGGGCCGGTGCCTTTCCCGATCCCTGTCGCATCGGGCGGCTGTCCGCCACTGAATGGATTTACTGACAATGTGGGCAATGTACGTGGAGCACCGCGTCAGATTAGCCTGCGTAAGTGCATGAGAGCCAAGCTGTTATCAACGCGCGCCCGTAGCTCAGAAGGATAGAGCATCGGATTTCTAATCCGACGGTCGGGGGTTCGAATCCTCCCGGGCGCGCCATTCATAATATCTTACTATACAGGCACTTAAGAAATGTAGAATGTATGGCTGGCAGAGCTTCCAAATCCACAGGGGACATAAAGTCTTGCTCTTGACCTTACTCTGTCAGATAATGCGCTGCTTTAAGTGAGCTGACCGTGCTGGCAAAACTGCCCTTTCAAGACTGCCCTTCAATGAAGCCACAGAATCTCCTCGGGTTCAAAACTCGATTAATATCGGCCCGAGCCGCTCCTTGAAGAGCTCTTGAGTCACCGCCCCCCGCCATCGCTAGCGCCATATACTCCAAGCGCCTGTCGAGAAGGCCCCTTCTATTCGTTACTGCAGAATCGGGGCAGTTCCTCTGGCAGTTGCTTCTGGGTCGTACTGTATCTCGCCTTGAGAGCTGGCAGGATAGCAAGTTCCTCCGACATCGACGCACAGGGGCGGTCGCTTCGCATAATCCGCTCTGCCAGCATCCTTAGCTCTTCCTGCACAATTTCAAAAGCAAACGGCCATTGGCTGCTGTCCCCTGCGAGCTCTGCTGCATGGAGCCACGAGGCGGCCGGCTCGCCATGGTGAATAACCCGGCGGGCAGGCCTGAATGTTTGCAGTCAGTCATTGTGAGACAGAGACAATTGTGCCTGGTGTCTT
>SLPQ01000176.1 GCA_007131925.1 Candidatus Brocadiia bacterium | reverse complement strand
TGCCTGCAGCGCGGCGGGGGAACGCTCATGGATTACTCGCCCATCACCTTTATGATCAGCCGCTTCTTTCGACGGCCGTCAAACTCCGCGTAGTACACCTGCTGCCACGGCCCGAGATCCAGCCGGCCGCCGGTTACAGGGACGATGACCTGGTGGTGCACGAGTATCGACTTTAGATGCGAGTCGCCGTTTGTCTCGCCGGTCTGGTGGTGGCGGTAGTCATCACGGTAGGGCGCGAGCTTTTCGAGCCATTCATCTATGTCTGCTATGATGCCGCTCTCAGCGTCGTTTACATAGACGCCGGCGGTGATGTGCATGGCAGAGACGAGCACCATGCCCTCATCTATAACTGCGGTGTCAACAGCCTGCTGGACCTTATCCGTAATGTTGATATACTCGCGATGGCTGGCAGTGTTGAAGTTAAGGTACTCCGTGTGAGACTTCATCGCAAACCTCCATTTTGCAAAGTGCGCTGCGACGCTTACCGCGGCCAATGCCGACTGCACCGCCGCGCGAGATGATGCTTTACGCCTGTGCGACCTTTCGGTCGACCAGCCTGCGCGCGAAAAGATACGCGCTCTTGAGGCTCTCGGCACGGGCCTTGCCCTTGCCCGCTATGTCAAAGGCCGTGCCATGGTCGGGAGAGGTGCGCACGAAGGGCAGGCCCACAGTCCAGTTGACACCTGTTTCAAAGGCTACCAGCTTCAGTGGTATGTGCCCCTGATCATGGTACATGGTGACAGCGATGGCAAACTCCCCCTTTTTCATCCTGTAAAATGCGGTGTCGGCGGGGACCGGGCCGTCGCAGTGTATGCCCTCCTGCTGGGCGGCCTTGATGGCCGGCAGTATCGCCTCGCTCTCCTCGCTGCCCATGTAGCCTGCCTCGCCTGCGTGCGGGTTTAGGCCAAGCACTGCGATCTTGGCGCCCGGCTCACCAAGAAGCGAAAGGGCCTGCCCGGCAAGGCGTGTCGTCTCAAGCACACGCCTGCGGGTGATCGAGCCGGGCACATCGGCAAGGGGCATGTGTGCCGTAACGAAAATCGCCCTCAGCCCCCCCGCCACCAACGTCATCGCGTAGTGCGATGTGCCCGAGGCGGCCGCCAGCAGGTCCGTATGCCCGCTGAACTGGCTGCCCGCACGGCGAAGGGCCTCCTTTGAGATCGGCGCGGTCACCAGCGCCGCGACTCTGCCGGCAAGCGCATCGGCTGTTGCAGCCTCTATGTAGTCAAGCGCTGCGCGCCCCGCCTCACGCTGGACCTCGCCATGCGGCATGGCAGGCTCCACGTTCGCAAAGTCGATTACCTCCAGGGTCGGATATCTCCCGACGGCCTCTCCCGGCTCACTGATATGCGCAAGCTCCAGCGGCAGGGCAAGCCTCTCGAGAGTCGCCTCCAGGCGTCGGTAGTCTCCATATATCACCGGTACCGCACCCGTCCACATGCCGTCGTCGCAAAAACCTTTCAGTACAATCTCCGGCCCTATCCCTGCAGGATCGCCCATGGTAACGGCGATGACGGCTCTGGCATCGCTCATCTGACTCCTCCACGCACTAAAATGGCTACATCCTATCGCCGCTTATCGCAAGGTCAAGCGGCGTCGGCATAGAAAAGGCTCCTGTAATCTCGGCTGGTGGTGTGCTTTCAAAGGACCTCTGGGGTCAGGAGAGTTCGAGAAGCACTATCTCGCTGCTGCAGCGATATCGTACGGGCACGTGCGAATGCCCGATTCCACTCGTGACGTACATGCGGCCCGCGTGTGTGTGGTAAAAACCGTGACGGTACCGGGCCTTCTGCTTAGGTATGAACGCGCGCGAAAGGCCTGGTATGTAGACCTGCCAGCCGTGCGTGTGGCCTGCAAGGATCAGATCGGCAGCGCCCGGAGGCAGAAGGTCGACTGTGTCGGGGTTGTGGCACAAGAGCAGCCGCACCGACCCCGCCGGCGCCCCCTTTACAGCCGCCTTGTGATCGGGGCGGCCATACCACAGGTCGTCCAGCCCACCAAGCCAGAGACAGCGCGAGTCGGACGGAGCTGCAGCTTCACCGCACCCTGCATCGAAACGCATTCCCCGGTTTGTCAGGTCGACGATATGTGTGTGTGCGATAGCTTCGCCGAGATCATTCACGCCGCTTTCATAGTCGTGGTTGCCCGGCACGGCGTATACTCCGCGCGGAGCATCGAGGAGCGAGAGCTCACTGATCACTGCGTCGAAGCTGTGCCTGGCTCTTGTAAGATAATCACCACCGAGCAAGATAATGTCGGCTTTGAGCTCCATCATCCTGTCAACAGCCGCCCGTATGCGCCCTGCAGGATGGATGTAACTGAAATGAAAGTCCGCAGCAAAGGCAATGGTCATGCCGGCAAGCTCTGGCGGCAGGCCCGGCAGCCGCACTGAATGCCTTCGGACATCTATGGGCACACGCTGGCCGTTTATCCTGCGTGAGCCTATTGTGAGAAACCCGGCCCTGCGTTTACGGCGTCTCTCAGCGCTGCCGCCGATGGCAGGGGTATTTTCAGAGGACAAACCTTCTCCCTCGCACTATCTGTACGCGCAAAAAGCGCCGATTTGCAAAAATACCACCCATCATATACTACATGACGCACTGAACGTGGTCAAGTGCTTCCGGAAAATTCGACATTTCGACAGTTTTTGCTGAAAGCAAAAACCCCTGCCCCTGCCATCAAAGCTTATCGCAGGCCCCCCATCGCGGGCCTGTCATCCTTCCAGCCCCGCCTGCATACCCGTTTCTGCAGTCGTTTCTCCGCCAGCGCGGCCTTGCGCTGAAGTGACTGTTGTACGGTTTTTGAGCTGGGCTGTCAAATGGGCTTTCTCGGCAGGCGCGAGATATTTTTTATTGCATATCGCCTGAAAATAGGGTCGATATTTGGTTTGATATGCGGCTTGAGGGTTTATCAGTATATATTTCGCCGGTAATATGGATAATATAGATTGTGGCGCTTGACGGTAAGATCAGAAGAGGTTATCATGAAGATGCAGCGGGGGGCATCTCATCTGAGGATCGATCCAGAAACACGCGGCGTTTGGGGGTATTTCGCCATTTGCCAATAGGAGCCAGGGATGCCTGATGTGCTTGGTATTATCTCGACCGGGTGCTGTGCGGCCATGGTGGAGATCACTGATGCCAAGCTCAAAGGCTCATCTGTGGAATGGGTCGGCTACGGAAAGACCGGGGGGCGGCGTTGTGACCGCCATAATAAGGGATAGTATCGCGTCGGTGAAAGCCACAGTAGAGGCGCTCCGCCAAGCGCCGGGGCCGTCAGCGAGCTTGGCGCCGCGCAGGTCATTTCTATGCCGCATGTCACCTGCGACTCTGTCCTGCAGCTCGATCGCAGCAGAGAGATGCAAAAGTACGTTGCCCTACAATAGCTCAAGGGAGTTGCTCTTGTGCTGATGCAGAAAGTCGAGATTCACCCCGCCCACAGAGAGCCTGGTGATCTGAGCCTGGCCATAGAACAATTTCACTTACCCACCCCACGACGCTCCGGAGAGGCTAACCCCCTGCAACTGCCCAAAGCTTCTCCGGGGCGTTCTTTAATGGATCTGCGTCCGTTTTGGCCCGAGGCATTAAGCGTCTCGAAAACAGCATTGCAGATACCAGAATAGCATAGTATTTGTCAGTTGCAGGGCCGGGTTGACGGGAAGTCAGCAGGCGACATGGCAGCCTGGCGTGATGACCGAGGCAAGCAGCCGGAAATGAAACTCATCAGCCGCACGCTGCATGACTATACATTTCCCACCAGGCCGACTTTTTGAAAAGACACGAAGCGATCAGGCGGGTTTGATAATGACCGAGCAGGAACACAAGAAACTCATCTGCGAAATCGGCAGGCGTCTATACGAGCGTGGCCTCATTTCAGGCGCCGACGGCAACATCTCGATAAGGCTGCGCCCAGGCAGGTTTCTGGCCACCCCGGCGGGATGCTCAAAAGGTTTTTTGAAGCCTGAGGATATTGCAGTCACCGACGCGGCCGGCCGGCCGCTGGGCCCCGGACACCCCTCAAGCGAGATGCAGATGCACCTTGCCGTGTACCGCAAGCGCAGTGATGTCGGTGCTGTTGTTCATGCCCACCCGCCGACGGCAGTGGCAATGACATTTGCAGGCGTCAGCCTCGAGCAGTGCATCATGCCGGAGGTACTCATATACATGGGCACAGTGCCTACAGCACGCTACGCCACGCCATCCTCCCCGGAGTGCCCGCAGGCCGTCGAAAACCTCATTGAAAGGCACGACGCCCTGCTTCTCGACCGTCACGGTGCGCTCACCGTCGGTGAGGATCTGCTGGCGGCATGGGAACGGATGGAAAAGCTTGAAAATCTCGCGGACGTAGTCTTCAAGGCGCGCTCGCTGGGGGCAGTTCGCACGCTTTCTGCCGACGAGCTTGAGCGACTTGAGAAAATGGCCGCATCGATCGGCCGGAAGGTAGACGCATCCATGTGGCGCGAGGCATCTCCGCCCTACCGCCAGGACCTCATCGACAAGCTCGCAGCCCAGGTGGCGCGGTTACTGCGAGAGTCCGGCCTTGCCGAGCCTGAGAGTATGCAGGACCATGAGTCACAAGAGCACCAGCAGTAAGATATAATGACGCCCAACGCTCAAAAAAAAGTGCAACCAAAGGCCCTGCCTTTGTCAGATCATCCGGCGCGCAGGGCCTTCCCGAGGTCATGAGCGTCAGGCAGGACCGCACTCCTTGCAGCCTTTGCCCCGTCTGCATGTCAAACCTTACTCAAGCGACGCCAGCCAACCTCACGCCGCGACCGAAAACTCAAGAGCCACCCCCTCAGCCCTGGGCCAGCGCATCGAGCTTGTGGAGCTCATCTTTGAGCTGGCGGTAGCACTGCCTGTAGATCGGAAACAGCCTGTCGTAAATGGCAGCCGCGGCTGGATCAGGCCGCACCTCGGCGGTGGTCTTCACGACAGCTTCACAGGTCTTTTCGACCGACTCGTAAAAGCCTCCAGCCACCATGGCCAGCAGTGCCGCCCCGTAAGCACTCCCTTCTGAGACCTCAAGCAGTGAGACCGGATGGTTGTAGACTGATGCCTGCACCGAGCGCCAAAGACCGCTGGTGGCGCCGCCGCCTGAGAGCCGGACGTGGCGTACGCTCCCTCCAAGCTCCTTTAAGACCTCAAGGCAATCCCTCATCGCAAACGACGCCCCCTCCACCACTGCGCGCACAAGGTGCCCCTTGCCATGCCTTATGGTCAGGCCGATCCACGCACCGCGCGCGTGCGGGTCGTTTATCGGTGAGCGTTCTCCGGTAAGGTATGGAAGAAAGATAAGGCCCTCCGCGCCCGGGGCAGCTGCAAGGGCTTGATCGCAGAGAACCTCGTAAACATCTATGCCGCGCTCATCAGCGGCGGCGATTTCGGCCTCGGCCAGCTCGTTTCTCACCCACTGGAGCGAGCCGCCGGCGGCGAGCACCACGCCCATGACATGCCACCGCCCGGGCACAGCGTGGCAGAAGGTATGTACGCGCCCCTCGGGCGAATCGATGAGAGGCTCGTCAGTCGCTGCAAAGACCACGCCCGATGTGCCGAGAGTTGCGCATATGGCGCCGCCACGGACTATGCCGTTGCCCACGGCGGCTGCGGCCTGGTCGCCCGCGCCGGCCACGACCGGCGTACCCTCGGCAAGGCCGGTGGCTTGTGCGGCGTCGGCGCTTACCCGGCCGGTGATCTCCGGGCTCTCAAAGACCCCAGGCAAGAGCCGGGCGTCGATATTGAGAAAGGACAGAAGCTCCTCCGAATAGTTACGCTTTCTTATGTCAAGCAGCAGCATCCCCGAGGCGTCCGCGACGTCGGTAGCGTATTCGCCGGTAAGGCAAAATCGCACATAATCCTTCGGCAGCAGTATATGGGCGCAGCGACGCCAGGAGTCCGGCTCGCTTTTCTGCACCCAGCGTATTTTCGGCGCGGTAAAGCCTGTAAGAGCCGGATTGCAGGCCACCTCCAAAAGATGCGCGCGGCCAAAGCCCTCCTCTATCTCGCTGCACTCGGCGGCGGTGCGCTGGTCATTCCAGAGGATAGCGGGCCGTACGACCTGGTTTTCGTCATCCAAGAGTACAAGACCATGCATCTGTCCCGAAAGCCCCACAGCCAAGATGTCTCGGGCGCCAAGGCCCGAGCCCGCCAGGGCTTCCTTGATGGCCTTGATGGCTGCCTGCCACCACTGCGCGGGCTCTTGCTCGCTCCATGAGGGGCGCGGGTGAGAGATGGAGTGCGGGGCCGTCGCCTGTGAAATGAGCGCGCCGTCCCTCGATACCAGGAGACATCGCGTGCCGGAAGTTCCCACGTCTATGCCGATGACCGCCTCAGCCATTTTTCACTGCCTCCCTCGTATTTATTCGTTACGGGGTGAGCCTGAGTATTCGAGCGTGAAGATGCGAGAGGTTTGAAATACCCGCCCCCAGGCATCCGTAAAGGTGGCGCGCAGCAGAACTTCACGACCCCATGGCACCTCGTCCTGCCAGGGCAGCCGCACCCTGAAACCGGGAGGCAAGCTGCGCCACTCGGCTGCAAGCTCTTCGGCCGGGATCGGCCATGACATCAAGACCTCGCGGGTCGGGCCGGTGATGTCTATAAGCTCGAAGCGCACGTTACCTTTTCGCTTGAGAGTGGTGCCGTCAGCGTCTTCGGCAGCAAGATACACTCTAAAGCCGTCTGCGGCAGAGTCGCCAGTCCAGTCGGATATGCCGGTGAGAAGGCCGAACCTTATCCGCGCTATCTCAAAGTCCTCGAAGGCCGGCACCGTCTCGGCGGGCTCGGTGTCAACGGGAGCCAGCGCCGCACGCATCTTTTCGATCTCGATGCGGGCGATCTCCAGCTCATATGCAAGCCTCATGTTCAACTGGTGCTCAGCCTCGTAGATGGCCTTGAGGCGCTCGTTTTCCTCGGCAAGCCTCTCCTCGGGCGTCTTAGGCTGCGACGGCGGCACGAGGCGGGCGAGCGCGGCGCACCCGCTGGCAAAGACGAGCGCCACCATTACAGCAACTATCCTTCGTTTCATGGCGATCCTCTCAATTGATCCCCGGTCATCGGCGCCTGCCTGCACGGCGCCATGGGCCGCAGGCACTCAGCCCCTGCCACGTGCCATCGGCCTCTGACAATGTTAACCTCCGGAAGGGCACCTTACAAGTGCGGTTGACACAAAGGACCCCAGTGAAAGAATAGAATTGTCTTTGCAGGCTCGCCAGCGGCGGACGCACGGGCGCGTGAGGCGGACATGGAGCGTGAGGTGAGCTACCCACGCCGCGCGTGGCATGTCATGCCGGCGCACGCCCTGCGGGTCAAGACCGCGTGCGCTATGATTCCGTGCTGCGCGTTTCACGAGTTCCAGCACATTTGATTTTCGGCAAAGTCAGCTACATGGAGATGACAATGGAGAAGATCAGGCTTGGCAAGACCGATCTGTACGTGACCAGAACAGCCTTCGGCGCGCTGCCCATTCAACGGGTGGGCTTTGATGAGGCGGCCAGGCTCCTGCAAGGGGCGTATGATGCGGGTGTAAACTTCTTTGACACAGCTCGCGGATACAGCGACAGCGAGGAAAAAATCGGCCGCGCCCTCAAGCACGTGCGTGATGAGATCGTCATCGCCACCAAAAGCGGTGCAGGCACGGCCGGGGAGCTCACCGCTCACCTCGAAACCTCTCTGGCAAAGATGCAGACCGACTACGTGGATATCCTCCAGCTTCATAACCCTCGCGCCATGGTCGATCCGGACGACGTGCGCTCGCCCTACGCGGGGGCTGTCCGCGCAAGGGACAAGGGGCTCGTGCGGCACGTAGGCATCTCAAACCACCGGCTCGACGTTGCACTCGAGGCGGCACGCTCGGGTCTTTTCGCTACGATGCAGTTTCCCCTCTCGGTCATCTCCGCTGAGAAGGATTTCGAGCTCATCGAGGTCTGCCGTCAAAACGACCTCGGCTTTATCGCGATGAAGGCGATGGCGGGCGGCCTCATACGAAACACGCGGGCGGCTTTTGCGTTTTTCAGGCAGTTTGACAATGTCGTACCTATATGGGGCATCCAGCGCGAGGAGGAGCTGGAGGAGTTTCTCGCTCTCGAGGCCGAGTCGCCTGCCTTTGACGACCGGATGAAAGAGGCCGCCGAAGCCGAGCGGCAGGCGCTTGCCGGCGACTTTTGCAGGGGCTGCGGCTACTGTCTGCCATGCCCTGTGGAGATACCCCTGAACCTTGCTGCGCGCATGTCACTTCTTATCCGCCGCGCCCCGAGTGAAAATCTCCTCACTGAAGAGTGGCGCGCCCGCATGGAGAGAATCGAACTGTGCACCGACTGCGGCCAGTGCCGCGAGCGCTGCCCCTATGAGCTCGACCCGGCAGCACTGTCAAAAAAGAACCTCGAGGATTACAGGACGTTCTTCGAGTAGCGCGCCTGTGCCACCAGGGCACGACTGCTCTGGGCCGGTCGGCGTGTTCACACAGAGGGTTGAGACTCCTATTGAAATTTCATTATTTTTTTCTTGCAGCATTCTACATTTGTAGTATAGTCATCTACAACTGTAGAAACGGAGGTGCGGCGTGAAGCTCACACAGGCTGAGTGGCGTCTTATGAACGCCCTCTGGAAGAAACATCCGGCAAGCGCGCGCGAGATTGTCGAGCGCCTGCCGCGAGAGGTCGAGTGGGCCTACACGACGGTCAAGACCATGCTGACACGGCTGGTCGACAAGGGCGCCGTCATGGAACACAAGAAAGGAAACAAGAGCATTTATGACCCGGTCCTGACCCGCCGTCAGGCGAGAATGGCGGCGCTCAAGTCAGTGGCGAGCCAGGCTTTCGATGGGGCATTCGGAAGTCTTATACATTTTCTGGCCGAAGACGAAAACCTGTCGAGCCGCGAGCGCAAAAGGCTTATCGAAGCGCTGGAAGCCGGCGGTGAAGACGGCGCAGAGTCAAAGGGGGGCGGCAAGGATGATTGATCTGATCAACGGCGTGGCGGACGGCTGGTGGTCGTGGGTGACGGAGGTCTCACTTCAGGTAACTGTGGTGGGCGCTCTTGTCTGGCTCTTGGACTTGCCGCTAAGAAAGCGCGCCTGGGTGCAGGTGCGTTACGCCCTGTGGCTCATGGTCTTCTTAAGGCTCGTGCTGCCGCCGGGGCTATCGCTGCCGACGAGCCTGCCCTCGCGCATCCAGACGATACATGCCGGTTATGTGAGCGAAGCCACCTCGCAAGAGGCTCCGACGCGTACACACGCGGTCGTGATTGAGCAGCCCGACCCGTCTGAAGCCGGCCCGGCATCGGTGCCGACGGCCGCCGCGGCGGCGGTCAAACCACGACCGCGCCTCTGGTGGCGCTCGTGGGTCTTTCTCGCATGGGCTACGGTGTGGGCGGCCCTCGCGGCGGTTCTGACGGGCAAGGTCGTACTTTTGCGCCGACAGGCGGCAGGCGGGGCCTCGGCGCCCGAGATGCTTCGAAGTGCGCTTACCGCGGCGTCGCAAAAGCTCTGCATGCGTCGTGAGCCGCGTCTTGTCCTGACGGAGGCGGTTGGCGGGCCGTCTGTATTCGGCGTATGGCGGCCCGTCATCCTGCTGCCGAAGTCGGCCATCGATGGCCTCGGCCGGTCTCAGATCGAGCACATGCTGCTGCATGAGCTTGCCCACATCAGGAGGCGCGACCTTGCCATCAACGCCCTTCAGACGGTGCTTCACATTGTCTTCTGGTTTCATCCTGTCGTGTGGCTGGCAGGCAGGCGATTGAGGCAGATGCGCGAGCTCTGCTGCGACGCAGCCGTCTCGACCGTACTCGCAAGCGAGACGCCGCTATATCGGCTGACGCTTGTGGCCGTTGCGCGGCGGATGATGCAAAGCCGCACGCCCTTTACGCGCGGCCTTATGGGTCTTTTCGAAAGCACAAGCTGCATGGAGGCGAGGCTTTCTCACCTGAAGAGACCTCTCTGGAAGACACATAAGCGTGCTGTGGCCGCAGCCCTCGTCGCTGCGGTCGCCATGGTAATCTTTGTGCTGCCGATGGGGGCGTGCAGGGCAGAGCCTGCTCTGCAGGATGAGCCTGAGGAGACAAAGCCTACTGAGCCTAAGGTCTTTGAAGGCGGCTCGCTGCGCGCGGTACTGCAGTCAGGTGCAGACATTGAGCTTGCAGGCGTGAGATACACACGCGATGCTCCGGTGATTGCGGTCAGCATCCCCTGCCCGGGCGTCTCGGCGCAGGACGTCGAGATCACAGTGACGGCGGAACTGGAAAAGAGGCTTTCGGCCATTGAAGAAGTGCGTGCGGTCAGAGGCATTTCGGCAGAGGGGCGCAGCGAATTGGTCATCGAGTTCAAGCGCCCCTTCGATCGTGACAGGGCCCTTCAGCAGGTGCGCGACAATCTCACCCAGGCCGCGCCGTACCTGCACGGGGCAGCGGGGGAGCCGGCTTTCATCAACGAATATAAATGGTTGCCGGACGGCTCACTGCTGGAGAGCGCACCCTTGCTGCCGCGCGGGATGGTTGCTCAAACTGTTGGAGAAGGTGAAGACAACGAAGGTAAGAAAGTACGGGAGTTCATTCTTATGGGGCGTTTTCCTCCGGGGGACCAGGGGGACCATCGGCGCATAACGTGGTACATCGTCAGGCCGGTCGACGCTTCCAGACCCGGTGCGTGGTGGTCTCGGCAGATCAGTGGTGAGGGGTGGCTGCATGGAATGCTGAGTCATTTCGCGAGCGGGCAGGAGACTGCAACCCTGCGTGTCGGCGTCGCAACAGGCGAATGGGAAACGAACCGCAGTAATATTTATCCAGCGGGAGGAGAGCTGATCGAAGTCTGGGTCTCAGGCAGTCGCGACGGTCTAACAGTCGAAATATCCCCTCCCGCTCAGACCGACGAAGGTGTCGTCGTTACCTCCACTAACGATCAAGACAAGGAACTGGATAGCAGGCTTGTGATCATAGAGCGCGACGGACAAGTTCACACGGGCGATCGTCACATGCCTTCGGCCACATTTTCAGCTGACTGGACTCAAGTCACCTGGACGTTCGGGGGGCTCAAGCTGAGCGACATCCACAAGATAGAGTTTCAGACGCGGCTGTACGAGTGGATCGAGTTTCGCGATGTGGCGCTTGAGCCGGGGATTGCCACCGACCCCGGAGTCTTTCTGCTCGACAGGCTCTCTGACTGATAAGACGCGTACCTCTTGGCCGGAGCCCTGACTGCGTGCAGGCCGCACCACAGGTGGCGGGGCCGGCTCCATATCTTTCGTGACTTGTGTGGTTTCAAGGAAGCCTTCACCCGCAAAGGCCGCTCATCCGTGCTGAGCTGTCCTCACGCCACAGAGGGATGTCGGATGCCACGCGCCGGGCAGGACCTCCACTTTTCCCATCCTGACAGCGAGGCGCCCCTCGGCAAAAAGGCGGATGGCCTCCGGGTAGGCCACGCGCTCCTCGGCCTGCACCCGCTCGGCAAGCGCCTCCGCCGTGTCGCTGAACTCGACCGGCACGACCCGCTGGAGGATGATGGGGCCGTTGTCGTACTTGTTGTCGACAAAGTGGACCGTGCAGCCCGTGACTCGCACGCCGGAAGCGACCACCGCCTCGTGGACGAAGTGCCCGTACATGCCCTTGCCTGAAAAGGCCGGTATGAGCGCGGGGTGGATGTTCATGATGCGACCCTCGAGATGAAGCGGCACGCGATACAGTAGCATGTAGCCGGCGAAAAGCACCAGGTCCGGCCTGTGCCTGTCCAGTACCCCCGTGATCGCTCGAGAGTGTTCCTCGACATCACGGTACTGCTTGCGTGAGACGGTAAATGCGGGTATGTCCGCCTGGCGCGCGCGGCAAAGCCCGTAAGCATCCTCTCGCGAGCTGACTACCACCGACACCTCGGCGTCGATCCGGCCGCTCGAGATGAGGTCGAGTATGTTTTGCATAGTCGTGCCGCTTCCAGATAGCAGCACGCCAAGCCGCAGCTTCTCAGGCATCCCGCGCCTCCCGAATAAGGTCCCTGCATTTGCAGAAGGGGCTTTTTCCCAACAGGTTATTCACAAATAATCGGCCGCTCGGTGGAAAGCGGCCCGAAATAGTGTAAACCCGCATAACTAAGGGCTTTGCCTGCAAATGCGCCTCGCGCTCACACAAGACCAGACCAGACGTCTAATAGCCGCAACTGCTGCACTGATAATGTGTTACATATAGAGAGCGCACGCCACGGAGCAAATTGACATCTTTTGGCCCCCCGGAGCGAAAAACTCCGCCCAAAGCCCCGTATTATAAGGGTTTCCCTTAGATCAGCCGCCCGCATCACAGGTTATCCACAGCTTTTACACAGCGCTCGCAGATATCCGGGTGATCCTGGTCACTTCCGACGGATCGACGGAAGTTCCAGCAGCGCCCGCACTTGGAGAAATCCGACTGCTCGGCGCGAACGTAGAGGGCTGGTATATCCTCGGACTGCACGGCGTTCTCGGCGGTGCCCAATACAACATCTGCATCGCTTACGATAAATATCGTCGCAAGGTCAGACTCGAAGGATTTCAAGAACTCATACAGCCCCTCATCCTCCGTGTAGAGGGTAACGCTGGCCTCCAGGGATCCCCCTATGGTCTTTGACGCGCGCAGCGTCTCAAGCGACTTCAGGACCTCGCTGCGAACGTCTATCATCCTCTCCCAGCGTGCCTGAAGGGCATCGTCCATGTGCTGCCTGTCAACCTCCGGCCAGAAAGCGGCGTGCACACTCCGGCTCTCCCGCTCGCCGGGCATCTCCCGCCAGACCTCTTCGGCGGTATGCACGAGCACCGGCGCTACGAGCTTGACCAGCGCCGAGAGCACGCGGTAAAGCACTACCTGCGCGCTGCGGCGCCCGGGGGAGCATTCAGGATCGCAGTACAGCCGATCCTTTATGATATCCAGGTAAAAGCTCGACATCTGCACCACGCAGAAGTTGTGCACGAGGTGGTAGACCCTGTGAAACTGGTACCCTTCGAAGGCGCGCGTGACCGCCTCGACCAGCCGCGCCGTCTCGGCCAGCGCCCAGCGATCGATCTCCAGGAGCTGGTCGTCCTCGACACCGTCGCAGGAGGGGTCGAAGTCGCTCAGGTTTCCAAGAAGGTACCTGAAGGTGTTTCTTATCCGGCGGTAGGCATCTGATAGCTTGCCGATAAGCTCACGTGAGACGGAGATGTCGTCGCGAAAGTTCACCGAGGAGACCCAGAGCCGCGTGATCTCCGCGCCAAACTCCGCCAGCGCATCCTCCACGCTGATGAAGTTGCCGAGGGACTTGGACATCTTGTTGCCAGACTCGTCAACTACAAAGCCGTGGGTGAGCACCGCGCGGTAGGGGGCGGCGTTTTCGGCGGCTGTAGCCACGATAAGCGAGAGCTGAAACCAGCCCCGATGCTGGTCTGTGCCCTCAAGGTACAGGTCGGCAGGCCATGTAAGCTCCCTTTCCTGGCGCACGACCGCCCGCTGGCTCGACCCGCTTTCAAACCACACGTCAAAGATGTCCGTTTCCTTCTGGAAGTCTGCCGCGCCACACTCTCGGCAGGTGGTGGCTTCGGGGAGAAAATCAGCCGCGGGCAGTTCAAACCACGACGTCGAGCCCTTCTCCCGAAAGATCCTGGCCACGTGCCGCACCGTGTGCGCCTCCAGGTGCGGCGCGCCGCAGGAGCCGCAGTAGAAGGCCGGAACGGGCAGGCCCCATGATTTCTGACGGGAGATGCACCAGTCGGGACGTTCGGATACCATGTTTGTGATACGGGTGCGGCCCCAGTCGGGGATCCACTCCACTTTGTCTATCTCCTCGAGCAGCCGCTGGCGCAGGTTGTGATTGTCGATAATGATAAACCACTGCCTCGTTGCTCGGAAAATCACCGGCTGACGGCAGCGCCAGCAGTGCGGATACGAATGCGAAAAAGACTCAGAATGCAGCAGGCTGAAAGTGTTCCGCAGCTCCTGCAGGATGAGCGTATCAGCCTCGAAGATATTGGTGCCCTGCCACTTCGGCACATCCCGGGTGAATCGCCCCCTTGAGTCCACCGGGCAGTAGGCATCTATGCCGTATTCGCGACAGACCAGAAAGTCTTCATGACCGTGGCCGGGTGCATTATGGACGCAACCGGTGCCATCAGTGAGGCTTACGTAACGGGCGATGATCACCGGCGAGGTGCGGTCGATGAAAGGATGCCGGTAGCGGCGGTTTTCAAGCGTACGGCCCTTGATGGTCTGGCCCAGCCGGGTGAACTCTCCTACCCCCACCTCCGCAAACACCTTTTCGACCAGCGCCTCGGCGAGAATGACGATCTCTTCGCTGCCTGAATTCACATCCCGGTAAAGCACAGCCCGGTAGTCGGCATCCGGGTGCAGCGCTATGGCGAGGTTGGCAGGCAGCGTCCAGGGCGTAGTCGTCCAGATCAGCAATGAGGTGGGACGGCTGTTGGTCTCTTCGGCCAGGTCAGAAAAATCATCCTCGACGGGAAACTTGACGAATATCGACGGGCTCTTTTCATCGGAATACTCCAGCTCCGCCTCGGCAAGCACCGTCTCGCAGCCGAAGCACCAGTGCACCGCCTTCAACGCCTGCACGACATAGCCCCCCTCGACAATGTCGGCGAAGGCCTCTATGACTGCACCCTCGTAGTCGCTGTTGAGCGTGAGGTAAGGGTCTTCCCACCTGCCGAAAACGCCAAGCGCCTTAAACTGCTCTCGGTTTCGCTCGACATATGTCATTGCGTACTCGTGACAGCGGCGGCGTATGTCGGCCTTGGACATGGTGGCGGCCTTTTCGCCGAGCTCAGAAAGCACTTTGTACTCTATCGGCAGCCCATGACAGTCCCAGCCGGGTATGTACGGAGCATCGTAGCCGCGCATGCTCTTGTACTTGACCACAATGTCCTTCAAGACTTTGTTCATGCCGGTGCCGATGTGGATGTCGCCGGTGGGGTACGGCGGCCCGTCGTGCAGTATGAACTTCGGAGCACCCGCACGCGCCTCGCGGATCATGCCGTAGATGCCCATCTGCTCCCACTCCGCCTGAAAATCTCCCTCCCGCTCCTTCATGCGCCCCTTCATGGGAAAGTCCGTCTTTGGGAGGTTGAGCGTATCTTTGTAATTCGGCGAGTCTTTTTTCGGCATTTCGGCACCTTTACTCGTTTCAGGGACGGTAGTACGCAAGACCAGAGACAGAAAGGATAAAGACTTGTGCGCCTCTTGGCAAGAACCGCGGCGCGCTTGAGGTGATCGCTCACCGGGCAGGTCTGAGCTCACCTTACAGGGCGTCAGTGTCTATTCGCAGCCTTTCGTTGGGCTCAGAGAGCACGAAGTTTTCGTGTACGCTGCGCAAGATTCTCTTTTGCTGCGGAAACTCAAGTCGCCCGAGCGCCTCCTCGAAAGACAGCCACTCATAAGCGTCGTGCTCATCCGGCGACAGGGTGACCTCCTTTCGGTCGACAAATGCCACGAATGCAGGCACGACCGCTACGCCGCCGGAGCGTGCTTCGTAAAAGACCTCCGCCTCGGCGCTGTTGTAGAGGGCCGCCGGATGAAAGCCGGTCTCCTCGCGTATCTCTCTCAAGACCGTCTCTACGGCGCATTCTCTGCCGTCGGGGCGGCCTACGACCATCTGCCAGTTGCCCTTGAGGTACTCAGCCGAGCGGCGCAGCAGCAGATATCGCGCTTTTGCCCCCTCCCGGCGCACGACCCATGCTGAGACAGCTGTGAAGGGCGCGCCCGGCGGCCTCATGGCGTCGCGGTCCCTTTTCATCAGGCGGTCTCAGCCTGCTCGGTCCTGGGCTTATCAGCCTTTTCATCCGCGCCGGCTGGCTCAAACTCACCGTTTTTCCTGAAGCGAAGCGTGTAGTGAAAGAAGTTGCCACGGCTGCTCTCAAGCTCGAAGCCTGCCTTTTCGGCCTGCTTTACGAGCGTGCTGCGGAGGGGATAGTCAAGCCACGGGAGCCACTGCGTAATGGCCAGGATGCCGTCTGGCTTGAGCACCCGCCTGCCCTCAAGCATGGCGTTCTTGCGGTCGTCTATCTCGTGAAAGGCCGCTATCATGTATGCAAGGTCGAAAATCTCATCTTCAAATGGCATGTCAAAGGCGCTGCCGTGAACGACTTCGAGATTGTCGATGTCGCTGTTCTCCGGCTTTTCAAGCTTCTTCTCGAGCTGGTCGAGCATCTCAGTCTGTATGTCGAGTGCATATACTACGCCGTCCTCTCCCACGGCGCGCGCCGCGTCCGTCGTATAGGCGCCGCTGCCGCAGCCGACGTCGAGCACCTTCATACCCGGCTTGATACCTGTGCGCTCGATTACCACCTCGGGCCTTTGCAGTCGGAGCCTGAGATTACTGTCGAGGACAGGCCCAAAATACGGCGGCGATGAAAAGTGCCAGAAACGTCTTACAAAGCGTATTACCGTCTGCTGGAACAAGACAAACGCCGCTACGCCAAGGAGCACGTAAAAGGGTATCGCCCACATCAGCCGTAACCTCCTTTTTCGATTGGCCGGAAAATTTCTTCCGGCGCTATCAAGTTGATCACAATCATGGACACATGCCTGCGCTCAGCGGGTTCCGGCGCGACAGCGGTTCGCGCAAAGGTCCCACGGCGTTGACTTGCCCGCATCGGCCAGATAACATGCAGATAAGCACTGTCGCGTCGAGATCCCTTGGCCGCCGGGACGACCTCCCGACGTGCAATATCCAACAATATAATGGAGAGACTCTTGGAAGACAAGTCTAAGGTCAACCGAGACCTTATCCGCGCCGCGCTTGTCAAGGCCGGTATCTACCCGGGCGACGTGATACTTGCCCACTGTTCGCTGAGCAGCTTCGGCGCTGTCGAGGGCGGCGCAGATACGATCATAGACGCACTGCTGGGCGCTGTGGGGCGCGAGGGGACCCTTATCGTGCCGACTCACACATGGGACCGAGTAAACCTCGACAGCCCCGTCTTTGACGTTAAAGAGACCGGATCATGCGTAGGCGCTGTGTCAAACGCAATACTCGCCCGTCGCGCGGCGCGCCGAAGCCTGCACCCAACCCATTCATGCGCGGCTGTCGGCCCGGAAAAAAGGAGGTTTCTCGACGAGCACGAAAAGGATCTTACACCTTGCGGCTTCCATTCCCCTTACAGGAGACTACTCGAGTGGGGCGGCAGGATAGCCTTTCTGGGAACGGGCCTGGCGTGCAATACAACACTTCATGCCATCGAAGAGATCGTCCGCGCACCCTATCTCTTCTCCCGGTTTCACGACCTGTACGCAATCAACAGGCGCGGCCGCAAGGTCCATGTGCCCTCTCTGAGGCATGCTGGAGGCCTGCCCCGTCGCTTCGGCGAGCTTGGCCCGGTCATGGAGCAAAACGGCATTATGCGCCGCTCGGTGGCTGCAGGCGCCTCCATAGAGGTTGTCGACGCGCGCGGCATGATGGAGGCGTTTCTGCCGCTCGCCGCAAGAGATCGCTTTTACCTGCTCAGCGATGAGGCCGCACCACAGATGCGCGAATGGTACGAACGACGCCCCGCGGTGCCGCGCCGCAGGAGTCCCGCTTGAAGACCCGGCAGCCGCGTGTATCATCTTCGGTGCGAGATTTGTGAAATTCCCGTCTTCAGGAAAGGCTTACATATGGTGATCCGCCCTTACAGACGCTGCAGCGACAAAGACGCCGTTGTGCAGGTGTGGCACGACTGCGGCTGGATCGATAAGACAGAAGAAGACGCCGTGTGCGACATGGACGGCTGGCTGGACTCCTGCAGTGCCTTTGTGGGGGAGTCCCGCGGTAACGCAGAATGTCTTGTCACGATCCATGAGGGGGCGCTTTCTTATAACCACGTCGAGATACCGCTGGCGGGCGTCACCGGCGTAGCCACAGGGCATGCCGGGCGCAAGCAGGGGCTGGCCGGCGACGTGACGGCCCACGCCCTGGCCGAGACGGCATCTCGCCTGCCGGTGGCGGCGCTGGGGATGTTTGAGCAGGGCTTTTATGACCGTCTCGGCTTTGGCACCGGGCCTTACGAACGTCATGTGCACTTCGACCCGGCCAACCTCAAGGTGAGCGTAAAGCCTCGCCCGCCCGTGCGCATCAGCGCCGATGACTGCCTGGAGGCGCACGAAAACCGCCTCCGTACTCCCCGCCGTCACGGCGGTCAGGTCATCAACGATGCGGGCTGGACGTGCTTTCGAATGCGCCGCTCCACCAGGGGTTTCGGCCTGGGCTACCGCGGCGATGACGGCCGGCTTACACACCACTTGTGGCTTATGGAGCGCAAGGGATGGAACGGCCCCCTTCGGGTTCAATGGTACGCGTATGAGACCCTGGGTGGATTCATGGAGCTGATGGCGCTTCTGAAGGCCCTCGGCGACCAGGTGCGCACCGTCGCAATGAGAGAACCGCCTGGTATTCATCTTCAGGACCTCATGCGGTACCCCAGAAGGGACATGACCGTGCGCGAGCAGGGCGAGCACGCCGTGGACATAGAAAGCTTCGCGCACTGGCAGGCGAGAATAAACGACCTCGAGCGCTGCATCGCGGCGACCCGCCTTGAGCGCGATCCGGTTGTCTTCAACCTCACCCTCAACGACCCGATCGAGAGGCATCTATTCGAACACGGCTGGAAGGGCGCCGCCGGCGACTATATAGTGACGGTGGGGCGCGAGTCACATGCCGAGCCGGGCAGCAAGCCGGGCTTGCCGCACGTCACAGCGACGGTAAATGCCTTTACGCGCATGTGGCTTGGCGTGCTGCCGGCGACGACCCTGGCGGTTACCGACAGGCTCTCGGGCCCGGATGACCTTCTCAAGAGGCTCGATGAGGTATTTTGCCTGCCGACGCCGCGGACGGCCTGGAGCTTCTAAGCGACCGCCTTGGCTCTGCACGTGCGTATCGCTTGAAAAGACATTAAGTCTGCGCTTATCCGCCGGCTGAGGTATATGCGACGCATTCGTGGAAAATGCCGGGATGCCGGCGATTGACACAGACTGCGAGAATAAGGGGCTACAATGCGTGCTGATATAAATGATCGCTTTTACAGGACGTTTACCTACCAGGGCACAGACAGGGTGCCGGACATAGAGTTCGGATACTGGCCGCAGACCATCCGCCGCTGGCTCGGGGAGGGTATGCGCGCGGAGCTTACAGAAGAAGAGAGAAACTCGATGTTTCCGCGCAGGCTGGATGACTTTTTCGGATTTGAGCATGAGGCGCACGGCATCCTGATAGACCAGAAGATCGATCCGCCCTTTGAGGAGGAGATAATCGAGCGGCGCGGCTCGTCTGTAATCATGCGAGACTCGACGGGCATAATCGCTCAGCGTTTCCTGCATGACGCCGAGGAGAGCTCGATACCACATTTCATCGATTTCCCTGTCAAGACAGGCGACGACTGGCAGGCCATCAAGCAGCGCTATCGCATTGAAGGCCGAGGCTTGGCCGATGGCGAGGCTATAGAGCAGGCACGGAGCGCCCAGACCTCCGGCAGAGCAATAAAGGCAGGCTTGATCGGCTTCTATGGCATGCTGCGCAACTGGATGGGCATGGAAAGGCTCTCCTTTGCCTTCTACGACTGCCCAGAGATGGTTCACGAAATGGTAGAGCACTGGGCGGAGCTTCTCGCCCGGCAGATAGAAAGCCTGCCGGAGGATATTCTTATAGATGAAGTGGACTGGTGGGAGGATATGGCCGGAAAAAACGGCCCCCTTGTCAGCCCGGCGCTGTTTGATGAGTTTTTCGGGCGCGGTTACAGCCGGGTCATGACGGCCGCAGCTGAGCGTGGATGCGCCATCAGCATGGTCGATTGCGACGGAAACCCCCACGACATAGTCGCCAACTGGCTGCGACAGGGCGTAAACATCATGTTTCCGCTGGAGGTCGCCGCAGGTGTAGATCCGGGGGCGTGGCGGGATGAGTTTGGCATGGAGCTGCGCCTTAGGGGCGGCATCGACAAAAAGGCCGTCGCTATCGGCGGCGCGGCCATAGACAGAGAGTTTGAGCGCATACGCGGCCCCTTCGAACAAGGGGGCTTCATACCCCACCTCGACCACCTCGTGCCGCCGGATGTCTCTTACGACAATTACCGAGAATATCTCGACAAGAAACGTGCCTTCATAGGCCGGTAGCCTCCGGAAAGGCCGCAACCAGGCATGCCGGGGCGCTTGAGCTCAAAGGGGCGCTCTTTATACTGGGGGCGGATCGGTCAGTTGCCCGCGTGGATGCAAGGTGCCGTACATGAAGCCCTTTTCTCTTCTTGTCAAGCCAGCATCGGCAGACTGCAACCTGCGCTGCGACTACTGCTTTTACCTTGATCGCTCCCGTCTCTACCCCGGCTCGCGTCGACACCGCATGTCAGAAGCAGTCCTCGAGCGGCTCATAGCCTCATACATGGCCACTGACCAGCAGCAGTACGTCTTTGGATGGCAGGGCGGCGAACCGACGCTTATGGGGATGGACTTTTTCAGGAGGGTCACCGACCTTCAGAAGCAGTACGGCTCAGCCGGCACCGTAGTCGCCAACGGCCTGCAGACAAACGCCACGTTGATAGACGATCGCATGGCGCGGCACTTCGAGGAGTACCGGTTTCTCCTGGGCGTCTCGCTGGATGGTCCGCCGGCCATGCACGACACCTACCGCCGCACCGGAAGGAGCAGGCCCTCGCACCGGCGCGTCATGGAAGGCATACGCAAGCTGGCTCGGCGTGGGGTCGAGTTTAACATACTCGTTCTCGTCTCCAGCGCCAACGTCGCCCACCCGCAGGAGGTCTACAGGTATCTTACCGACCGTGGATTCACCTGGCAGCAGTACATACCGTGCGTGGAGTTCGACGAAGAGGGCAAGCCGCTGCCCTTTACGATCACCGGCGAAGAGTGGGGCCGCTTCATATCGGGAGTATTCGACGAATGGGCCGAGAATGAAGCGAAGAGCGTCCATGTGAGGCTCTTCGATGCGCTGCTCAGGTATATGGTCACCGGTGAGCGCAGCATGTGCCGCCTGGCGCGCGACTGCCGTGAGTACTTCGTCGTCGAGTACAACGGTGATGTTTATCCGTGCGACTTTTTTGTATCTGACGGGTTGCGTCTCGGCAATATCATGGACAACTCGTGGGATGAGCTGCTGGAATCGCCCCTTTACGAGAGCTTCGGCAGGGGTAAACTCGAAACGGCGGCTTGCTGCGGCGAGTGCGAGTGGCTTGAGTATTGCGCAGGCGACTGTCAGAAGCACCGGCCTGCTTTCCAGGGCCGCGGCGCGCCTGGCCCGTCCTGGCTGTGCGCCGGTTGGAGGAGCTTTTTCGCGCACGCGATGGGGCGGCTTTCGACCATCGCCGGGGAGCTGAGACTTGCAGCGCGCCCACACGACGGCATGGACTGCTCATCCGGAAAGGAGCAAATATGACTCCCGAGACTCACGTGTACAAGAAAGCTGGAGACCTTCAGCTTTCCGCCGACGTTTATCGTAGCGATCGACAGGAGACAAACGCGCCCGTTATCGCCTGGTTTCACGGCGGTGGGCTGATTTCAGGCTCTCGCGCGCAGACAATAGAGCGCCTCCTCAGCGACTGTCTTGAGGCGGGCTATCTCTTTGCCTCCTTCGACTACAGGCTCGCCCCTGAGACAAAGCTGCCTGAGATAATCGAAGATGTCAGCGACGCGGTTTCCTGGATTCGCGCCGAGGCGCACAGCTCTTTGAGCGGTGATGACGCGCGCGTGGCGGTCGCCGGGGCATCTGCGGGCGGCTACCTTGCTCTTATGTCGGGGCTCTTTGAGTGGAAGCCGAGGGCCATTGTCTCCTTTTATGGTTATGGCGATGTCGCCGGGCAGTGGTGCTCGCGACCCGACCCGTATTACTCCCGGCGGCCCGAGGTTACCGAAAGCCAGGCCCGCGCCACCGTAGGGGAGACGCCGCTTTCAGCCGGTGAGGATTCGCGCGACGCATTTTACATCTACTGCCGGCAAAGCGGCGCCTGGTCCAGTGAGATCATGGGCCGCGACCCGCGCGAGGAGCCTGAATTTTTCAAGCCATACTGCCCGCTGCGAAACATCACGTCGGCTTATCCACCCACGATTCTCCTTCATGGCGACGCCGACACGGATGTGCCTTATGAGCAGTCGGTCCTGATGGCCGATGAGCTGGCGCACGCCGGTGTGCGCCACGAGCTTGTGACCATCCCGAACGGCCCGCACCAATTTGACAAGCATCCGGAAAATCCGGTGGTGGACACGGCCTTTGAGCGAGTGATGGCCTTCCTGGAAACTCATCTCGGCTGACCGCGCCAACCGGTGCAGAGACAAATACCTGCCTTTCAGGTGTCGTAACGGGGCCTGTCGGGCCGGCCCTTCAGGTAGCGACCCTCGGCGACGCGCTTTATCATGCGACCTGCGAGATCCTCGGCGAAGTCCTCCTCCTCAGTCCCTTTGAAGAGCTCCCTTACCTGCTCGAGCTGCGCACGCGCTGCGGTCGGGTCGCGACGCGTGACAAGGATCAACTCGGCCAGGCGCACACCGAGGGTGATCTTCTGGCGGGGCTGCTCGGCCTCGGTGAAGGCCAGCGTCAGGACAGAAAGGGCGCGCCTTGAGTTTCCAGCCTTGATAAGCACCTCGGCGAGCTGGGCGCGCGCAGCGGGGTCCTCGTATTTCTCCAGGTACTCATCATACGCTCTTACAGCCCCGGCGAAGTCAAGCGATCTTGCCGCGCGACGAGCCTTGCGCAAGAGCGGATGCTCGGCCTTCACCTTTACCGCAGCGCCCTCATCGAAAAAGGCATTCATGAGCACCCAAACCAGGATCGCCACATGCAGGAAAAGAAGCATGCCCATGGTGACGATGTACAGGTATGAAAGGATGTAAGGCTCCCGGCGCGACAGGTAAAGCACCACTGCAAAGGCTGCCCCTCCCGCTACGACAAAGCCGGCCCTTACGTATATATTGGCCCTGTGCCAGCCCGATAGAACTGCAGCAAGCCCCCCTGCAAGGATCAAGATGCCGATGATGCCGACGTAATCTGTGACTGTACGAATCTCCACCTCGCCAGCCTCCCCGTCACAGCTGCTGACCCGGCCGGGCCCGGGGCGCTTCCGTCGGCCCGCAGGCGCAGCAGGTCAGTCCCTGTAAAGGCCCTTTGCCAGTATGTAACGCTCAACGGCCGCAGGCACCAGGTACCGGATGCTGCGCCCTGCAGCTGTACGCTTTCGGATTTCGGTGGCGCTCAGATCAAAAAAACCGCTCTTGAGATAGTGCATGTCAAGGCGCGCAGCTGCCTCGCGGCCGAATTGCTCCTCCAGCATCCCTTTTTCGACAGCAGGCGCACCGGGTCGGCCGACTATTATGAAATCGAAGCGATTTACAAGCTCAGCAGCCCTGTGCCAGCTGTGCAGCTCGGCAAGGCTGTCGGCGCCCACGACAAAGTACACGCTCATGTCTGGATACATCTTCTGAATCTCTTCAAGGGTATCAATGGTATAAGAGGGGCCGTCGCGGCGCATCTCGATGTCTGAGACGAGAAACCACGGATTTCCTGCTATCGCCAGCTCCACCATGCGCAGTCGCCGGCTGGCAGGCGCAGCAGTGACGGCGCCCTTGTGCGGAGGCCTGGCCGCCGGGACAAAGGCCACCCTGTCGAGACCAAAGACCTCCCTGGCCTCCTCGGCGATCGCGAGATGGCCGATGTGGACCGGGTCGAATGAACCACCGAGAACACCTATCTTCATTGCCCTTTCCGGCCTATCCGCTTCCGCCAACTCTAATCCTCCCTTTGCTTGCCGAGACCGAGCATATCCATCACCCTGACTGCGAGCGTATCGGGCCTGTCTGCCTCAGAGACCCTCAGCCACTCCACCGATGCGCCAAATCCGCGAAACCACGTCATCTGACGCTTTGCAAACTGCCTCGTCCTGGCCTTTATCCTTTCAATTGCCTCTTCAAGCGCGATCTCGCCGGACGCCACACGCGCCAGCTCGCCGTAGCCGAGCGCCTGGGAGGCGGTGCGGCCGAGACCCGCCCCGCCGGCGAGACCTCGCACCTCCACCAGCCAGCCGTCGGCCAGCATCCTGTCGACGCGCGCGTTTATGCGCTCCATCTGCAACGCGCGCGGCAGGTCGAGTCCGACCATCTCTGCATCGTAGCGACTCCCCGCGCGCGCCCACTGGCGGGCAAGCTCGCTGGGCGGCCGGCCCGTCTTCTCATGTATTTCAAGGGCTCGCTCGATGCGCCTGAGATCGTTTGGATGGATGCGGGCGGCACGAGCGGGGTCGAGCGCGGCAAGCCTCCGGTGAAGCGCCGGGCTGCCTTGTCGAGCCGCCTCGGCGCGGATGCGCCGGCGCAGGGCCCAGTCGGCCTTGCCCCCCTCAACGATACCATGCAAAAGTGACTTCAGATAGAGGGCGCTCCCACCTACCAGAAGCGCGATGCCGCCGTTCGCGGCGACCCTGCTGATGGCCGCATCAGCAAGCCCGACATACTCCGCCGTAGAAAAATCCTCCCAAGGCTCCCTCAAGTCTATGAGATGATGAGGGATCTCCCTCTGCTCGGCCGGCGAAGGCTTTGCGGTGCCGATATCCATGCCGCGGTAAACCTGCATCGAGTCCATCGAGATTATCTCGCATCCGCAGTGACGCGCGATCTCCATGGCCACAGCCGACTTGCCGGCAGCGGTAGGACCGAGAAGGACGTATATCTTGCTTGCAGCGTGTGCTGTCATGTCCGGATTGTAACCGAAACACCGCCCCTTTTCGAGAGCGAAGCCCGGGAAGGTGCTCCTCACGGGGCCTAAGCCCGCGCAGAGCCGCCGCCGGAGCCATGTGCGAAGCTATTCAAGAGCCTCTCCATGCGCTCCTCGATAAAGGGCTTCAGTGCCGGCTCCCTGAGAAGAAACCTGTAATCACGCTTAATGCAGGCCCGCCGGGTCAGCAAATTCATCCTCCTGCCCGAGCGCGAGTCGATAGGAGTTATGACGAGAGCCTCCCGTCGGGTGACGAGCAGGTTTCGCGGCTTGAAGTCCCAGTGGCAAAATCCCCCGGCATGCATCACGCCGAGTAAGCGTACCAGCTCATCCGCGATCGATGCGAGTAAGCTCTCATCCGGCGACTCAACCAGACGCGCCAGCAGTACATCCAGACCTACTGCCTCCTCCACCTCCCGCATGATATAGACACCGAATCTCGTCGTACCGGTGCGCCCGCACACGAGCGCCGCCAGGACCGGCTCGGCCTGAGGGATACCCAGAGCGCGCATCCTCATCGAGGAGTCGAACTCGCGAATGGCAGCGTTCTTACGCAGTACTCCAAAAAGCCGGTTTCTCTGGCGGAAGTGGCGCTTTACATAGACCGTACCGATGCCGTCGAGTGCACATCTGAAGACATC
>SLPQ01000021.1 GCA_007131925.1 Candidatus Brocadiia bacterium | reverse complement strand
GGAGGAGGCCTGGGCTGCCCACATCAGGGAGACACTCGATGCCGCACGAGGATGCTCCATGGAGTTTATTGTGCGCGATGTCTACACGGTCCACGGCAACCTCGAAAACGCCAGCCGGGCCGTACAGATAGCGCGACGCGAGATCGACAGGTATTGCAACGGCGCATGAGAGCACACAAGGGGCCAGGCCCCCACCAGAAAGTCCCGAGAAGTGAGAGACCCCGTGCAAATGAGCTTGCGCGGGGTCTTTATCTCTGCGCACGCCGGTTGGAATCGAGCCGGCCTTCACCGACAAAAACCCCAGCGGTAACCACCCTCATGTGTTACTTCCAAGGCCTTCATCGGTGAGGATGTATCTGAACCCGTCAACCAAGACGACGGCAAGGGCATCCTGCGTCCCTTTCAGTATCAGAGCTAGCTCTTGCGGGAACTTCGCCTGATCAAGCCTTGTAAACGGATCGACTGCGACGAGATCATCTCCGATTCGCGCCGTCTCGATATTGCCCACAACGGCGCGCTCCACCTTTGCAGGCTCGGCGCCTGCCGGAGCGGGAGACAGAAGCGTTACAAGGTACATCATTCTATATAGCCCGGCCGGAGTGAACCGCAGATTATATTGCTCTCGGTGCTGTGGTCTCAGCAGGGAGGGGGACGGTGGTGGATCCCATCCCGATGAGAGAGAAAAGAATGCATTGTTGGAATAAAGAAAGTGCCCTTCAAGCCTTGCACTGTGTCCAGTATCATGAGCCAGGTGAGCCTTTTCGTCCGGCTGCGAGCGCTCCACAGAAAAGGACCGCGCTGCCTCGTCGATGGTAAAAGGCGCAAAGGAGTGGACATTCCACTGTACAGAAGATTCGATGCCCGGCAGTGCGGCAAATTCATCCACAAGCACGAAGACATTCGCACGTTTTATGTAGATTACGTGTCGCCGACAGCGGCTTGCGTGCGTTCTGTAGGAGTCGTCGGCGTTTCCGCGCCAAAAGACCACGCGCACATCCTCGAAAGCATCTTCGAGTGCGCCTCGGGAGTCATGTGAGCGCATAATCTGCGAGGCATCCGACAGCGTGATACAGTTGTGGGACTTTGTGTGCCAGACCCAGTGTACATGGTGGGCCGAGCCGTAACCGAGGTAGTATCCCGACGGCATTGCAAGCACCCGCCCTCCGGCGTGAATGACGAAGTCATTATTGTTTGCGTGCGAATGACTTATGGCGCCATAGGGAGATGACCGAAAGATAAGGGCTGTGTCGCGGGACGCGTCGCTGAGATCGGTTCGGACGGCGGCCCACCCCGTCTGAGGGAAAAAGCGCGCCACGGTGTCTTCTCGCGCATCGGCCTGCCCTGATGTGTCGGCGGAGGTGTCGGTGTCGCCTTTCGGCGTGGCGCCTCCTGCCGTGTGTGCAACTCCTGCAAAGTAGAGCTCCCCGGCTATTTCGGGGATCTTTCGGTCGTTGGATCGCAGGCGGCTTGCGGCGATGTGACGCATTTGAGCGACGTACTCCTCGAACTCAAGGCTGCCGGTCTCGCGGGCAATCAGGTCCACAAGATTTGCGTTTGCAAGCCAGACCTCCGCGGACGGTTCGCTGTGGTCACCAAAACCTATCCACTCGGCGTAGGGGGGCAGGACATACTTGCGCCAGAGAGCATGGTTTTTCCAGAAGGGGCGTTGATAGAGGTCGACGCCGGCGCCATACTTGAGCGCTGAGGCAAACATCGTCATTATCTGCACGTACCACAGACCATAGGCGGGTCCTTCGGCCCATGCTCCGTCATCACCGGCCCAGACAGGCCACACGCCGCAAAGAATCGGACGCAGCCAGTCGAGCCACCGGCGCGCCTCGGATATCTGCTCGTGAAAGACCAGCGCAATCATGGCAAGAAAGACAATCTCACGGCCGGCGTGAGAGTCAAAGCGCTCGACTCCGTAGGCGCCACGGTCATGCATGTGTTCAAAAGTTATGCGGCCCCGCTCGCGAAACTGCTCAACCACGCGACCGAGCTCCTCGTCGGTAAATTCGTCCCATATCCGGTCACAGGTGACAGGCCCATGCCATATGACGGCCATATGCGCTTCATCGTTGTGCTCGATGTGCGAGGCCCCATGCGGGTCCCATCTGGAGATCGAATCCATCCGCTGCGCAGCTGCCCGTGCGAAACGACTCTGGCCCGTCAGCATAAACGCCAGCGACAAGACCTCTGCCTGCTTAACAAAGCGCCGCGCGTCGACCATGATCTTTCTCCAGGTGGCGTGCGCCTTTGCGTAGTCTTTGTTCCAATCGGGCAGAAAGGGCGCATCGTAGATCTGATGGTCATCGTCGACTATCGCTGCGGCGGATTCTACTGCAGAGCAAAAGAGGTCGGCACGGTCAGTCTTAACGGCCGAGCGCCATGAGTCGATCTGCTCGGGGCGGAGGAATATCCTCGGGTGACATGGCCCGATCCGCTGCAGCCACTCCTCGGCGCACGGTACCTCTAAGATAACGGCTGAGTGCGAAATGTCGAAATGGAAAAGCTGCGATGAGCGCTTGCCGGAAAACCATTTCCAGTAATAGCTACCGGGTGAAAAGGCCTGCTGTGGCAGATACAGGGGATCACAAAGTCCGTCTACGTCCAGAACAGGCATTGAAAGCGATTCGCAGCGCGACACCACCAGGCGGAAACTGCGCTCGCCCCGGCACGGTTTCCATACGAATACTGGTGGATTTGTCGCGGGCGAAGTGGCGTCTCGCGGCTGGCGAGGGTCGACGTGCGGGTGGGGATGTCTTGACTCTTTCATGGATTACTCTCACTAAAAGGTCTCACTCGGCTCCATTGCAGAAAGTGTCCGCCCATTTCGGCGGTGGGGAAAGCTTTGCGTTCTGATCGTGAGATGGAGGGGGGATGAAGGCGACATGCTTGATTTGTGCACAGGCCACAGCTTCGCTGCCAATGTCGACAGCATCAGTGCCTCAGCCACAAAGATCGACATCGTGCCCCCTTTTGACCAGCTGTCGTCTGCCCGATTCATTATGAAGGGTGGCGCGAAATTGAAAAGCGTTCTATTACTTTTCGCACACTGTTTCTGCACGCAACTTTCGGCATCAACTATGCCTCGGCCGCGAGAACTGCCCTGAAGAACCGCATGTCGGATTAACATGCGCAGAGTGCCTGCAAGCAGCTGATCGTATTTGCAAACCATCGGGCTTGACCTGGCCCTTTTGGGGGTTAATATCTATTTGGGCCTGATTGCAGGTAAGTCCTGATGGCTTCTGGCCTTTGGTGGTTTGAGCAGGGGGACAATGAGGTGCATTCGGAGTGTGAGAATGTTGCAGCCGCACCGACTTGGGGGTCGCTGCGTGATCTCATAATCGAGGGCGCTCGCACAGCGCCGGATAGTTGTGCGATCACCGCGCCGGGAAGGACGCCGCTTTCCTACCGGGCGCTTCTCGAGCAGGTCGATCGTACGTTTGCGGCGCTGCGGGCCATGGGTGTGAGCAGAAATGACCGCGTGGCACTGGTGCTCGACAACGGGCCGGAGGCTGCAACTGCCTTTCTGGCGACGGCTTGTGCGTGCGTGTCTGCCCCGCTCAACCCGGCATACGGAAAGCAGGAGTTCGAGTTTTTCCTGGAGGACCTCACCGCAAGGGCTCTGATTGTTGAAAGGGGCGTGGAGTCGCCGGCGCGGGAGGTCGCACGACGACTGGGCGTTGCTGTTGTGGAAATTGACCGGGAGGTGCGCGGTGCGGCCGGGGTCTTTACAATCGCCTCTTCTGAGAGCCGCACTACGGCCGGAGACGACCCGGCCGGATCTGGTGACACCGCGCTTGTGCTGCACACATCTGGCACGACCTCCCGGCCCAAGGTCGTTCCGCTGACGCACGGGAATCTTCTTGCGTCCGCGCGCAATGTCGCCGTGACGCTGGCCCTTTCGCATGCGGACTGCTGCCTCAATATCATGCCGCTCTTTCACATTCACGGGATCGTGGCTGCACTGCTGGCTTCCCTTGAGGCAGGGGCAAGCGTCATAGCGACGCCGGGGTTTTACGCGCCGCAGTTTTTCGAGTGGCTGGATGAGTGCGCGCCAACATGGTATACGGCGGTTCCCACGATGCACCAGGCAATCCTTGCACGCTCCGGCGCAGAGGGGCCTGTAATTGCACGGCGTGGACTGAGACTAATTCGCTCATCATCATCGGCCCTTATGCCGCAGGTGATGGCTGACCTCGAGCGCATTTTCAACTGCCCGGTAATTGAGGCGTACGGCATGACCGAGGCTGCGCACCAGATGTCCTCAAACCCCTTGCCTCCCAAAGTGCGCAAGCCCGGCTCTGTCGGCCCGGCCGCCGGTCCGGAAATCGCAATCATGGATGTGGCAGGCAGGCTGTTGGACCAGGGCGAGGCCGGCGAGGTTGTCATTCGCGGCTCCAACGTAACACCCGGTTATGAAGGCAACCCCGAAGCTAACGCTGCGGCATGGGTGGAGGGCTGGTTTCGTACCGGGGACCAGGGATATCTTGACTCGGATGGCTACCTCGTGCTCACCGGCCGGATCAAGGAGATCATCAACCGTGGGGGCGAGAAGATCGCGCCGCGTGAGGTGGACGAGGTGCTTATGACTCACCCGTCGGTGGCGCAGGCGGTAACCTTTTCCATGCCAGACCTGCAACTCGGCGAGGATGTCGCAGCGGCGGTAGTATTGCGTGAAGGTACCATGGCGACCGAGAGCGAAATCAGGGAGCATGTCGCGGGAAGGCTGGCCATGTTCAAGGCCCCGCGCCGGGTAATCTTCGTGGACGAGATACCCAAGGGCCCTACCGGCAAGCTCCAACGCATCGGCCTCGCGCAGAAGTTGGACATTTCGCGAGAGCCAGTGACCGATCCTGGCGAGTTTGTCGCACCGCGCACGCCCGTCGAAGAGACGCTCGCTACAATATGCATGGAGGTGCTGAAGGCAGATCGCGTGGGCATTCATGATGACTTTTTCCAGATTGGCGGCGATTCGATGCTCGCCACGCTTGTTGTCACGCGGGTGCGCAACGCCTTTGCGGTGGACCTCCCGCTTCTGGCATTTTTCGAGAAACCAACCGTGGCTGATATTGCCGTTGAGGTCATTTTCCTGAAGGCTCTGCAGGCCGGCTATGACATTGAAGGCCTTCTTGACGAGATAGAGGCTCAGTCGTCTTGAGATACTTTATCAAGGCAGCCCGACAGCATGAAACGGGCATTGTGGAGTCGCATATATGAGTGATATAGCCAGTAGGCTGGCTGGCCTTGATCCCGAGAAGCGAGCGTTGCTGGAGCAGCGCCTTTTCGGAGGCTTTACGTCTCAAAATGGGGAAAACCCCATACCCCGGCGCGCCCAGGGGGATGCATGGCCGCTGTCGTTTACACAGCAGCGGCTCTGGTTTCTGGCCCAGCTGTACCCGGCAAGCACTGCATACAACGAGGTCATCGCGCTGCGCATCAGCGGTGAGATCGACCTGAGTGCTCTGGGTCGGACGCTTGCTGAGATCGAAAAAAGGCACGAGGCTCTCAGAACTGTCTTTGCGATCCGTGACGGTCATCCCGTACAGGTGGTGCAGGCGCCACGCCGGGAGCCCCTGGAGGTAGAGGACTTTTCCGGCTTGCCGACTCATGAGCGCGAGGAGTCAGCAATGCGCCGGGCCGCTGAGATTCTCCGCTTGCCCATCGACCTTGCAACCGGGCCGATGTTCCGGCCTGTGCTGCTGAATCTGTCAGCGGACAAGTCGATCCTTGTCCTGGAATTACACCACATTGCATACGACGGATGGTCAAAGGGGGTGCTGCTCGGCGAGATCGGCGCGATTTATAACGAGTTTGCTGCAGGAAGCCCATCGCCGCTGCCGCCCCTCGCCGTGCAATACGCAGACTTTGCGGCATGGCAGCAGCAGTGGCTCTGTGACGAATCACTCAAGCATCAATGGAATTACTGGAGCAGAAAGCTTGCCGACGCACCGGTCCTCGATCTGCCTCTCGACCGCCCTCGTCCGCCTGTTCTGACCTACAATGGCGGTCGCGTTTGTACGGTTTTTCCGCGTGACCTGGCAGTCGCGCTCGAATCTGTAGCCCGGCAGGAGGGCGCTACACTCTTCATGGCACTTATGGCATCATTTAAAGCGCTTCTCGCCCGCTACAGCGGCCAGGAGGATATTGTCGTCGGCACCCCCATTGCAAACCGCACGCGTGTCGAGCTCGAGGGACTCATTGGTTTCTTCGCCAACACGCTTGCGCTGCGCACCGATCTCTCGGGCAAGCCGAGCTTTCGTGAGCTTCTCCGACGCGAGCGTGATACCGCACTGCACGCATATGAAAACCAGGACATGCCGTTTGAACGCCTCGTAGAGAGGCTCCATCCCGAGCGAAATCCAGCCGTCCCTCCGCTCTGCCAGGTGGCGCTGTCTATGCAGAATACGCCGGCGGATGCGATTTCTCTCTCGGGTGTCGAGGTCGAGGAGGTTCTTGTAGATCGTACGGTCGCCAAGTTTGATATCACCCTTCTGATAGAGCCCGCCGGTGACGGCTACCGATGCAGCCTGCAGTACAGCTCAAGCATCTTCGACCGGGTGCGTATCGAACGAATGGCGGCGCACTTCGTACGTCTTCTCGAATCGGCTGCAGCCACCCCTGACGAGGCCATCTCTCGGCTTGAGATTTTCACAGAAGAGGAGCGAGACCGCCTTGTCAGCGAGTACAACGACACCGCGCGTGAATATCCCCGCGAGAGTCGTGTCGACGAGATCTTCGATGAGGTTGCCGCTGCGTATACAGACTCCGTAGCGGTCGCGTCGGAAAAGGGCCATCTTACCTACGGCCGTTTGTCCACACACGCCAACCGCCTTGCAAACCGTCTGCATATGCTCGGCGTCGGGCCTGAGACGCTTGTAGGTGTGTGCATGGAGCGTTCGCCTGAGATGATAACGGCGATGCTTGCGATCCTGAAGGCCGGTGCCGCTTATGTGCCCCTCGATCCGACGTACCCGCGCGAGAGGCTTGATTTTATGATCCACGACTCGGGAGCGCCTGTCATCATCACGCAGGAAAGCCTGCTTGACCGACTGCCAGACACCAAGGCCAGACTGATAGCCCTTGACGCAGAGGCCTCCTCGATCGCAGGGGAGAGCGATGAGCCGCCGGAGTCTTCAACGAGTGCAGCCGGCCCCGCGTACGTAATCTACACCTCGGGCTCGACCGGCACCCCCAAGGGCACAGTGATCCCCCATCGGGGCATCACCCGCCTTGTCATGAACACTGATTATTGCCCTGTAAGCCACTCTGACGTCCTGGCCCAGGTGGCCAACGCATCTTTCGACGCGGCTACGTGGGAGATATGGGGGGCTCTGCTCAATGGTGCGCGAACGGCAATCATCACCAAGGATGTCCTGCTGTCGCCTCGCGAGTTTGTCAGTGAGATCAAGCGCGCCGGTGTAACGGCCATGTTTCTGACGACTTCGCTGTTCAACCACTTTGCACGCGAAATGCCGGACGCATTTGCTTCGCTTCGCTGCCTCATCACGGGCGGCGAGGCCCTTGATGCGGGATGCGTACGGAACGTGCTGTCAGCCACCCCGCCCGCGCGGCTTCTTAATGGTTACGGCCCCACCGAATGCACGACTTTCGCCACCTGGCATGAGATTCGAGATGTCCCTCAAGATGCTGTGAGCATCCCTATCGGCCTTCCGATTGCCAACACGACCGCATACGTGCTGGACAAAAGCCTTCAACTTGTCCCGCTGGGGGTGCCCGGCGAGCTGATGCTTGGCGGGGACGGCCTGGCCATCGGCTATCACAATTGCCCGGAGCTTACCCGCGAACGCTTCTGTGATACCGCTTTCGGCCGGCTGTACCGGACCGGCGATCTTGTGCGACGGCTTGAGGACGGCAGCATCTACTTCATGGGGCGCATAGACCGGCAGGTCAAGCTTCGAGGTTGGCGCATTGAGCTGGGTGAGATCGAGGCGGCCATCGGCGCGCACGATTCGGTCAGGGAGGCGGTGGTGCTCTGCCGCGAGGATCGCCCCGGTGACATGCGCCTTGTCGCCTACGTGGTGCCGGCGGGTGATGATATCAACATCTTGTACCTTCGCGATCACCTTCGCAGACGACTGCCCGATTACATGCTGCCGGCGGTTTTCGTTACGCTCGATCAAATGCCTGTGACTCCCAACGGCAAGCTCGATTATGAAGCGTTGCCGACACCGGAGGCTACTGGTGACACCGCGCAGCACGTTCCGGCACATACGCCGATTG
>SLPQ01000074.1 GCA_007131925.1 Candidatus Brocadiia bacterium | reverse complement strand
TGAGTGAATATGTGCCAAAGAGGTCAACCTGCGGGAGGAGTTGATTCTTTGCGCGCGCTATCAGTATGTCATAGCTTTCAAGGGCGATGCGCTGGCGCAGTACATGCGGCCTGCGCGAGAGAGCATAGTTTACCGACTGTGCGAGGGAGAGCTGCTCTGCGTGCACCGTCGGCGCGTCCGTCGGCACGATCTGATCTGTTGAGAGAAAGCTCGATGTATGCTGGCGAAGGAGCCTGCGGAGGGCATCCTCGGCGTTGCTTATCTGCGCGGTGGCGGTGACTATGGCCTCCTGCCTTTCTGCCACGCGAGCGCGTGCACGCGTGACCTCAATCGGTGCTACTGCCCCCGCATCAGCCTTGATGCGCATATCGCGCAGAAAGGCTTCGGCAGCCTCCAGCGAGCGCATTTTGGCCGTCAGGTCATCCCGTGCGAAGACGAGGTTCCAGTAGGCGGTCTCGACATCGAGCACCAGCTGCATCACCTGCTCCTCAAACTGGTGCTTGCCTATGCGGAAGTTGTTTTGCGCTATTAGAATGCTTGTGCGGTTAATATCGACCCCTGCATTTCTCATCAGCGGCTGTGTGATGCTCAGTGCAAGCTCGGTTGTGTAGAAGGGGCTGACTTCGCTTATAAAGAAGTTGTTGGTGCTGGTCCTGACGTTTCTTGTCGAGAGCGCAAGGGATGCCCCCGATAGCACCCTTGTTTCGAGCCCGGCGTTGAATGTCCACCTTCGTGTGCGGGTGGTCGGTATAATTGCTGAAAATGACGGCTCCCTCTGAAACGAATAGCTTACCGTACCCGTAATCCTCGGGTCAAAATCCGACAGCGCCCGGCCTATGTCCTCCTCGGCTATCAGCGGGTCGTAGCTTGAAATCCTCAGGTCGAGGTTGCTTGAGAGGGCTTTGGTTATCGCTTGCGAGAGGGTCAGGTACATCGCATCGGTGTCTTTTTCGACACCGGCTTCCTGCAGGAAAACGGCGGTCCCCTCCCCTGCCGCATTGAGGGAATCGGGCGTCCAGGCAAAGCCAGGGGACACAGCGAAGAACAAGGTCCATAAGGCCATGACAACTGTGCGGATTTGCAGCGTTTTCATAATAATCATCCAAACGTGCGATAATGGGGGCCTGAAGGATTCCGACACACCGCATTCAGCCATACTGCTCGAGCTGAAGGCGCCAGTAATTATATCGTTCGAAATCCTCGATTCCATTAAAAGTCACCCCCCGGCACCTGCGGGCAGGTGCCTGTGAGGCGATCAGGTGTACGCCTTCATTAGTCGGTACCGTGCGGCCGTGCAGAGTCAGATCGGTAAGCAGGCGCCTGAAATTCAGCGAGCGGCTGTATGTTAGTGCCTGCTGGGAGCCAGAGAGCGTTACCTTGTCCTCGAAAATGCGCCAGCACTGGAAGGGGCGCAGTGTGAACATATCGAGAACGATTTTTGTAACCTGTGTATCCTTGTATTTCCAGCGCATGCCATCGTCCACCTGCACAAATCCGCCCCGGGTAAAGCTGCCCATGCCCATGTACCTCGGCATTGAAGAGCCAAACTCGTCCGGCACGCGCTTGCGCTGGGATACCTGCACAAAGCCGGCGGAGGCATAGAAGGTGTGATCCCATTTCTTAAGGATCTCCTCACCGTCATTATTAAAAAGCGCAATGTGGTCCGGCCAGACCGCCGCCGACACCACTTCGCACGCCTCCGGCAGTGCGACCAGCTTGCTTTCGGGAACCACGAGTACCGGCATCCCCATCTCCTGGAGCTGCATAGCCAGCTTTCCGGCGGTGACCGGATCAACATTTGTTGCGACAAAGCCTACAGACCTGCGCAGCAAGAGGGTAACCTCGGCGAGCACCCTGCCCGTGGTGGTGGCAACAAGCGTGCCGATCTTGGCAATGTCGACAGGATCGGCGGTCTGGCGGATGATCGCACAGGGACCTTCTACAAAGCCGCCTCCATCGGTAATGCTGGTTCGTTTGAGGTTTTCTCGGATGCGTCCAAGCTCATTGTCTGCGGCAACGCGCCATCTCGCGTCAGCATGTCTGTTTGCCGCATCAGAAAGGAGCCTCTCAGCAGCGATCATGTCGCGCACATGACGGCTCGCGATCATGCCAGCGCGAAAGGAAAGCTCAGCGACGCGCTCGTCCTGCTCATGCGCCCTGCTCAGGGACTCTTCATATACCTGGAGAGCGGTGCGGTGTATGCCCTTCTGATAGAAAGCATCCGCCACGCGCGCGAGCTGCCATGCGTCGGAGGGGTGCTTGAGCCGCATCCGCTCCTCCCTGCGCGCGAGCATGATTGCTTCGTCGAATTTGCCGGATGAGATCCGCTCAAGAATCTCGCTTATGCGGGCGGCAGGCTCCTTTGCGGCATACTGTGAAGCTTCTCCGACAGAGCCACCGCCTGCTGTCAGACCCATATCCCTTTCTCTAATAGCCTCTTTGAGCGCCTCAGACAGAGCTCCCTTGCCGGGCGCACCTGGCTGTTTTGGCCGCTCTATAACGCCTCGCATCTGCAGAATGAGTGTGGCGGCCAGCCCTGCCGCAAAGCCTCCTATGTGTGCCCAGTATGCCACCCCCCCTCCCCCGCCTTTCGGTACAAGTGCAAGCGACATTTGCAGCGCAAAGTAAAAACCCAAAAACCAGCCCGCGTGTATCCAGAAAACGCGTATATACCACCAGATCCACATTAGCACCTTTACCCGTGAAGAAGCAAACAAGATCAGGTAAGCGCCAAGTACGCCGCTTATCGCTCCAGAAGCACCCATGGCCGGGATCGTCGAGCTGAGGTTGAAGACATAATGCGTCAGTCCGGCGGCTATTCCTGTGCCCAGGTAAAGGGCGAGGAATCCTGTATGGCCAAAGACTTCCTCCACGTTATTTCCGAATACCCACAGGTATATCATATTGCCGAGAAGGTGAAGGAAGTTCACGTGCATGAACATGGAGGTAAAAAGCGCCACTACGCTGAAATTCGCGGGCGTAAATCCCCAGGGATGCGGCATAATCAAATAAGTGAGCCCGGGGAAGCCGTACCGCATGAACGCCAATGTGTTTATGACCAGCAGCGCCCACGTCACCACGGGCATTCTTGTGGTCGGTCTGTCATTTCCCAGGGGGATAAGCAAGCCCATTCTCCTGTCATCGCGCAGCCGGAGCCGTCACAGCATTCCGAAAGAACTCCCCTTAAGCAATATAGCGCAGCAGTAGTGCTTATTCTATGCTTATAGTCCCACCTGCTTGCTTGCCGCCTTGGTGGCGGTCTCTGTCGGCGATCGGCACGAGGGCTCCGAACGGGACGACTGCCGAGTCCCAGAGACGCATTATGACTTCTCCGGCCGCCTCGATGGGGGCATTTTCGACATAAAGCACCTCACGACCTTTCTGGCGCAGGTAGGTGATGCGGTCTTTCTGCTGCCAGGACACAAATGTGTCACTTTCTACGACGATTTGGGCTGACGGATGCCTCATTTCGGAGAAATCGCGCGCCGCGTTGAAAAACGCCCTCGCCGCTGTGGGCGTGTCCCATATCGAGTAGTATGCCAGGCTGCACTCGGGCGAATCCTCTCGCCACCAGCCCACGAGCAGGTCGCCTCCCCAGTCGGACACCGCCGGCTCGACCGAGCCCTCGCCGAGGTGCACAGCCAGGAGAAGGGCAAGGCCGTACTGGCCGAGTTGGGCGCCCTCTACCAGTTGCCATGGCTGAGGCATCGCACCTGCCAGGTCCACCGGGATGATGATCTTCGGCTCGTGGCGGTACAGGTAGCTGTCGAAGCTTATGATCTGCCTGCTTGAGACAGGCGGAGCTCTAAAGGCCAGGTCCACCGCTGCAGGTCCCCCCTCGACCAGCAGGGCCTGCAGAAAGCGCGTCCCGTATGTGTAAGGAAATGTCATCAGACGAGCGATAAAAGGAGGCAGGCCTGTGGTGCTCTCATCCGGCATGTTGATGGCAATGAAGCGCCAGTAATCATCATCACCGCCCCTTTTTGCGCGGCAGAGATTGCCGTGGTAGCGAAGCATCATATCGCTGGCGTCCCCCTCGGCCAGGGCCAGCACCCCAAGCCACGCGTCATCGTAATCGCGGGTCAGAAAGCGCAGGAGGCCCAGATCAAAATGCTGATCCTGCAGGGCGTGAGTCAGCTCATGTACGACGGTAAGCTCGTCGAAAACCGTGGCGTCCCAGGAGCCCACGATGGCGAATATTCTTTCTTCGTCATCATACCATGCCGCCACGTTTTCGGCGTATGCATCGACCAACATGCGACGAAGGTCAGAGCCTTGCGGTATCAGCCCAAGATAGGCGAGGATGCGCTGGTAGCCCGCGAATTCCTCCTCGGTCATCCCTTCAGAAAGGGTTTCCTCGAAGTATTCGGCCGCTTCTTTACGGCTTACGACCCGGACTGGCACTTCATCGGAGAAATCCAGGCCGCGCAGGCGCTCAAGCCGCCCGGTAAGCGCGTCTCTGACCTTCTCGACCTGCAGGCGCACCGCCAGGTCATCCTGGTCGCCGTAGCAAGGCGCGGGGGCGATGGCTGCTAAGAGGGCAAGCAGAGTGGCAACGACAAAACCCGGAAGGTACGGTAGGCCACGCGGTGCTGCCTCATTCTTTATGATCGGACTCGTCATCAGCACCTGCCTCCCTTTCCAGCTTTGCACGCATCCTGGCCCAGTTCAATGGGCCCTGGCTTGTCGGCTCCTCTTCAGCTTCGCTTTCGGCCTCTTCGCCGGACTCAAGGATTGCCGAGAGATCCTTGAATGCGGTGGGTTTGAGCTTCGGCCTTTTCTTCTCCAGTGCAAACTCATGGAAGGGAGGCCACATGAAGATAATGACCACCACTGCCAGCAAGGGCAAGACAACGCCGTGAAGTGCCACAAAGGTGTAAAAAGGCGTTTGCCCGAAAGCCTCCATCGTGATGCCCGGTTCGCGCAGCATGTCCTGCTCGCTCAGCATCGGCCATAAACGGGCGGCGGTAAGTTGAAGGCTGAAAAGCCTGCCCCCCATAAAGAGGCCAACAAGGATGAGCACCAGCAGCATGGCCTTCGCCAACTGCGACCACGAAAAGCGAGTATGGTAGGCATCAACATCGCCCACGTTCACCATGAAGATTATTGAAACCGCCAGCACGCCCACCGCACCCAGAACTGAGATCTGCCCCAGTACGGAGTGCAGCGAGCGAAGGGTGCTGAAGGCCTCCGCCCTGGCGGCGGCTTCGCCTGTGGAAGCAGGCAGCCGCTCGAACAGGCGCACACTGAGCAGGCCCCCGGTGACCGCCTGAGCTGCTATTATGGTGCCAAGAAGAGCAAGGCAGACAAGCCCCCATCTGCAACATAGTTTGACTGTCCTGAGCTTCTTATCATCCGCGAGGCCGGAGCGATCCATAAGCACAAGTCTCCCGTGAACTCTGCATCCACCCGAGATCCCAATAATTCGCCATCCTCACGCAGCATTGATAACACAAAAGTCCGCCCAATCCAAGAAAAATCAAGATCGAAAGGTCTCCAGGGGCTTTGTGGTTGCTTTTTAATAACCTTTGTTGGTCAAGGATACCACAAATATCTCACCTATTCGGGATTTCCGGCGATTTATGATGAAAGCTGAGCTGGTCCCTGGGCACTGAAGTTTTCGCCCGTATGAGGCTCACATCTCGGGCAAGTCGTGCTCTATGGAGAGCCTGAGCAAGAGCAGCGGCGGCGCTTTTCTTTTGACTTGCCCCGAGATCAGCGGAAAATGGCGCCGAATAGGCACCGTGACTTGCACAAACGTGCATGGGAGAGAATGCAATGGAGCAGTACGTGCCGTTTTTGAGGTTTAACGCGACAGCCTATGAGACCCAGACCGTCCTTGCGCTCTCGGCGGTAATGCTGGTAGCCGGGCTGCTTTCGCTCTTGTATGGCTATCGGCTTTACAAAGTGGTGGCTGTCGTGGCGACAGGCCTGCTGGGCGCTTATGTGGGCCAGGCTTTTGTCGCTCCGATGCTTCCTGAGGGCGTTGCATGGCTTGCGCCGCTGGTGCTTGCCCTGGTAGGGGCGGTAGGAGCGCTTTCCATACAGCGGGCTGTTGTCTTTCTGGCCGGCGCGGCTGTTGGATTTGTCAGCCTTGGGCCTGTCGCGGCCGAGATGATATGGGGCGGCCCTGAGGGGCCTACACCCACACATTATCTTCTCGCCGGCCTGGCGGCATTTGTGCTCATGGGGATTCTGGCGCTTGTGCTTTTCAAGCCGATGGTGACGGTCGCGACGGCCATGTTTGGTGCTACCCTGCTTTTGAGCGCTGTTGTCCATGCGGTTGAGAAGGTCAGTGCCGATCACCGCGGCCTGTACCAGGCGTACCCGAGGGAACTTGCATGGACATTTGCCGGTGTGGCAATAGTGGGTGTTCTGTTTCAGGCGACTGCCAGCAAGAAGCGACGCCTGAAGCCGTGAGGCGGCCTGATCTTGCGCCGCGTGTTATATTTGCAGTGGGGCAATCCCGGCTCCGTGTCGTCTTGACACTTGCAGGCCGGGTCTTGTCCTGACTGTCGCCAGACAGGGGTGATTGGCACTTAGGCATGTCGGAGGGTAACTGCATATTATGAAAATAGCTTTTGTTTCCTCGGAGGTCGTTCCGTTTTCGAAGACCGGAGGTCTGGCTGACGTAGCGGGAGCGCTGCCGAAGTTTCTGGCACAACTGGGCCATGAAGTGACCATTTTTACGCCGCTCTATCGGGCGGTCAAGACCGGTTTCAAACCGCGAAAGTCCCGCCGCCTCATCAGTGTGCCCGTCGGCTCCGAGAGGGTCCGCGGCGAGCTGTACACAGGCACGCTGCCCGAGAGCGATGTAAAGGTCGTTTTCATCTCAAACAAGAAGTACTTCGACAGGGAGGGTCTCTACGGTGATGCAGCTGGAGACTATCCCGACAATTGCTCGCGCTTTGTCTTTTTCAGCCGCGGAGTTCTCGAGGCCATCAAGGCGCTGGAAATCGAGGCTGACATTATCCACTCAAATGACTGGCAGGCCGGCCTTATACCGGTGTACTGCCGCGTAGGGTACGCTCCCGAGGATGCGGTGTCATCAGCGGCAAACATCTTCACAATCCACAACATGGCCTACCAGGGGCTTTTCTGGCACTGGGACATCCCCCTGACGAATATCGGTTGGGAGCATTTCAACTACAGGGAACTGGAATTTTACGGCAAGATCAACTTCCTCAAGGGAGGCATAGTCTTTGCCGACACCATTACTACCGTCAGCCCCACCTACGCAAAGGAGATACAATCGGATGAGGAACTCGGAGCGGGCCTTGACGGAGTGCTCAGTGATCGTTCAGAGGATGTCTTCGGAGTCATTAACGGCATCGATTATACAGTATGGAATCCCGAAATCGACGACCTTATACCGGCGAAGTTTTCCATAGACGATTTGAGCGGCAAGGCCGTCTGCAAGAGCGCCCTGCAGGAGGCGGCCGGACTGCCTGTCAGAAGCGATGTGCCGGTGGTTGGCATGATATCCAGGCTGGCCGATCAGAAGGGTCTGGACCTTATCGCCGACGGTATAGATGAGATGATGCGCGAAGACATACAGTTTGTCCTGTTGGGTACGGGCCTTGAAAAATACCACGTTCTCTTCAGGCAGGTGGCAAAGCGCCACCCGAAAAAGGCCGGCATATTCCTCAAGTTTGACAACAGGCTGGCCCACATGATAGAGGCCGGCTCCGACATGTTTCTGATGCCGTCGAGATACGAGCCCTGCGGGTTAAACCAGATGTTCAGCCTGAAGTACGGCACCGTGCCTGTCGTGCGTGAGACAGGTGGCCTGGCCGACACGATTACAGACGCCACCGAGGCCAACGTCAAGGCAGGCACAGCCAACGGCTTCAGCTTTCGCCCTTACAAGGTTGCGACGCTTCTCAATACCATCAAGCGGGCCCTGGATGCCTGGGCCGACAAACCACGCTGGTCTGCGATCGTTCGCACGGGCATGTCGCAGGACTGGTCATGGGCGCGAAGTGCCTCTGAATACGTCAAGCTTTACGAACATACCCTGAACAAGAAGGCCGCTGCAGTGCCCGCCGCCGCGTCCGATCGGAAAGAGAAGCGCTGAGAATGGCCAGGAAAATATATTTTGCGATGGCCCTTCACAACCACCAGCCGGTGGGCAATTTCGACCATGTTTTTGAGAATTCATACCAGAGCTGCTATAAGGCGTTTCTTGACGTGTTGGAAGGGTATCCCGACCTGCGCATCAGTCTGCATTACAGTGGTCCGCTTCTGGACTGGCTCGAGGAGAATCATCCCGATCTTATCGAGAGGCTGCGGCGACTGGTGGATGCCGGACAGGTTGAGATCATGGGCGGGGCCTAC
>SLPQ01000030.1 GCA_007131925.1 Candidatus Brocadiia bacterium | reverse complement strand
GATCAAGCCACTTACCGGTCTCTGCCCGGCCGCCTGCGCGACCCGGCATAGATATCGTACTTGAGCAGCCTGCATTCAATTCTGGCGTTCCAGAAGGGTATGCGTCGCGATGCGCGAAGGCCGACCTTGCCGGCAAGGTCGAGGTTTCCCGTGAGCAAATACGCTGTATAGCCGGCACACTTCTGCTTAAAGAAATCGCCCAGCCGCGCGTAGGTCTTTTCAAGCCGGCGAATCTCACCGAGACGCCTGCCGTACTGGGGGTTCACAATAAGTATGCCCTCACCGGGAGGCACGCAGGTATCAGCAAAGTCCGAGACGGAAAAGTCGATGCTGCGATCGACCCCGGCGGTGCGGGCGTTGTGCATGGCTGCCGCGATAGCGGCAGCGTCGATATCGGTAGCGACAATCGGCGCTGGGATGTCTTTCACGGCCTTTTCGCGGGCCTCGCTGCGAAGCACCTTCCAGCGCTTTCTCTCAAAGCCCTTAAGATGCATAAATCCATAATTGTCTCTGAGCAGGCCCGGCGCGCGCCTGCGAGCTATAAACGCCGCCTCGACCGCCAGCGTGCCCGATCCGCACATCGGCAGCACAAGCGGGCGTTGTCCGTCGTAGCCGGTGGTCAGGATTATCCCCGCCGCCAGGACCTCGCGCAGCGGGGCCTTGTGCGGCATGCGCCGGTAGCCGCGGTCTGAGAGCTTGGCACCTGAGGTGTTTATCATAAGCCAAGCGCGCCGGCCGTGCCAGTGCAGGGTGAGCACCGCTCCGTGTCGCTCTCTGCCCGCATCGGGCCGTTTGCCTTGACGGGAGGCTATCCGGTCGACAACTGCATCCTTGGTGCGCTGGCTGGCGAACATCGTGTTGTCGATGGCCGGTGTATCAACTCTCGAGACGACCGAGACATACTCCGCAGGGGTGAGTATATCCTCCCACGGCTGGGCGTAGACAGCTCTGTAGAGGTCGTCGGACGTCTCTGCCTCGAAGGCCGCCAGCTGCCAGAGCACGTTGAGAGCCGTGCGCAGGTAAAGGTTGAGCCGCATGCAGTCATCGAGGCTGCCCCAGGTCGACAGGCCCGTCTTGTGCCTGTCCCTTACCTGGAAGCCAAGTGATGCGACCTCCGACTCAAGACAGTCCACAAGCCCCGGAAAAGTGGTTATCTGTATCGTGCCGGGCTGTTTGAAGTCCATCAGGAGCCGCCTTGCGCCCGGCCAGAGAGCCCGCGGCGTGCGCGCCAGGTCCACTCGAGACGCTCGGGAGGATCGGTCATCCCCATTGTCGCCGCTGCGAGGCTGGCCGCCCAGCAGGCAGCGGCGGTCAGGGCGAAGTTTGCCACCGCATAATAGTGAAGCGCAAGACCCTCCACGCCAAAGCTCACCGCCACGCTCGCCGCCGCGCCGATGATGCCTCCCGCAAACATCCCGGCCGCGTTGACCCGCCGCGAAAACATCCCCAGCACCATGATTGCAAGGAGCGGTGCGCCCAGGCCGTTTATCACCCTGTTGGCGACAGCGAAGAGCCCACCCAGGTGCGATACCGCAAACGACAGCGCCACTGCCGCTGCGCCCAGCCCTCCAGTCAGCAGCCCGTCAAAGACCGCGCCGGGCGCCCTGCGGCTGAAAAAACGCTCGTGAAAGTCCGTGACCCACGCGGCCGAGCATGCATTTATGCCCGAATCGATGCTCGACATCGTCGCCGCAAGAAGCCCCGCCCCCACGAGCCCGGTCAGCCCGGCAGGCAGCGCTGCGACCAGCGCCGCGAGATGGTCGACGGGTCTCTTGCCGGCCGCCGCCAGTCCTCCGGTGGCCGCTGCGTGCGCGTAGACCGCCAGCCCAAACGCCACCAGCAGCACCAGCGCAAAAGTAACCGCGACGACATTTATCCAGAAGCCGCGCCTTGCCTGGGACAGCGAGCGGGCCGTGAAATACCGCTGCAGGACCACCTGGTCGGCACCGTAGCGCGCCATGAACGCGACAAAGGTGCCTATGAGTCCCGACCAGAAGGTTATGCGTATGCGCGGGTCCGGCGAGAAAAAGGAGGGGTCAAAAGGGCGCGCGGGCGCGAGCCTGCCCCCGGCCGCACCCGCCTCGACGATGGCCCGCAGTCCGCCATCACTTGCCAGGCCCGCCAGTATCACCGCCGCCGCTATGCTCCCGAAGAGCACCACAAACTGAGCCACGTCAGTCCACATCACTGCGCGCATCCCCCCCAGTGCCGTGTAAATGGTCGCGACGGCGCCTGCGGTTATAACAAGCAGCCACAGGTCGAGCCCCGTTACCGCTGAGAGCACCTGTCCGGAGGCAAACAGCGTCACCGCCATCCACATCACCCGCCAGAGGATGAAAAGCCCCGAGCCCAGTGAGCGCACTTTGGCGTCAAAGCGGCGTTCGAGGTACTCATAAGCGCTCGTGAGTCGCATGCCGTGGTAAAATGGCATGAATATGCGGGTCACCGGAAAGGCAATGATGACAAAAACCGGCAGGGATATCACGACGTACAGGCCGTTGGCAAAGACCTCAGTGGGAAAGGCGTTGAAGTTTATCGCCGAAAAAGCCGTCACCATTACCGAAAGACCTATCGGAACAGCGCCCATACGCCTGCCTGCAAGAAAGTATTCGGCCCCGCCGCGGCGCGCTCCCAGCGCCACTCCCAGCGCCAGCACCACCGCAAGGTAGCCGACAAATACGCAGTAGTCGAGCGTTCCCATCGATTTGCTCCTTGCCTCATTGTTGGTACAAAAAGGGTACCCGCGGGCGAGTTCATATTCAACCATCCGGTTTCTCGCGTCAAATACGCCTTCTCTGCTTTGACTCCCGGTCGCTGCAAGGCTATAATCCGGTTTTTATCCTTTGTGAAGTCGCAGCCGTGGACGACACCCGGGCGGCAGGGAGCGACAATGTTTGGCTTCAGGAAGAGGCGCACACAAGAGGGCGGCGCGCTCAGTCGCGAAGTGCGTGCGGTCTTTCGCCGGGGGGTTGAAGCGCTTGCGGCAGGTGAGTGCCGGCAGGCGGTGCAGTGCTTTCGTGAGGTTGTGGAGGCGGTGCCCGATTCACCGGGGGCGCTGTGCAACCTCGCCGTAGCGCTCTCGGGCGCGGGTGAGTCTGACCAGGCGCGCCGAGCAGTCGAGAGGGCGCTTGAGATCGAGCCGCACTTTCCCGAGGCGCTTGTGGCCCTTGGCGGCATCTACAGCCGGGAGGGCAAGATCGATCATGCCGTCTGTCAGTACAGGAAGGCACTCCGGATGCGACCCGATTATCTCGAAGCGCTTTTCGAGTTGGCTCGCTCGTATCTTCTTGCGGGCGAGTACGAAGAGGCGCATGCCTGGCTTGGGCGGGCCTTGCGAAGGTATCCCGACGACCCCCGGCTCCATCGCCTCATTGCCAACGTATATCAGAAGATAGGCAGGGTAGAGGCAGCAGAGCGCTCCTACCGAAGAACCATCGCGATCGATGACACCGACTTTGTGGCGCACTATGATTTCGGGTGTTTTCAGATGGCTACGGGAGACCTTGGGGGCGCCGAGGAGAGCTTTCGCCGCAGCATCTCTCTTAAGGGTGACTACGCTCATGCCCTCAACAACCTCTCCCTGGTGCTTCACTACCAGGGTCGCCACCACGAAGCGGTAGCCGAGATAGAAAAGGCCCTGCGTCACTACCCGGACTACGCCGAGGCGCGCAACAACCTGGGAAAGATCTATTACCACCTCGAGCGGCTTGACGAGGCCGAGCGTGAAATCCGTGAGGCCATTTCGCTAAATGACACGCTCGCCGGGGCATGGCACAACCTCGCCAAGATATTCTTCTGTCGTGGCGAGGCGGCTGAGGCTGCCATGGCCTGCGAGAAAAGTCTTGAGATGGAGCCTGCCCGACCGGAGGCTCTTCACGACCTGGCCATGATGTACATGGCATTGCAGCGGGAGCGGGATGCGGCCGAGGCGCTTGTGAAGGCCCTCGCATATGACCCGGGCCTTGCTGCGGCCAGGCGCAAGCTTGCAGAGATCCACCTTGAGGCCGGGGACATGGAGAGCGCCTGCGAACATTTCGCAATCATCCTTGAGGCCGAGCCCGATGACTCGGCCGCCCGTTATAACCTCGGCGCCTCCCTCTACAGGATGGCGCGCTATGAGCAGGCGCTCGATGCCTTTCGCGCGGTGCTTGAGGCCGAGCCGGATCATCCATACGCAGCCACCAGCGCGGGGCTGTGCCTTGAGCTGATTGGCAGGCCCGACGAGGCCCGGTCCCTCTATCTCCAGGCGATTGAAAGATCTCCCGACGAAGAGTGGACAGACAAGGCGCGCGAAAGACTGCGGCATATCGACCGGGGGCTCTGCTGATGCCCATGGCGGCTTCGTGCGGCATCGGCGCGCGGGCAGGACATGTGGTCGCCCTGGCGAGTGTTTTTCATCCTGGAAGCGGTCAGGCTGGACGTGATGTCATCGACAGCGCAAACGCTCAATGAGTTATACGATGCCCTCATGGCACGCTTTGGCCCCCAGGATTGGTGGCCGGGCGGGACGCCTTTTGAAGTCATGGTCGGTGCCGTCCTCACGCAGAATACAAACTGGAAAAACGTCGAAAAGGCCATCGAAAACCTTAAGCGTCAGCGCCTTCTTGACCCCTTTGCCCTTCATGCCGTGCCGGTCGAGCGCCTCGGGGAGCTCATCCGCCCGTCCGGCTATTACAATATCAAAGCGCGCCGTCTGAAAAACCTCACAGCGCTACTCGTCGAGGAGTACGCAGGCGACCTGCAGGCCCTCTTTTCCGGGCCTCTCGACGAGGTGCAGCGGCGCCTCCTGCGCGTGCGCGGGGTCGGCCTCGAAACGGCCGACTCAATCATACTCTACGCGGCCGAAAGACCCACCTTTGTCATCGACTCGTATACCTGCCGCGTGATTTCGCGCCACGGGCTTGTCATGCCGGGGGCCTGCTATGAGGAGGTGAAAAGCCTCTTTGAGGACAACCTTCCTCGCGATGTGCGCCTCTTCAACGAATACCACGCCCTTCTGGTCAGGGTCGCCAAGGAGTACTGCCGCAAGCGAGCGCGATGTCAGGGCTGCCCGCTGGAGGGTTTCCCGCACGATGTGGAGTTCGAGGCTTTTTGAGCGAGCCCCCTGAAGACCCAACATTCAAGCCCAAGCTGCCTCGCCACGTGAGCATCACGTAGACAAGACTCAATGCGCGCCTCAGAAAACGGCGCATAATTGCATTGACCCGGGTATTACCATGTATTACAATGACTCCTTGATAATATTTGTGGATTTTCGAGGAGCAGGCGTGCCATGACGAACCTCAGAAAGCAGGAGATTATCACCTTCAAGGCAGATGCCGCGCTTGCAAACGCCATGCGTGGCATCCCAAACCGCAGCGAGTTCATCAGAAACGCCATACTCGCCGCCATGGAAAACGTCTGCCCCCTGTGCGTAGGCACCGGGATACTTACCGAAGACCAGCGCCGCCACTGGGAGTCCTTCGCCGAGAGCCACTCGGTCGAAGAGTGCCGCAAGTGCCGCGGTATGCACATCGTATGTGCGGCGGCACCGGATGCCGCAGCGCACTGACCGGCGCGATCCGAAAGAGTGCGTAAGGGGCAGAGCATGACTATCACGGCTAAGGCAGTTAAGGCATCACGCATTACGCTCTTTCTTATACTTGCAGGGCTCCTCATATGCGCAGCAGCTATACGCACAGATGGGGAGGCGGTCGGCAGACCCATGGAGGTTTTCGCGGGCATCCCGCCGGTGGCATACATTGTGGACCGCGTCGGCGGAGCTCATGTCAACGTGAACGTACTGATGGACAGGGGGCAGGATCCGCACACCTTTGAGCCGTCGCCGAGACAGGTTGTTGGCCTGTCGAGGTCGAAAATGTATTTCAAGGTGGGCCTGCCGTTCGAAAACCGCCTCATAGAGAGGGTCGCTGAGGGCATTGCAGGTTTCAAGGTTGTCGACATAGGGGAGGGAGTGACCAGGGTCCCTGTAGAGGAGCGGGGCGGTCACGGGCACTCGCACGGGGATGGGCATGACCACGGTGAGGATGATCTCGACCCCCACATATGGCTCTCGCCGGGTCTTCTGAAGATCCAGGCCGCAAACATCCGCGACGCGCTCATCAATGCCGACAGCGCCAATGCCGCCGAGTACCACGCCAGCTACGAGCGTTTCATCGGCGAGGTCGAGGAGGTCGACAGGCGCCTCAAGGAGATGCTGGAGCCCTTTGAGGGGCGTGCGTTTTTCGTCTTTCATCCGGCTTTCGGTTACTTTGCGGACGCATACGGCCTAAGGCAGGTGGCGGTGGAAACGGATGGCAGGAGCCCTACGCCCCGCACGCTGTCGCGGCTGATCGCCATGGCCAGAGAGGAGCAAGCGGAGGTGATCTTTGTCCAGCCGCAGTTTGATCCCAAGAGTGCCGAGGCGGTTGCGTCGGCTATAGGTGCGCGCGTGGAAACGCTTAACGTTCTTTCATACGACCTGCTCGCAACCCTGGTCGATATGGGCGCCAGGATCAGCAATGCGCTGGAGGGCGGGGACGACAGCGGGGGTGGACCATGAGCGGTGCCAGGGCTGTCGAGCTCGAGGGTGTATGGTTTTCCTACGATGGTGCGCCTGTTCTGGAAAGCGCCGACCTCTCGGTCGAAACGGGCGAGCTCATCTGCATCATCGGCCCGAACGGCGGCGGCAAGACGACGCTTCTGAAGCTGATACTGGGGCTGCTGAAGCCCGACAAGGGCACGGTGCGGGTCTTTGGCAAGGGGGCGGTTTCGGCGAGGCGGCGTATTGGCTATTCGCCGCAGTATGTGCATCACGATCCGCAGTTTCCGGTTACGGTCATGGACGTAGTGCTGATGGGGCGGCTGGAGCGTCGCCGTGCGGGGCCGTATTCGCGGGAGGACAGGCGCGCGGCGAGTGAGGCGCTCGACGAGGTGGGAATAGGCGGCCTTTCGGGGCGGCTGTTCAACAGTCTTTCAGGCGGCCAGCGCCAGCGCCTGCTGGTGGCGCGCGCGCTGGCGGCGCGCCCGGACATGCTGCTGCTGGACGAGCCGACTGCCAACGTGGACGTCGTGGCCGAGGAGCGCTTCTATGAGCTCATTGAACGCCTAAACGAGCGCATGACGATTATCATGGTCTCTCATGATCTTGGCCTGGTGTCGCGCATTGTGGACCGCGTAGTCTGCGTCAGCCGCTGTCTGAAGGTCCACCCTACAAGCCAGATAGACGCGGAGCTGATCCGGGACATGTATGGGTCTGATTTCTGCATGGTCAGGCACGACCACGCCCTGGGGCAGGGAGAGCGCTGAATGGGTGAGTTTGCAAGGGCGCTTTTCGACCCTGACGTGCCTTTTGTGATGTATGCCTTTTTGACGGGCATACTGGCAAGCGTGGCCTTTGGCATAGTAGGCACGTATGTCGTGGCGCGCAGGATAAGCTACATCGCCGGTGCAATAGCCCACAGCGTACTGGGTGGCATCGGCGTGGCGCTCTACGCGGAAAAGGTGCACGGCATCTGGTGGGCTACGCCGATGCTGGGCGCGGTCGTCTCGGCGGTGGCCGCGGCGATGGTTGTAGGCCTTGTGAGCCTCTACTCGAGCGAGCGTGAAGATACGGTAATCGGCGCGATATGGGCGACCGGCATGGCCGTGGGGCTTCTGTTCATAGCGAGAACACCCGGCTACATCGAGCCGATGAGCTATCTTTTCGGCAATATCCTTCTGATCACAAGGCGCGACCTCTGGATAGTGCTGGGTCTGGATGCGGTGGTGGTGGTGCTGGGGGTTGTGTTTTACCACAAGTTTCTGGCGGTCTCCTTTGATGAGGAGTTTGCGCGCCTTCGGGGTATTCATGTCCACTTCTATCATCTCTTGCTGCTGTGCCTGACTGCACTGACTATCGTGCTGCTGGTGCGGGTGGTCGGCATCGTGATGGTGATAGCGCTTTTAACGCTGCCGGCGGCGGTGGCGGGCCAGTTTTCCCGGCGGCTCTGGCAGATGATGCTGCTATCGGTCGTTTTCTGCCTCTTCTTTACGACAATGGGCCTTGCTGTCAGCTACACGCATAACCTCGAGTCCGGCCCCACGATAATAGTCCTCGCAGCAGCCGTGTATCTTGTGGTGACCGTGGCGCTGCGGCTCAAGAAGTCCCTCGCCTCCGGCGGCAGCCGCGCTACCAGCATGCACACTGAGGATAGCTCCGTGTCATGAGGGCGTATGTTGGGCTCTCAGCCTTACGCGGCCTCTGCATGCTAACTGCGGCCACCAGGAGAAGGCCCAAAAGATTTTTCACAGTTTTTTGAAATTTACCTTGACAGGCACGTAGAGTGCGATGTAAAGTGTGCGCGCTTTCGTGCTCCGCCATGCCATGCGGCGCTC
>SLPQ01000151.1 GCA_007131925.1 Candidatus Brocadiia bacterium | reverse complement strand
GCGCTCGCCGGCGGCATGCCGATATACAAGTACATCTCGAACAGGTTTCTCACAACGTGCGAAAACATGATCCTGAAACAGCGCCTGAGTGAAATGCACACAGGATATCGCGCATATTCGCGGCGGCTGCTCCAGACGATACCCTTTATGCGAAACAGCGAGGATTTCGTGTTTGACACGGAGGTCATCGTCCAGGCGGTGGCGTTTGGATTTTCGATAGCGGAGATACCCGTACCGTCAAAGTACATGCCGGAGGCCTCGAGCATCGGCCTCTATGCCAGCATAGTCTATGGGCTCAAGACTCTGCGCACACTGCTGCGTTATGTCTTACACACATCCAGGGTCAGAAAGGACCCCCTCTTTGTCAACGCTGACCAGGAAACTGGCTGAGTTACTCATAGCGGTGCTGCTGGCAGTCGGCTGCCGTGGCGGGCGAATCGGGGCCGGGCCCGGTCACTACACCATAGGCGTTGGGCCGGCCGTAGCCCTTGTGGAGGTAGCCGCCGACAGTGCATCCCGGGCCAGGGGTCTTTCCGGAAGGCACGAGCTCGGCGAAAACGAGGGCATGCTCTTTATCTTCCCCCGGGCCGAACGCGTGGCATTCTGGATGAAAGACACTTACATACCGCTTTCCATAGCATTTATAGCGCCCGGCGGGCAAATAGCCGAAATACGAGATATGGAGCCGATGACGACCACCTACCACAAATCCGCCGAACCGGTTATAATGGCTCTTGAGATGTCGGCGGGGTGGTTTGCGAAAAACGGGGTTGGCGTGGGAGATCTCGTAGTGCTGCCGCGAGAGCTCGAAGCGATCGAGGCGCGATAAGCGGAGCGAACAATGCAAGGCGACTCTGGTATGTCCAGCATGATCCGGGTAGCCTCGGTGGCGCAGGCCGTAGCTGACGCCACTCACGCCGAAGCCGGCCTGCACGCGGTTGTGCAGACGGCGTACGATCTTTTCGACGCGCAGACCGTTGCTGTCATCCTTCAGGACGACGAGGGCGCGCGCTCTCATATAAAGCTTGCCCGTGGCCTGAGCGCAGGCTTTATTTCCGGCTTTTCAAGGTCGCTATCATCCGGAGTGATCGCAGAGGTGCTGCACGGAGGGACGCCGCTGCGCATAAGCGACGCCGCCGAGGCGCAGGAGGTGGTCAGGGAGATCCGTCTGGAGCATGATTTCGGCTCGGCAATGGCTGTGGGCATGACCATAAATCGACGACCCCTGGGCTACCTGCATATCGACCATGCCAGAAGAGGCAGCTTTGAGAAAAGCCACCTCCACACCGCCCGCTGCCTGGGCTGCCTGGCGGCACTGGCACTTGAAAAGGTCCGGCTCCAGGACGTGGTTGCGCGCCTTAGTATTCAGGACAGCATGACCGGGCTTTCGACATACTCACGCTTTTATGCACGGCTCTCGACCGAAATCGAGCGCGTGCTGCGTTACGAAGAGAGCCTTGCCGTGCTGCTTCTGGATATAACCAATCTAAACTACGTTGAGGACGTTTACGGCCGTGCGGGCGCACGGGAGCTCTTACGACATGTCGCCGGGATAGTGAGGGAGAATATCCGAGGAGTGGATTTTGCGGCGCGATTCCGCACGGATACCTTCATGGTCTGCCTTGTCAAGGCACACGAGGCGGCGGCAAGGGACGTCGCAGAGCGGATAATCACCGCCTGCCACACTGTTTCGGCCGTCTGCCCGGCTCCCGGTGCCAAAGAGGAGGCTGCCGGCGAGATCATACCCCTTGAGGTGGTCATCGGCGCCTCGCTTGTACCGGCCCACGGCCGCACCGCCTCAGTGGCCATCGCCGAGGCCGAAAAAGCGCTCTTGGCCGCGCGACGGATGGGCGTGGGAAGTATCGTCATAGCCACACCATAGCCACCAACTGATCGAACCTCCCCGGGCCGGGTGATTTCACCGCGCCACGGCGGGGCTCTTTATCCATGGCGAGCCTGCCCGCTTATGCCCGACAGCCGGGGATCTCATCTTTGCATACTGCAGAATTGCGCCGCTATCAGCAAATGTTTCTTTCACTATCGGCCCATCTTTCTTATAATCGGCTCTCCCGCGAAAGCAAGCTCTCCGTGACTCAGCAATTCGCATCACAAGCGAGCCGGGCGGGAAAGGACACCTTCTTGCGGGATGGGGCTGGGGGTATCGCTGGATGAAACAGGATCGTCTCTGGGAGGCAGTCCTCGATCAGATTGCAAGGCGTGTGCGGCGACAGCAGTTCGAGACATGGTTTCGCAACGTCTACCCGGTACTGGCAGACCCGGAGCGCATAGAGCTTGCAGTACCGAATCGCTTCTACAAGGAGTGGATGGAGACGTACTACGCGTCGGTAATACGCGAGAGCGCTGCAGCAGTCACGGGGTCGGCGCCGGAGGTTTTTTTTGCAGTGGACAGCACACTTGCTGCCTCCTCAGCGAATGACAGACAGTCAGAAACCGCGCCCTTACAGGATCAGCAGGCCTCCGGCGCCCATGCAGATAAGAGCAATCCGCAGGATCAGGCGTCTGACGAGTACAACTTCTCACCGGCCTACACATTCGCTTCCTTTGTGGTCGGGCCGGCAAACCGTCTCGGTCATGCGGCCGCGATGGCTGTTGTCGAGGCACCGGGAAGGGCGTACAATCCTCTCTTTATCCACGGTGGTGTAGGCCTGGGCAAGACGCACCTGCTGCAGGCCGCCGCGCAGGCCTTTCTCCAGAGGTCTCCCAGAGCAAAGCTCGTCTTCACGTCATGCGAGGAGTTTGTCAATGATTTTGTCCTGGCCGTCCAGCGGGGTGACCTGGGCGCCTTTCGCTCGCGCCAGAGGGACGTCGACTTTCTGCTCATCGATGATATACACTTTCTGGCGCGCGCCGAACGGACACAGGAGGAGTTTTTCCACACGTTCAACAGCCTTTACAGCGCCCACAAGCAGATAATCATCTCCTCGGACAGCCCTCCATCCGAGATCCCCAGCCTCGAAGAAAGACTTGTATCACGCTTCAAGTGGGGCCTGGTGGCTCGGATAGACCCGCCAACATATGAAACGCGCCTGGCCATAGTAAAAAACAAGGCTGCACTGCGTGGCGTAGAGGTACCAGACAAGGTCGCGGAGCTGATTGCAGAAAACATAGACACCAACATCCGTGAGCTCGAGGGGGCCTTGACGCGCGTTACGGGCTTTGCGGCGCTCTGGAATCGCCCGCTTACACTTGAGTTGGCGCGCGAGGCCCTGCAGGATACGCTTTTTGCGCGGCCCTCGGTGAGCATCGAGGATGTCGCACGCGAGGTGTCGTCACGTTTCAGTGTGAAGCTGAGCGACCTGCAGGGGCGGCGGCGGACAAAGTCGATTGCACTGCCACGCCAGATCTGCATGCACATAGCAAGACAGCTCACTGACTACTCACTTGAGGAGATCGGCGGATTTTTCGGTGGCCGGGATCATACTACAGTAATGTATGCTGACGAAAAGATATCCGAACTGATAAAGACAGACCCCGGCACACGTGCCGCGGTCAACGGTGTGATTTCCTCGCTTTCCAGGCACTGAGGCCGTCCGAAAAGTATGGATACGCTGTGGATAACTACGGGAGGGGTTCGTCGCTTTGAAGGAGGTACTGAACTACCATACGCAGGGAAGGCGGCCACCTGTGGGAAAGACGGCTCCCGGAGACGGTTTTTTCCACCGATTTTCCACAGTTCGAGGGGGTGGCGATTTTGTTTAAATTATTTACTTGCAACGTTTTAGGTATAAATCTACAATTATAGTACACAATTTCGCAAGTCTTACCATGATGACTATATTTTAACTACCAGAAAGAGTCTTATTCGTCTGTCCGAAAGGGGGCATCTGGATGGAAATAGCTCTCAAGCGTGAGGCCCTTGCCGAGGCGTTTCAGATGGCCCACGCCATCGCTACGACTCGCACGACACGGCCGGTGCTTCAGAATGCGCTTCTCTCGGTGGCGGACGGGGGGATGACGGTTTCGGCAACTGACATGGAAATCGGCCTAAGGTGGAACATATCGGCCGAAGACTGTCGCGTGGTCAGGGAAGGCTCCGTACTTCTGCCGGCCGGCAGGATGGCCCAGATATCCCGTAGCATAGAGGCTGACGAGATCACGCTGAGGGTGGCAGATAAGACTTGCGTTGTAAGCGGCGGGAGGTCAGTTTTCGAGGTCTTGATGGAGAACGTCGAGGACTTTCCGCAGGTTCCTGAGATGCCGGACGAAGCGCCCCTTGTGCTGGACGGGCAGAAGTTTGCAGAGATGACGCGCAAGACGATATTTGCCGTAGCGAGGGAGTCTACGCGTTACGCCCTTAATGGTGTGCACATGGAGATAGTCGACGGCGTGATGGAAATGGTGGCTACCGATGGGCGCAGAATGGCATTGATGAAGGAAAAGGTGGACAAGCAGACCAGTATGCCCGCGGCCATAGTGCCGCAAAAGGCGCTCTCACAGGTGGAAAAGCTCCAGTCCGACAAGGACGAGACGGTGAATATCCTGACACGTGAGAGGCAGGTCTTTTTCTCCACAAGCCGCGGGACGGTGGTGTCGCGGCTGGTCGAGGGGCACTTTCCGCCTTACAGGGAGGTAGTCCCGAAAGAAACGGACAAGAAGGCGACGATTTCTCGAACGGGGCTTCTAAGCGCGATGCGACAGGCGGCGATCATGACGAGTGAAGACTCGCGATCGGTGCTTCTGGCCTTTGCAGGTGCGCAGCTTACCGTGACCGGTCGTGCGCCTGACGAGGGACGAGGAGAGATAGGTCTTGATATAGAGTATGAGGGCGAGGACCTGGAGATAAGGTTTAACCCCCAGTTCATCATAGACGCCCTTTCGGCCAGCGAGGCGGAGAAAGTGACGCTGGATATGAAAGAGGGATCGAGTCCGGCCGCGCTCAAGGATGGGACTGGGTTTTTGTACGTGGTCATGCCGATAAATATCGTATAGGTCGAGGATGAAGGATGCCAGGCCGCTCGGAGAGATCCTTGCGGAATTAGCGCGAGCATCCGGACTGTCCGTGCGCCCCAGGCTCGCAAGAGCGGCAGCTGCATGGCCGGCGGCAGCCGGAGATATCTGCGCAAGGCACAGTCGTGTGACAGGCCTCAAGCGGGGAGTGCTGCACGTCACGGTTGATTCTGCCGCATGCCTGCATGAGATGGCCGGCTTTAGAAAGCCGGAGATCCTCGCCTCGCTCAAAAGCACTGGCGGATGCGAAAACATCCATGATATCATGTTCAGGCTTGGTGATCTGGAGCCGCAATAGATGAGCAAGCAAAGATACGACGCAAAGACGATCAAGGTTCTCGGTGGCATAGAGGCCGTACGCAAGCGACCTGGAATGTACATAGGCGACACCGGAGCGCGAGGCCTGCACCATCTTGTCGAGGAGGTTGTCGACAACTCCATAGATGAGGCGATGTCGGGCTATGGCGACTCGATCGAGATAGTTCTCAACGCCGATGGCAGCGCTACCGTCAGCGACGACGGGCGGGGCATCCCGGTAGACACGCACGAGCAGCTCGGTAAGCCCGCTGTCGAGGTTGTGCTCACGACGTTGCACGCAGGTGGCAAGTTTGACCACAAGACGTACCGCGTCTCAGGCGGTCTGCATGGAGTAGGCCTGTCGGTCGTAAACGCTCTTTCTGAGTGGCTTGAGGTCGACGTTTACATGAATGGTAAGATATATCACCAGGATTATGAACGTGGTGTGCCGGTCGGTGATCTCACGGTCGTCGGCAAGACCAGAAAGCACGGCACGAAGATCATTTTCAAGCCGGATCCAGAGGTTTTCCCGGACCCGGTCTTTCGCTACGAGACATTGAGAACCAGGATGCGCGAGCTGGCCTTTCTGAACTCGAACGTCACCATAACCCTTAAGGACATGCGCGAGGAGGAAAAGGAAGAGCAGTTTCGCTTCGCCGGCGGCATAAAGGCCTTCGTTAAGTATCTCAACGAGGGCAAAAATGTCCTTCACAAGGACGTCGTATATATTTCAAAGGCCGCCGAGGGCGTCGAGCTCGAGGTCGCCATCCAGTATAACGACGCTTACGGCGATCAGATACTCGCCTTCGTAAACAATATCCACACCCACGAGGGCGGCACGCACCTGGCGGGCTTTCGCTCGGCGCTCACGCGCACGCTCAACAACTATGCCCGCAAGGAGAAGCTCCTCAAGAACGAACGCTCACCCAGTGGCGACGACCTGCGCGAGGGGCTCACAGCAGTGATCTCCGCAAAGGTGCAGGATCCGCAGTTTGAGGGGCAGACCAAGACCAAGCTTGGAAACAGCGAGGTACAGGGCCTTGTCGAGTCGATAGTCAACGAACAGCTCAGCACGTACCTCGAGGAGCACCCTGCTACAGCGCGGCGGATAGTGGACAAGGCGCTGCTGGCGCTGCGGGCACGCGAGGCTGCCCGCAAGGCCCGCGAGCTGACGCGCCGCAAGGGTGCGCTTGCCAGCGGCAACCTGCCCGGCAAGCTCGCCGACTGCTCGACGAGAGACCGGGAGTCTTCGGAGGTCTTTCTGGTGGAGGGCATCTCCGCCGGCGGAAACGCCAAGCAGGCGCGCGACAGGCGCTACCAGGCGATACTTCCGCTTCGAGGCAAGATACTCAACGTCGAAAAGGCGCGCATAGACCGCATGCTCGGCCACGAGGAGATCCGTACGATAATAACTGCCCTGGGCTGCGGTATAGGCGTCGAGGAGTTTGACGCCGAGAAGCTGCGCTACGGCAAGGTCATCATCATGACCGACGCCGATGTCGACGGCAGCCACATCCGCACGCTGCTCCTGACGTTCTTTTTCCGCAACATGCTGGAGCTCATAGGCGCGGGGCGCGTTTATGTTGCACAGCCGCCACTCTACAAGGTCAAGCGTCGCAGCCGCGAGGAGTATGTCTTTTCAGAAAAGGAGATGGGGCGTGCCCTGACAGATATGGGTCTTGACGGCACGGCACTTGAGATACTCGACGGCGGCGAGGGTGCCCGTGGCATCCTCGACGAAAAGACCTTGCGTCGGGTGGTGGAGACACTCGAGCGCCTCGAGGAGGTACGCCTGTCACTGGAGAGGCGCGCGATCTCGTTTTCAGCAGTAGTAGATTACTATCTGCGGGAGGGCCTCGTCCCGCGCCACTGGGTGAGAGAGGGCAAGTCCGGCCGGTTTGTAGCCGACGAGCGCGAGCTCTCAAAAGTCACCGAGGAGATCGGCGGCGAGGATGACGACGAGATAGTAGTGGAGATTCTCGAGCGCAAGCGCATGGAAGAGGACCTGAAGGCCCTGGCAAAGCTGGGCCTGGACATCGGGAAGTTTTTCGACAGGCGTCCAGGCTACAGCCGCAAAAAGCCCTCGTATATACTCACCTCCAACGGCGAGTCGATCGAGATTGACGGTGTGCGTGAGATATTGTCTGCTCTGAGGCAGCTCGGCCAGAAGGGCATCGACATTCAGCGCTACAAGGGCCTCGGTGAGATGAACGCAGAGCAGCTGCGTGTTACCACCATGGACCCCGCTTCCCGCACGCTCATGCAGGTCAAGATCGAGGATGCGGTCAAGGCCGACAAGATGTTTACCATGCTTATGGGCGACCTGGTCGCTCCGCGCCGCGAGTTCATCGAGTCGCACGCACTCGAGGTCCGTATGCTCGACGTGTGATAAGGCAGCGGCGACTGAGATCGGCACTTTAAGGAGGAACTTACCATTCCAGAGATGCTCGACAAGAAGGAAAGAATCGGCGATCTTCTCATCGAGGAGGAGCTCAAGGACTCTTACCTCTCGTATGCCATGAGCGTTATCGTCGCACGGGCCCTGCCCGATGCGCGAGATGGCCTCAAGCCCTCGCAGCGGCGCATACTCGTGGCCATGAACGACCTCAACCTCGGCCCGCGCTCCAAGTACCGCAAGTGCGCAAAGGTCGCTGGCGATACCTCCGGAAACTACCACCCTCACGGCGAGCAGGTCATCTATCCGACCCTCGTCAGGATGGCTCAGGACTTCGCCATGCGCTACCCGCTGGTACAGGGGCAGGGAAACTTCGGCTCGATAGACGGCGACCCTCCCGCGGCCATGCGTTACACGGAATCGCGGATGTCGGGCTATGCCACGCTTTTGCTGGAGGACATCGAGAAGGACACGGTGGACTTTCAGGCCAACTACGACGAGACACGCCAGGAACCGGTCGTGCTGCCTGCGAAGTTTCCCAACCTTCTGGCTAACGGCTCGTCCGGCATCGCCGTGGGCATGTCCACGTCCATCCCGCCGCACAATCTCGGTGAGCTTTGCGACGCGCTGGTGGGCCTACTGGACAATCCCGATATCTCAGTCGACGAGATCCTGAAGGTGATGCCAGGGCCCGACTTTCCCACCGGTGCCCTCATATGCGGGCGCAAGGGGATAGTCGATGCCTACAAGACCGGGCGCGGAAACGTCACCATACGAGCGCGAGCGCATGTCGAGCAGGTAAAGGGCGGCAAGAAAAACATCGTCTTCACCGAGATCCCCTACCAGCTCAACCGCGACACCATCATCGAGCGCATCGCCGAGGCGGTCAACTCAGGCAGGATAAAGGGCGTCGCCGACGTTCGCAACGAGTCTGACCGGGAGGGCTCGCGACTGGTAGTGGAGCTCCAGCGGGGCGAAGAGGAGAAGGTTGTTCTCAACCTGCTCTACAAGCATACGCAGCTTCAGACCACATACAGCATCATACTCCTGGCGCTCGACCGCGGCCGGCCCCGGACCATGTCGATAAAAGACATGCTGGCCGCCTGGCGTGACCACCGCATCGAGGTCATCCGCCGCAGGACCATGTACCTGCTCGACCGCGCCGAGGCGCGCGCACACGTGGTGGAGGGGCTTCGCATCGCCGTGGCCAATATCGACGAGGTCGTCGCCATCATCAAGAAAAGCGCCGATGTCAACCAGGCAAGAGAAAATCTCATCAAGCGCTTTGACCTGAGCGAGATCCAGGCAAATGCAATCCTCGACATGCGCCTGGCCCGCCTTACCAGCCTTGAAATCGAGAAGCTCGAGGCCGAATACAGGGAGCTCCAGGAGAAAATCGCCGACTACAAGGCGATCCTCGCCGACGAAAACCTCGTCCTCGACATCATCCGCGAGGACCTCTTCGAAATACGCGAAAAGCACGCCGACCCGCGCCGCACCGAGATAGTCGGCGCGGTGGGCGACTTTGACATGGAGGACCTCATCGCCGAGGAAAACGTCGCCGTAGTCATATCGCACGAGGGCTACATAAAGCGCATGCCGCTGACCTCCTACCGCCGCCAGAACCGCGGCGGCAAGGGCATCAACGCAGCCGACTCCAAGGAGGGCGACTTTATAGAGCAGCTCTTTATCGCCTCCACGCATGACTACATACTCTTCTTCACAGACGACGGTATGGTGCACTGGCAGAAGGTCTACGACATACCGCAGATGTCGCGCACGGCGCGCGGAAGAGCCATAGTGAACCTGCTGAACCTCTCCCAGGGGGCGCAGATAACCTCATCCATCCCCGTGCGAAACTTCGACGAGCGCCGGCTGCTCATGGTCACCAGAAAGGGCATCGTCAAAAAGACAAAGCTCTCCGCCTACGGCAACCCCCGCGCCGCCGGCATCATCGCCATCAACCTCGACAAAAACGACCGCCTCGTCTCCGTCATCCTCACGCACGGCAACGACGAGGTCATCCTCGCCACCCGCGACGGAAAGGCCATACGCTTCAGCGAGATCGAGCTGAGAGACCAGGGCCGAGCCACCCGCGGCGTCAAGGGCATATCGCTCAGCAAAGGCGACTACGTGATAGGCGCGGTAAAGGCTGAAGCGGAGTACACCCTGCTGACTGTCTCGGAAAACGGCTACGGTAAGCGTACCGGCCTCGACGAGTACCGCCTGCAGAAGCGCGCAGGCCAGGGCCTGATCAGCATCCGCACCTCCCAGCGAAACGGCAAGGTGGTGGCCATTCTCGCAGTCACCGATGATGACGAGATAATGGTCATAACCACCGGCGGCATGCTCATGCGCTGCCCCGTGCGCAAGATCTCGACAATCGGCAGAGCCACCCAGGGGGTGCGCGTCATCCGCCTCAACGATGGCGACCGCGTCGCATGCGTGGCAAAGCTCGCCGAAGAGACCGAGGAGGAAGAGGTCCAAGAGACCGAGGCCGAGCGGGCCGCCGCTGTAGAAGGCGCACTTGAGCACGCCCTCGACGACGAGGACGAGGACCAGCCCGAGGAGTAAGGGCCTTTTACATGTCGTGGAGGTGCTCATGGACCAGTTCATGACAGTGGGCGGAACATTGGCGTTGGGAGCCCTGGCCTTTACGGCCGTCTTGGGCACCTTCTTTCTGCAGAGCCTGGCAAACCGCAAGGAGTCGCAGATACGTCACGCATTTGAGCGAGGCGCGCAAATTGTCCGCAGGCTTCTGGAACTGCACAAAACCGGCCTTATCGCGGACCTAGAAGAGGCCGACAGAGCTGAAAAAAACTCCAAAGAGACGCCTGGCGGACCTTCCGTGGACTCGCGTGAGCTCGATGAGCTGAAAGAGTTCATCAGCGCCGATCTGTCCGAGCGAGACCTAAGTGATGAGGTTGTCCATTACATTTGCTCTCGCCTCCCCCGAGATCGGCGAAAAGATAACATCACCACCAGAAATCTCCATGCCAGGCAAGTATTTATCGACCTGTGGGGGAAGCTTGTTACCGAAAGGCCCGAACTCGTCACGCTCCACCAACTATGCAAGGAAATATCAGATGCGGCCGGCAAGTATACGAATCAGCCGAGTTCCAAGGCGCTCGACTATATCGCCGAGGACATTGAAGACCTGCAAGAGGCGGAGAAGCGTGCGAGAGTCAGCCTGAAGGGGGCGCTGATCTCTCTCGCAAGCGCCTGTCTGATCTGGCTTGTGAGTGCGATCCCGCTTATGAGCACGCTGCTCCACATTGCCCCCAGCGGTATGGAGTGCCCCTTTGGGAGCTCTGTGGCTCAATTGTCCGGCACCTTGCTGGCCTGCGTGATGGGATTGGCCGTTATAGTCGGAGCCGTTTTTACGGGTGTGCTTGTGCACGAGGTGCTCTTTCACTCTCCACGCAAACGAACACGCACATAGAAACGGCGGATTGCAGCCGCCGCGCGAAAGCCGCGATTTTGGGGATTGAAGTCACGGGGGTGCATCGCAATAATGCCGGGCTGGTATTCAGGGAAGGTTCTTCACACGGGACATGCGGGATATGGAGGCGTTTCATGCTTTTTCTGTCGGCTGTGCTGATCGTGTTGCTCGGACTTGCCGCGGCCTTTGCCATGGGGGGCTCAGATGGCAATATGAAGTTCGTATGCAACTTTCGCGACGAGGACGAGATAAACTCCTGGAAGGTAAGCGGCGCGCGCGCCGAGTGGACGTCCACCACCGAGGACGGCGCCGATATTGAGGGTGTGGCGCTCGAGATGGAGGCGGTCAGGGGAGGCGCGATGCACCTGGTGCTTCTGGGCGGTGAGGGCTTCACGACGCTCTCGTACGATGCCGACAGCGGCATGCCGTCGGACTGGTCGGGCTATGAGAAGCTGGTCTTCAATTTCGAGAACGGCAGCGAGTTCATGATAAACATGCATCTTGTGCTCACTGACGGCGCCGGCGCCACCTGCAGGGCAGACAATATCTGGATCTGCCGCAGCCGCAACCAGCTTGAAATACCGCTTTGCGAGATACGCACCGACTCCGGCGAGCCGCTGGACCTCTCTATGGTTCGCAAAATGGAGATCGAAATTCGCTCACAAGAGAAGTTTGAGCGCGACCTGTGGCTCTATCAGTTTCATCTGCGCCGCGCGGCCGACCCTGTCGTCGAGCGGAGCGACGACACAGTCCTCATTGATTTTGGGCCGCTGGGAGGCAGGATCATTAACGGCGCGGCCCTGCTGCACGAGAAGAGCGAGTACGCCCCCTGGCGCGGCTTTGGCTGGACGAGAGGATCGGAGGCGCTCGCCGGCACCAGCGCCAAGTCTCTTGATGAGCTGGGCGGGACCTGGATTTTCGGTGACATGGTCAGTGAGCCGGCAGCGCTGAGGGTGGACCTGCCCGACGGGTCATACCGCGCGCGCTTTTACGGCGGCAACTACACCAATAAGATCGTGCCGGTGCGGTCCTTTTCGCTGTGGGTCAACGGCGCCGAGGTCGCTTCAAAGGCTGCCCACGCCGACACTTACTACACCTCAGAGGGCCACTTCCAGGGCATCGACAACTGGTTTGAGCCAGGCGAGGATGTCTTCGAAAAGTACATAAAGCCGTTTTACCAGGAACATGACTTCGATTTTGAGGTCTCGGGCGGGTCAGTCGAGCTCGAATGGCGCGACACGCTCGCCGGCTTTGGCCTTCTCATCGCGCCGGCGGCCGGCTTCAGCAGGTGCGCCGATGCCGTAGACGACGCGCGCAGGGCGTGCTTTGCCGAGGCCGCCCAGGAGCCGCCGCGCCCCCAGGGGGCTGTCGCGGCCTCGAGCGAAGACAGAAAGCGTGGTTTTGTCCTCTGGAGCCGCCCGACGTTTGAGGAGGTAGGCGTCTACGATCTCCCCTCTGAGAATGAGCTCTCACCTGGATCACTCAAGGTGGCCGCCGCGCGCGGCCAGCGCGAGACGGCTACTTTCACGGTCACGCCTCTGGACGAGATCGGCGAGCTCACCGTCGAGGTCGGCGACCTCACGGGCGATGCCGGCACGATCCCGGCTTCGGCGGTCGAGGTATGGGTGCTCAAGTACGGCTGGAGCGGCTGGCCGGCCTCGCTGACGCCCTGGATACTATGGCCGGCGTCTACCGCAGTGACCTTTCCGGGGGCGAATGTGCGCTTTTTCCTGACACTGACGCCACCGGAGGACGCCGCGGGCATCTACCGGGGGCAGGTGCGCATAAGGTCGGCCTCCGGCGGCACCTCCAGCGTGGATCTTGAGGCGGAGGTCCGCCCCTTTTCTCTCGACGAGGACCACGGCGTATCGTACGCCTGGTGGCGCCACAGTCCCTACAACATGAACTACTGCATGATGTACTTTCTGCCGGAGAAGATGGACTATTTCCGGCGGTTGAATGAGGCCGAGGCGGCACACCTGAAGGCGCGCGGCTGCACCGGTTACAGCTTTACCGCGCCCATCCTGAAGGGCGTGGACGGCCCGAACGTCGAGCTGGACATGACTGTACTCGACATCGAGACGGAGGTGTGCCTCAAGTACGGTCTGTCGGGGCCTGACTGCCCGGGCATGGTGTTTCTCCTGCCGGACGTTGCCCGGCATCTCTTTCCCGAGACGCGCTACGGCGACTACATGGAGCCCGAGGACATCTCATCGATACCTGAGGAGGACAAGGTCGAGGAGTTCAGCGAGCTTTTCAACGCACGCTATCTCGACGTGGTCACCAAGCTGCAGGCGTACTTCGAGTCAAAGGGGCTCAATGTGCTCATGTACCCCTCCGACGAGCCGCGCGAGCGAAACACAAACCGCTGGAACCGCAACATAGAGGACACGATCCGTTACTGCGACCTGATTCGCGCTAATGTCCCCGGCGCGCGCGTCTATGTGGACCCCATGCGCGATGAAAACTCCGGAGTCGATTACGTACACCTTGTCGATCACGTGGACGTGCTGGGTACGCACCCCTGGGACCAGTCGAGCCGTTTCATCAGGCACTGCATGGAAAAAGGCAGGCCTGACCTGGCGTACTTCAACGCGATCATGTGGGACAGGTATGATTTCGGCCTCGAGGTGGCCGCGGCGGGCGCCAAGGCCTTCTGGCAGTGGCACTACCAGTGGGACCTTGTGCCGTTTCAGCCGTTTCACGTCGGCTTCAAGTGGGGTGTGACTGTGCCGGGGCCCGACGGGCCGATAGACCGTCCGCGCGTCGAGCTTGTGGCAAACGCGATAGATGACTACCGGTACTTTGCGACGCTTCAGGGTCGCGTGGCTGCCGCGCGCGCTGCCGGCCGGGCGCGCGCCGAGGCGGACGCAGCCGAAAAAGCGCTCCAGGAGCTTCTCGCCGATGCGCCGGCGTACCCGAGCGTTGAAGACTATCGCCCGTCGAAAAAGCCTCGCACAAGCGTTTCAGGAAAGACTCTCGATGAGTGGAGAGCTGTCTTTGCGGGCCATATCGAGTCGATAGACGCGGCGATGTGAGCTGCTGCGGACGCGCCTGACGCGCGAAAGAGTACGAAACTGAAGGCATGGTGCCGGGCGTCTTCCGGCCAGCTTCGAGACCGCCGGGCGCCGGGTGCTCTTTGCGTGAATATGTGGGACACCGGGACGTCATATGTATTAAACTTCTGTGGAGTAATTCTGTGGAGTGATCAAGCTGGGGCATAGAATGAGTAAGGTCGTTTTCTCATACATTGTGATGGCCTTCTGCATCGCCGGTGCGGCGACAGCCGCCGTCGAAGAGGGGGCGGCTGCCGGGGCTGGAGGGCAGGATCAGGCTCTCGAGGAGTTTCTTCGCGCCATTGATGAGCGCGCCGAGTCCCTTGAGACGCTCGAGGCGGGTCTGACCTACACGCGGCGCGAAAACTTCAGCGGCCGGACCTCCGTTTCCACCGGCAGGGTCTACGTGCGAAAGCCATCTGATATGTTCATCGAGTTCACAGAACCCTACCCGCGGCGCATCTGGATACGCACGGATCAGATCGTCGATTACAAGGTCGATCTAAACTCCGCCGAGGTGGTCGAGCTCGCCCCCGATAAGAATCCCGAGATCATCGGTCTCTCTACGCGCTTTCTGGAGCTGCAGGAAAACTTTCACATGACCCTCGGGCCCGAGGACGACCAGCGCCCCTCGAGGCGGGTGCTTACGCTCGTGCCCGCCGAAGATGTCGAGGCCGACTTTACAACCGCCGAGGTCGAGATCGACACCGAGAGGCTGCTGCCGGTGAGCGTCACCGAGAAGGACGGCCGGCTCGACGTCGACAAGATATTCGCCTTCAGCGACATCCGCGAAAACCCGCGACTGCGCGCAGCCCTTTTCACCCCCTCTCTCAGGCGTGACACCGATGTGACCGTTCATGAGCTCGGCGACTGGACGGGCCCATAGCGCCGCCGCCGCGATGCGGGGTCCATCCTGCGCGGGATGATCCGCGCGCTACCTCATAGGCCAGGCCCAAGTCTCTGCAACGGCCAGCCTGTAGTTCTCATCAAGGCGGCCCTCAAGAAGCCGCAGCGCCGCGAGCCTGCGGGTCATCTGTGTCACGTAAGCGACCTCGTCGGCCTTGAGCACCCTGCCGAGAAGCGCCTTTTCGCGATAACTGAGCCATTTCTTGATGATCTGGTATCCGCCGATATAGTAGTTCCAGACCGCCGACGGCACGTTGCGCCAGTATTCCGCGTCGTTGAGATATACGTCGAGCGTCGTCCCGCCCAGTCGCTCGATCGCCTCGTCCGGCGGGATGCCCAGCGACCGCGCCGCCTCTTCGAGACCGGCCCGCTCACGCTCGGCGTACCGGCGCTCCTCCCGTTTGCCCTGGCCGGGCATCGTGGCCCCGCGCGCTCCCGCGTGCCCCCAGCCCGCCGTCAGCGCGAATGGCTCCCCGGCGGAGCCGTCACGGGTAAAGACGGCCACGCCGCCGAGCGCGTCAAGCGCCGCTCGCGCGAAGCCTCCCGCCGGCTCGGACTCGACGTCGAGCAGCGCGGCGACCTCCCGCCCAAGCGCGGCCGACGCGACGAGTCGCTCGCGCGACGCGGGCAGCGGTATGCGCGGCCAGTCGTGGCGTATGCCGTCGGCATTCTCGCCAAGATAGAGCGGCGAGTAGCCGATCGCGAGCGCGTGCATCCAGATGAGCCCGGCGGTCTCGGCGTCGGCGTCGGGATTGTCGATGCCGAGGGACGCAAGGTAATCGCGCGCGGTGGGCGAGAGATTGGCACTGACGCGTGACTCGGGGTCTTCATCAAACATGCTCTCAGTTTTTTCATTTTTAGACTTCCGCCCGCGAGTTTCAAGAAACATTGGAAAGTGACGGGCATGGCCCGATATGCAATCATAGTCACAGACGAAGCGGGAGAAAAAGAACGGAGGGCCTTCCGGAGACTTATCAGCTGTGTCACGCGCAATGAAGAACGTGTTGCGGCCAATTCGGGCATGCTGTAGCAGGGCTGGGCTCGGACGCGAAAACAGCGGAGCTATTCGGGAATCGAGATATGCCAGCCTATGGTCAAAAGGTTTGTATAGATATGGTACTATGTTCGTCTCGTCGAAGTCAGTCCTGACCTTAAGTTGCGCGCGCGCTTCTGGAGCTCTAAACTCTCCAGAAGAACGCATGAATTCAGGAACTGCTGCTGCTATCTCTTCATCTGACAAGGCTTCATCCAGATAAGACTTAAGGTGATACAGTCGATACTTGTCGCTCTTGATTGCTATTAGACTGTTGCCCCGGCGTTCGACAGGGCCATTATAGACTCCCGCCGCAAGAGCCTGTGACGTTGGCCAACACAGGTACTTGGGTGCCACACACTGCGGCCGGAATAGATACCTGTTTTCCGGTGCCGGTTCGGCGATGCGGTAATGACTGTCGAAATCCTTCTCGTTGAGACTGTCGAGGAGTTCCAGTCGCTTATTTGCCCCCCAGAAGTCCCGGTAGTAAACGATGGGCTTTGTCTCTCGTTCGGACTTCCGGACGAGGATCGAGACGGCGGTGCCGACTCGAATGCCGACCGGTGTCTGTCTTGTCGAGAAGACGCTCGGATCGGGCTTGCCGTCCGGCGTCAGCTTGCCCGTTTCGCGGCTGTCTCCGTTCATGCAGTCGAACCACAGCCTGTCGAACTCGTCGAGAAAGCGCTTTCGCACAACCACGAAGGAGGGGTCGCGAAGGTATGAGAAGTTCGATATATACGACACGACGCCTCTGCCGCTCGTGACGATTCTTCTCTCGGCGATCCGGAAGAAGCGCACGTAGAGGTCGTCGAGGTTGAACTTCCTTATGCCCCAGCCGCCCTTTTCGACCGGCGTGGTGAGGCCCTCCTTGTAGGCGTCCACGAGGCCCATCTCCTCCTCGCCGCTGGTGCCGGCAAAGGCGTTGTAGGGAGGATTGCCGATCACGACGAGGATGGGCGTCTGCTGCTTTACATGGTCGGCGGCGTCGCGCTCGGCCTGCAGCTCAGGGAACGGGAGCATGTCCTTGGGTTTCTCCGGCGGCTCCCAGCCGGTCAGCGAGTTGGTCAGGTAGACACCGGCCCGCTCGCTCTCGGCCAGCGGTGCGCCGAGCGAGCGCAGCTTGAGGCCCATCTGAAGATGCGAGACGACAAAAGGCGCCGGAAGTATCTCAAAGCCGAAGACGCGCTTCAGGGCGGCCTGCTTCAGAAGGTGCGGCGCGAGGTCGCGCCCGGCCTCCCGTTCGAGCGTTTCGTGGATCCTTTCGAGAGTCTCGACAAGGTACGCGCCGGTGCCGCAGGCCGGGTCGAGTATGTAGACGTTGTCATCGGCGAGGCCGCGCGCAAGGCCGAGCTCGCTGCGCAGGACGGCATCGACGCGGCCGACCTGGTACTTGACTATCTCCGGCGGCGTGTACCAGACGCCCAGATCCTTTCGCAGCTCCGGATCGTAGTCGCGCAGAAACGGCTCATAGAAGTACTGTACGGCGTGCTCTTCTTCGAAGCGCTTGAAAAACTCGGCGCGGTCCACCCGGTTCAAGAGCGCGCCCGTCCAGTCGAGGACTTCTTCGAGGCCGAGAGGCTTGAGGCGGCTGGGCGTGACTATCTCCTCGAAGAGCTTCGCGATCATCGGCACGTGCAGGTACCAGGAGGCTTCATGCCAGTTGAATACCGCACCGGAGCCGGCGGCTCCGCGAGACCAGAGAACCCACGAGGAAAAGATCCCGTAAAATATCGTCTGCACGAGCGTGGCCCGGAAAAAGTGGTCGCCCTTTTCACCCTCGAACTTTAGGCCGAGCGCCTCTTCGAGAGCGCCGCGCAGGATGCCGAGGCCTCGCAGTGATCCGGCGGCCTTTACGCGCGAGGCCGCCTCGCGCGCGTAGGATGCCAGGAACCACGCGACGTCTTCCGGACGCGCAAGCGGCGCCGCGTGGCGCATGACGCGACGCAGAAACTCAAAGAAACGCTCCGCTTCCTTCTGCGCGGCGGCAGGATGCGCCAGTACGTGCCGGAAGGCCTCCGCGTTGCCGGCCAGATGGTAGCTGTCGAGGATAAGGGGGCGGGAGTTCTCATCTTCGCTCAGGAAGAGAAAGTCGTGATAGTTGGTGACGAGGACCTGACGGTAGTGCTCCCAGTATCTGCTGACCTGGGGACCCCGTGCAGTACGAACGGAGTCGTCGTCAAAGGGCTTTACCTCAATGACTCCGCGCGCGGGCATCTGCCCCCCAAGCGGCTTGCCGTTGCGAAAATCCTGCACCTGGTCGTCGGTGAAGAAACCGCCGTCAGGCGAACCGGCGCCAAGATTCTGAAGCTGCATTACCGCACGCACACGCGGCCTCAGCGCGCCTCCGATCTCTCCGAAGAGACGCTCAAGCGCTCCATAGCCGGATGTTTCAGGCATTGCACCGCCGGTGCCGTATATGGCGGACAGCTCGTTGAGATAGCGACGCAGCGGCGATGCGCTCGTCATGACAGACCCTCGTTTCGGGCGATGGACTGTCGCGCGTGCGCCTCGATGAGGTCCTTAAGCGCGGGGGGACAGGATTGCTCGGTGACCCTGCCGGTCGAGAGCTCCTTATGTAAGCGGCGGATGCTGGTCTTTACAGGATCGGGCATTTTTTCCCCCTATCTCGTGCGGTCTTATGTTGTTTATATCGCCAGGGCAGCGCATTTGCAAGCGTCCGCGTGAGGGGGCACACCCTCTTTGCGTGCTCGCCGTGGGGGTGACGGCACCTCCCGCGCGGGATAAATCGCACCCTGCATTACTTTCCGGGCGCCAGTTCTTGGCGTTCTCGGGTGCTTTCTGGAGAAAAAGACCTCCCTTCGCTGTCCACCTTTTTGAGGTGGCGGGTGCAGCCGTGCACCGGTTGAGTGCATTTACCATCGCAAAAGGAGGTTTGAGGCATGGCAAAGGTAAACGTGGTCTTTTACAGCATGTACGGGCACATCTGGCGAATGGCACAGGCCCAGCGAGATGGCGCCGCCGAGGTCAAGGGTGTCGAGGCGAAGCTGTTGCAGGTTCCCGAGACGCTCAGCGATGAGGTACTCGGCAAGATGGGCGCGCTCGACGCGCGAAGGCAGTTTGCCGACATACCCACCGCAGACATGGACACACTCACTGAGGCGGACGGGATCATATTCGGCACGCCCACCCGCTTTGGAAACATGTGTGCACAGATGAAGGCATATATAGATGCCACCGGGGCGCTATGGGCCTCCAACGCCCTGGTCGGAAAGGTCGCCTCCGTCTTCACCTCGTCAAATACCCAGCACGGCGGGCAGGAGACTACCAGCCTGACCTTTTACGCACCTCTCCTGCACCAGGGCATGATCATAGTCGGAGTCCCATACACGGAAAAGAGACAGTCCACCATAGATGAGATAAGCGGCGGCAGCCCCTATGGAGCCTCGACCATTGCGGGGCCGGACGGCAAGCGCATGCCGTCGGAAAACGAGCTGGCCATCGCGCGCTTCCAGGGACGCCGCGTAGCCGAAATCGCGCTGAAGCTCAGCGGTTGAAACCGCAGGGGCGAGTACTTCGAGGGGCATATCATGGGCCGTAATGATAGCGACGAGGCAAAAGAAAAGCCGGCCGGCAGCCACGGCAGCCCGCAGAGACAGGGTGAGCCACCCTCTGGTTATGCTTCCAATGACCCGAGCGACCGGCAATACGGAGACGATCCCCACGGAGGGCACAGAATGAGCGGCAGTCATGAGGGGCACGAAGACCACGAGGGCCACGAGGGTCACGAGGGGCACGAGGGGCACGAAGGGCACGAAGGGCACGAAGGGCACGAGGGCCATCATGAGATGATGGTGGCGGACTTCCGGCGGCGTTTCTGGGTCGCTCTTGTTTTGACGATGCCGGTGCTTCTCTTGTCGCCGATGATCCGCGAGTGGCTGGGCCTCGAGGAGGTGCTGGCCTTTCCGGGCGATGTATATGTGAACCTCACGCTCTCCACGGTGATATACTTTTACGGAGGCTGGCCGTTTCTCAAGGGCCTTAAAGACGAGCTGTCGCGCCGGTCTCCCGGCATGATGACGCTTGTCGCGCTGGCGATCTCCGTTGCTTACATTTACAGTGCTGCGGTTGTTTTTGGTGTGCCGGGCGAGATGTTTTTCTGGGAGCTGGCGACCCTTGTGGTCATCATGCTTCTTGGCCACTGGATCGAGATGAAGTCGCTCATGGGCGCCTCGCGCGCGCTGGAGAGCCTGGCTGCACTTCTACCGGGCAAGGCTCGCCGCCTGCGCGAAGATGGATCGACCGAAGACGTAGAGCTCTCCGCGCTCGAGGTGCATGACAGGGTGCTGGTAAGGCCCGGTGAGAAGATACCCGCCGACGGGCAGGTCATAGAGGGCGCATCCAGCGTCAACGAGTCCATGCTGACGGGCGAGTCGATGCCTGTCGACAAGGAGCCTGGAAGCGAGGTCGTCGCCGGCGCGTTGAACGGCGAAGGCTCTCTGACGCTCGAGGTCACCAAGACCGGCAAAGACTCCTACATCGCGCGCGTCATAGATCTCGTCAAGCAGGCGCAGGCCTCAAAGTCGAAAACGGAAAACCTCGCCAACCGGGCGGCTTTTTACCTGACCGTCATCGCCCTGGTCGCAGGCGGCCTGACCCTGTTTGTCTGGCTGGGGCCGGTGGGCCGGGAGTTTCACTATGCGCTCGAGCGCACCGTCACCGTCATGGTCATCACGTGTCCGCATGCCCTGGGTCTTGCCATACCGCTGGTAGTGGCGGTATCCACTGGGCTTGCCGCCGGCGCGGGGCTTCTCATCCGCAACCGCACATCCTTCGAGCGCGCACGGCGCATCGACGCGGTCATCTTCGACAAGACCGGAACCCTCACGCTCGGCAGGTTTGGCGTGACAGACACCATAAGCCTTGACGAAGACTTTTCACAAGACGAAATACTCACATTGGCTGCATCCCTCGAGGCCAGAAGCGAGCATCCCATCGCCCGCGGGGTAGTGGAGTCTGCCGGCCAGACGCGCAAGGTGGAGGACTTTCGCTCGATAACCGGCCGTGGCGTAGAGGGCCTCGTGGACTCGCGCGCTGTAAAGGTCGTCAGCCCCGGCTATCTTGCCGAAAAGGGCATCGAGGCCACGCATGAGCGCCTGGAAGAGCTTCGTGGCGAGGGCAAGACGCTCATTTTTGTCCTTGTCGACGACAGGCCGGTAGGCGCATTAGCCCTGGCCGACGTCATCCGTGAGGAGTCCGCCGAGGCCGTCAGCTCCCTTAGAGAGATGGGCGTTACCTGCATCATGCTGACCGGCGACAACGAGGCTGTCGCGTCATGGGTGGCCGGTCAGGTCGGCCTCGATGAGTACTTTGCCGAGGTCCTGCCGGATCAGAAGGCCGAGAAAGTCCGCCAGATACAGTCGCGCGGCGTGCTGGTGGCAATGACCGGTGACGGCATAAACGACGCCCCCGCTCTTGCCACCGCCGATGTCGGCATTGCAATCGGAGCAGGTACCGACGTTGCCGCCGAGACCGCCGACATAATACTCGTACGCTCAGACCCCCGGGACGTGGTCGGCATTATCCGCCTTGCGCGGGCGACGCATAGAAAGATGGTCCAGAACCTCGCGTGGGCCACCGGTTACAACGTCTTTGCAATCCCCCTGGCCGCAGGAGTCCTCGCAGGGTGGGGAATCATACTGCCGCCGGCGGGCGGCGCGCTTGTCATGTCGCTCTCCACGGTTATAGTGGCAGTGAATGCCCGTCTTCTCAAGATGGGTTCTTAGCCAATCCAGCAGATAGACCTCGGGGCGTGCGAGGCGAGATAACAGGGGGCTTTTGCAAATGCAACAGCGCAGGCTTGCAAAGACAGATTACATGCTCTCGATCGCGGGCTTCGGCGGCATTGCCGTCATGGATGAGTCGCCGGGTTATTCTGCGGCACTCGTGCGCAAGGCCATCGGGCGAGGGATCAATTATTTCGACGTAGCGCCTACCTACGGTAATGCCGAAGAGCGCCTCGGCCCTGCCCTCGAGCCCTTTCGCGATGAGGTCTTTCTTGCCTGCAAGACCGCCGAGCGCACACGCGCCGATGCTGAACGCCAGCTCGGCGAGTCACTGGAAAAGCTGCGCACGGACCACCTCGACCTGTACCAGATTCACGGGATCGCCAATCTGCACGAGGTGGATGCCGTCACAGAAAGCGGCGGTGCGCTCGATGCTCTGCGGGATGCCAGGGAAAAGGGCCTCACCCGTCTTCTGGGCTTCAGTGCGCACAGCGAGGAGGCGGCACTGGCGATGATGGAGAGGTTTGACTTCGATACCATCCTCTTTCCCCTCAACTACGTGACGTGGTACCAGGGGCGCTTTGGCCAGGAGGTGCTCAAAGAGGCCCTCTCTCGCGAAATGGGCATACTCGCTCTTAAGGTTCTCGCACGGACGAGCTGGCGGCAGGGCCAGGAGCGCACCTGGCCCAAGTGCTGGTACATGCCGGTCCTCGACGAAAAAGAGGCCCGCATGGCCGTACGCTGGGCGTTTTCGAGGCCGATTACCTCTGCGGTGAGCCCCGGTCATGCCGAACTGCTTTGGTGGCTGGCCGACGCCGCCGAGCACTTCAGGCCGACAAGTGCAGCCGAAGAGAAACAGATTGCCGCGGCCGCCCAGGGCATAGAGCCCATCTTCACGTCGGATTAAACAGGTGCATCACTGCACGTGCGCATCGCGGGAGGGCAGGTGCATTCCCGGTGAGGTTGCATCGTGTCGGCTCAGCGCGCGCGGGGCGGCGGGCCTTGTCATAGGGCCCTGAAGCTCGATAATGTCTCTGCGGCATGACCCTTGCCTGCCTTTCGGCGGGGGCCTGCACATAGGCATAAGGAGCGCGCATGGACAGTTTCAGCTACAGCCTTGTCAAGTGCGGCGCGGAGACCTTTGGCGTGCGCGCGCCGGTGTGGGAGATCGGCTCTTACAGGGTCGAAGGGCAGGAGGACTGCGGCGATCTGCGGGAGATTTTTCCGGGAGCGCGGTATGTCGGCTGCGACATGCGTGAGGGTCCGCGTGTGGACCGGCTGGAGGATGTGACGGCGCTGTCGGCTGCTGACGGCTCGGTGGGGACACTTCTGTGCCTTAACACGCTCGAGCACGTTTACGAGATTCAGAAGGGCTTTAGTGAGATCGTGCGCGTGACGGCAGATGACGGCATGGCGGTGGTGAGCGTGCCGTTTCACTTCAAGGTGCATGACTATCCGGGGGACTTCTGGCGTATGACTCCGGAGGCGCTGGAGCGGGCGACTGACGGCTTTGCCTGGCGTATAGTCGGCAGCCGCGGCTGGCCCACAACGCCCTCGACGGTCTTTTGCATGGGCTTCAAGCGGGAGCCGGATGACTTTCGCGGCCGGTATGAACGCTTCATAGGGCGGCTTACTGCCGAAAGCCGCACGCGCCGCCGCCTGTCCAGGCGCATTAAGGCACGCATAGGCTATCACCTGCTTGGAAAGCGGGCATTTCGGGGGAAGCTGTTTTCGGATGATCTGCGGGCAAAGATTATTGAGCCGCGTTAGGCAGCCGCGGTCCGTCACTCAATACGGTCGTGTTTCTCCAGGTTGTGCCTCGCACAGAGAAGCTGGACGTTCTCCGAGACCAGGGATGATCCGCCCTTTGAGTGAGGGATTATGTGGTCGAAATGAAGGTTTTCCCGGGCACCGCACATAACGCACCTGGCCTTGTCCCGGCGCCAGACCTCCAGCTTGACGGCGCTGGGGATAACGCGGCTGTGATCTAGTTCTAAGGCACCATCGTGCTCGCCTTGTGGCAGTTGATCGATCAGCTCGAGTCTGAACTTGAAAACCGAGCGAATGCCAGCTTGCTCCTGCCACGCATCTGCAAGGCGAAACAAACCATTGTATGCCCATATGCCGGGCCGCAGTTTCTCATATACTCGTACGCGTTCCGGCTCAGCCTGACCATTCTTGAATCTGCAGGCTGCCTCGAAAAAACGGCCGTTTTCTGTAATCGTCCCCCCATCGGTGTATGCAGTCTGGTCGACCGTCTTGGGGTCCGGACCGTCTTTGCGACGTGGGACGTCGTGCCCCTCGTAGATCAGTACACGACCGTCATCCTCTAACCTGTCCGCGTAAGGTGCACCCTTTCGCACGCTCATGAGAATCACGCTCGACTTGCCTTTGAGGCGAAAATTCATGCCGCGCTGGAGCGTGACGCCTTCCTGCATACAGATTTCACCGTAGGACACTATATCGCCCTGCTGCATTGGCTTACCACCGCAAGAGCTAAGATCTACCAAGACCTTTCCTCGATATCTTATATTGGGCAAGTGTTTCCTGCAAACAGCAAAATAGAGCTCGATGACGGTACCTCTTGCATGGGCTAAAGCCGGGGCGCGCCCCTCGCCGAAGATATGATGATTGCGCAGGCGTGCGGATGGAGGGGCGTAGTTTGCCAGCAGATGACTCGGGAAATGCGCGTCTTGAGCTTGAGGCGCTCAACGCCGAGCTCGAGGAAAAGGTCGAAGAGCTGGCGCGGGCCAACCTCGCACTCTACGAGACGGCTCGCGCCAAAAGCGAGTTTGTAGCGAACATGAGCCACGAGCTCAGGACACCGCTAAACTCCATCATAGGCTTCGCCGACGTCCTGCTGAGCGAAATGCGCGATAGCGCGCCCGAAGAGCAGGTGCGCTACGTTCGAAACATCCGAAAGGCCGGCTATCGCCTGCTCGAGCTCCTCTCGGAGCTCTTGAACTTCGCCCGCCTCGAGAGTGGCAGCGTCCGCCTGAGCAGCGGCCCGGTCTTTGTCCCCGGCCTCATATCGGAGGTCATCTCGCAGCTTGAGAGCGCAGGGCGATGCGTTGAGATCGCCGCTGATGTCAATTCCGGGATGCCCACCGTCATTACCGACGAGGTCAAGCTCAGCCAGATCTTGACCAACCTTGCCTCCAACGCCGTGAAGTTCACCTCTCCGGGAGGGCGTGTCACGATATCGGCCCACCTTGACGAAAAGACGCTCGTTTTCTCGGTCAAAGACACGGGGCCGGGCATCGACGAAGCCGAAAGGGAGAAGATCTGGCGGCGCTTTCGCCAGGGGTCGGCCGGCCCTGCCCGCACGCACGAGGGGCTTGGCCTGGGACTCTATATCGCAAAGGCTCTCACGGACCTTCTCGGCGGCGAGATATCGCTTGAGAGCCGGAAGGGCCAGGGTGCCACATTCACAGTGTCGGTGCCGGTAGCGCTGGTAGAGATGTAGGGCGTCGCTCGCGGCGGCCTTCGAGTGCCTCAGCGCTCCCTAATGCGCCTGTCAGGCCCGCGAAAAGCTCAGCCCCCGGCGCCTCCGGTGTGGCTGGGCTGCCGGGCGAGGCGTGCCTTAGCCGGTGTGCGCGGGCTCGCCCAGATTTTGCCCTGACTTAAAGTCGGAAGATACGCGTGATATGGAAGAAATTTCACCACGCCGGGAACAGCCGCCACACGCTCCGTGTCATAATAAGCGAAGGACCGACACCACCTCCTTCCTTAGCGGGCGGATGGCTACCCCCCCAGGCCTCCGCCCGCTTCTCTTTTCACCCATAAATCTTTCCGAATCACCGGAAAACAGCCGGATTTGAGCTATTCAGCCGCAGAAAACGCCCTCGGCAAGGAATAATGACTGAATGTCATGCGCAAAGAGTGGCTGCTCACGGGCGCGCGGGGGGCTGCACTCCGCAAAGCTCTCCTCAACAGCCCTTATATCCAGAGCAGCGGACTGATGCGACAGATCAGGGCCAGAAATCCGGCGCTGAAAAGGCTCCTGTCTGTGGGTCCCACGATATTCGAAAGCACCGGCCGCCGGGGTTGGAGACTCTGGCATGTTCGGGTTCGAAGGCCGCGCGATGCCACGCGGTGAAGTGAAAATATCCAGAACCTCGCTCGACTCTGACGTTCACATAATACTCGCCGGGGTCGATGTCGAGGTTGTCTCTCATGTGCCCGGCGAGCGCCTCCACACCCGGGCGATAGCCTTGTGCAAAGGCGTCCAGGTTTCTCATGCGCACGGCACCAGCAGATGACGGAGTGCGTATGGGGTCTTCAACAGGCGCGCATCCTGAGAGGAGCGCTCCTAAGACGACTGCGGCTGCGAGCGATCTCAAGATCTTGCTCTCCCCTGAAGGACCAGCTTGTGACAATCTGCGTTCACAATCAAAATCGGCAGACAGGGAGGATATCTTGAGTCGATCAAAGAGGAGCGCTTTATGCGTGCTTGCGCCGCTGAGGATGAAAAGATTTCACTTGCTTTTCGTAGTCCGCCGGTGTATTAGTTAAGTTACAGACGTGCGCGCAGAATTGTTGACGGGCCTGGAGAGAGTGATGAACCTCGCCGGCACAAGCCGAAGCGCCGCCGCAGTCCGGGCATGGCGCAGCGCCTCGAAAGCGCGCCCCTTAGCGGGCTTTCGCTTCTGGGGCTTTTTCTATTTCGGCTCGCCGCCCGGCGGGGGTTGACGG
>SLPQ01000112.1 GCA_007131925.1 Candidatus Brocadiia bacterium | reverse complement strand
TCCGGAGAGCTCCGGGTACAGGTTGCTCTCATCAGGAACTACGCCCATGAGGTGCTGGGCGGCCTTTGGATTTCGAGAGCAGTCTATGCCCGCAATGCGTATGGTGCCCGCATCGGGCCTCGCCAGGCCTGTAAGCACGTTGATGGTAGTGGTTTTGCCGGCGCCGTTTGGGCCCAGAAAGCCGAAAAGCTCCCCCTCCTGCACATCAAAATCAATGCCTGCGACCGCCTGCACCTCTTCGAAGGCTTTGGCGAGTCCACGGATTTCTATGGAGGTGGAGCTATCGGCAGCCATTCGGGGCATCCCTTCAAATCGCGTACTGCGGGTTATCAGTCATCGATGCGACCCTGGCCGTAATAGCGCTATCCACGTCTGCGTCATTCGGCCACCTTGACATTGTCCGGCTCGGGCATCCTGTGGCGCACAAACGAGATAGAACGGTTCATCCTGCGGTATCGTACTATGCCGACATAAGCGGTGACGATACCGCCGGGAATGCATGCAATGCCCAGAACGAGAAACCAGAGCATTTCCGCAAAGTGCATGATCGAGACACCAGCGATAACAAGGGCAACACCCGACCGCAGATACGCCAGCAGCGTTCTCTCGTTTGAGAGTATGGTGCGGTCGATTGCCAGCTCATCCCGAAGTATACGGTCTGTGTTGTTGAACTTCGAATAATATTGGTTCATGTGGCTCAACTCACGTTGTCGTTTGTGCAGGGATGATCCTGTGAAGAGCCGTGGCATTCTGCTATCTGCTCAGGTGTGCATTCGCCGGGCTTGCCCTTTAGCTTTTCGGGATGCTCACAGCCAACAGGCTGAACACACGGATGTTCCGCGGTGTCACCGTGGCACTCGCGTATCTGCTCCGGTGTGCAATCGGCGGGCTTGCCTCTCAGATTTTCGCTTTTCTGACAGCCTTGGAATTTCTCGCTGCTGTAAGACATTGCGATACTCCTTTCCTACACTTGCCGGTCCCGGGAGAAGGGGCCAGCAGCCGGTCGACGTCCCCTCGCCACGCGGCGAGAGTCTTTTCATTCAGGTGATAGTGAACGTAGTACCCCTGTTTTTGATCAACAACAAGGTCAGCATCCCGCATTATGCGCAAATGCTGTGACACAGCCGCAGGGGTCATGTCAAGGCGCGCCGCGAGCGCGCTGACGCAGAAACTGCGCGTCTTCAAGAGCTGCACTATCTTTACCCGGCTTTCCACCGAAAGCGCTCGAAACAATTTGGCCAGTTTGCGCGGGTGCTGCATGGGACCATCTCCACTTAAGTATACACGCATATACTATATCACGTCGCCGGCTCTGTCAAGCGCTGTTTCCGCAAAAACTGCCGCCCATATTAAATTTTCCTGCCTGCCAGACAGGCAGCACTCAAGCACCTTTTCGCATTACTCATGCCGCTGCGTTTTTCGCACTCGGTACGGGCACGCGGGCCGCTTTTGCCAGCAGCGCGGCTGGACGACTTGCTCACGTGGCCGTGGATGACTTTCATTATCTGGCCCGAGAGAGCTGCGCCGGAAGGGCCTGCCCCTCAGTCAGCTCGGTCGGGATCTTCACATAAGGCCGGCTGCCGCGCCTTCAGCGTAGAGCGATGCCTTGCTGCCGTGCGACCAGGCGGATATGGGCAAGGCCGCGGTCGAAGTCCTCCTCGCGCTTCATGTGCTCAAGTACCAGCGGCGTGTCAGGGTCGAGTCTGTCAAGCGCCCGAAGGTATGCCCCGTAGTCGAGCCCGCCGTCGCCCGGGCAGCATTCGTCGATATGTACAAGGGGCGAGTCGGCAAGTACGGCGTCCTTTGCATGGCAGGCGCGGATAAAGGGAGCGAGTTCGCTTACAAACTCGTCCACGAGCTCCGCATTATGAAAAAATCTGTGCGGGCTCCAGAGCATATTCACCGGGTCGAAATGAACCGCAAAGGCGTCTCGTTCGACGGCCGCCAGGAGCCTTTTGTAAGCCTTGGTGGTGTGCGGATACATCCACGGCATAGTCTCAAGCGTGTAATATGTCCTTTCCGGTCTGACATCGTCGATAATCTCCCTGACGGTCGCGACTATCATGGTGAAAGATTCATCGGTGAGGTTTGCAGGGTGGGGGCCGTCCCACTTGCGGCCGCGTGAGCCGGCTATATTGACGCAGCACCGCGCTCCCACGCGGTCGGCAAGGGCCAGTCGGTGCTTGCAGTATCGGAGTGCCTCCCTGCGCTCGTCGGCATCCGGGGAGAGTGGGTTGCACCACGCGCCGACCTCGGCTATAACGATATCATTTTCGCGTGCGGCATTTGCAAACTCATCAATGACGGCCTCATCGCAGGTATCGCCGACAGGCAGCTCGCTCGCGGCGGTAAAGCCCTTGCGCTGCAGCGCGGCGACCCAGCTCTCGACTGCCGTGACGTCACCGAAAAGGGGTGCTGTAAGCCGCATAGCTTCTCCCGACAGGCTCCAATTGTTTCTCCCAAAGCGCCACTCTAACGGCAAAGAGCACCATATCAAGCTTTGATATCAGCAAGCAGACCCCAAAAGTCAAAAAAGAGCTGCGGGACTTCTGTATTGCCTGCGATCAGGACCTTTGGAGCCTCTTGTTGCAAACACAACCTCCAGCCGGTCCCGATCAGCCAAGTGCGAGCCGCCAGATCGCAGCATGGCGCGGCGCGGGCCTTCATGGCAAAAGTCAGCTGCAACGTGTTGCAAAACCAAGGCTTATAGCTCGTGCACAGCAGCGGCAGGTCTCTCGTGAGACAAGCACGGGGCTTAAGCGTTCGTGCAACGGACACTGTCTTCGCTTAAAGCCATCGAGCGAGGGTAGGGCGCTTAGAGGATCATCACTGGTGGCAAATAGGGGAAATGGTCCCTGGCCGGTTTGCCGAGAGGGGCTTTGTGTTGTATATTTTGCTTAATGCCGGCATGTGTCTCGCGGGAGGGCGGGCACACTCGGCGACAGGGCGGTTTGCTGAGGGGAAATTGCGACATGAAACCTGTTGACATAGTCAGGCTTGCGGGCAAGGTCGACAAGCGTGCACTGCTTGTGGATCTTATTTCTGAGGCGGACATGTCGCTGGTGGAGCAGATACTCGCACCGATGTGGAAAAATCTCGACACCGAGTACGTTCGCCGTTTCATAAACGGGGTCGGTGCTGGTGTGCGGGTTGTCTGCCAGCAGCGCGGCTGCCCGACCGACAAGACCCTTGAGGTGGCTCCCGGCACCACGATCGGCCAGATGAAAGAGATGTTCGGCCTGGGGTTTTTCACTGTCGGAGGCACGCCGCTGGTGCCGTTTGTCAATGGCGAGCGCACGGGCGAGGATTTCGCGCTCAAAGGGGGCGAGGTGGTGGAGTTCAAGCTGCCTTGAGAAACGCCTGCCTCTCTCTTGCGGCGCATTAAATACACTCGTCAAAGCAGCACCGTCACTGTATCATGTGCCCTGTTCTCTATTCGGGGCGCGAGATGACTGTGGTGCTGCTTTTCTTCAGCTTTGTGTGCGGTGCGTTTGCCGTCTTGTCTCACTCATGGCTGGCGCGTGAGTTTCTCGTGGTTTTTCTGGCCGGCGAGATGTCTCTGGCGGCGCTGGTTTTCGGATGGTCGGCAGGCGCTGCCGGAGGCGCCCGGGCGGGCCGTGTCGGGATGCCGGCGCGCGTAGGATCTGTACCTCTTCTTTCGATGTGCCTCTTGACGTGGATGGTGGCGCTTCCGGCGGTGTTGCTTGCCGTGCGAATGTCCCGCTCACTCATGCTTGTAGAGGTTGAGGCCGTCGCAGGACTTTGGAAGCTGCTCGTTGTGTCTGTGGCCTTTGTGGCACCCGTTTCGGCTTTCGCGGGGTTTGTCTTCTCGGTGCTTGCGCGGCTGTGGCGGGATTTGGGTGCTCGCCGGCCGGTAAGCCTTCTGTATGTCGCCGAGGTCCTCGGGGGCGCTTGCGGCGGTGGACTTTTCAGCTTTGTGCTGGCGGGACGTGTCACGCCTTTCGCCTTCGCCTTCATGGCGTATGTGCCTCTGGGCGTTACTGCGCTGGTAATAGCGGTATCCGCACGGCGTGCAGGACGACTGGACGCCGGTACATGTGTGAAGATTTCCACCGGCGCGGGGCTTCTGGGTGTGGCGGGTGCAGTCGTAGCGCTCTCAGGCAGTGCTGCAAGGCTTGATCTGCACTCGCACATAGCGCGGATGGCCACCCTCGCACCGGGCGTTGTCATGGATACTGCAAACTCACGCTATCGCAACCTCACGGTCAACCTTCATGAGGGCCGCTACACGCTCTACAGCAACGGACAGGCGGTCGCCACATTTCCCGAACCTCTTCAGACCGAGCTTGAAGCTCACCTTGTCGCGGCCCAGCAGGGCCGCGCGCGCAAGGTACTTGTGATCGGGGGCGGCCTTGAGTTTGCTGCAGCGTTGGTGGATGCAGGGATTGAGACGGTAGACTATGTTGAGAGCGATGCCGAGGCGGTTGCTGTAACGCTGGACTTCATCCCACACGAGAGTGTCGAAGCGTACGAACTGGGCAGATTTGCGGTGCACTGGGAGGACCCGGTTGAGTTTGTGGCGCGTGCCGCGGCAGAAAAGGCAGGCTATGACTGCGTCTTTATACGGCCCGGCGCGCCGTCGACGCTTCTTGTTAACATGCTTTATACGCGTGAATTTTACGAAAGCATGCGAGGTGCGCTGCGAGAGGACGCAGTAGTAGCTGTGCCGGTTTCAATACAGGATGGCGATCCGGCAGCAGAGGTGGCCGGACTTTCTGCAGACATTTATGCGACGCTGGCAAGTGTATTTGACGACGTGCTCGCGACGCCTGGCGAGCGGTCGATTTTCATCGCAGCTGGTCAGGATGGCATCCTGTCCACCGACGAAGATGAGCTCACAGAGCGCTTTGAAGCCCGCGGCGTCAGTTCTGCGCTCTACCCGGAGGCATTCCGGATCATGCTGCCTCCCGGGCCCACACTCGATCTGAACGACTCCCTAAGAGAGCTTGACGGCAGGGTAAACACGGACAATCGGCCCGTTACCTTCAGGATGCAGCTTGAGCGATGGGCTGCCGCATCGCCCGTACGGTCGGCCATGTGGCTTGCCGCCGTAGTGGATGTGCCCTGGTGGGCTGGCTTTGCGGCTGCCATTCTTGCAGGAGCGGCAGTCGCGCATGTGATCTGTGGGCGTGGTAGGGCTGCCGCAGCTGAGCGCTCCGCGCTCTTTTGCACAGGCTGGGCGATAATGGGGATGGTGGTGGTTCTGCTCTTTGCATTTCAGTCGGCAAGAGGCGCTGTCTATGAAGAGATCGGCATGTTCTGGGCGGTCTTCCTCTCGGGGGCGGCGCTTGGTGCGATCGGTGGCGCCATTGCGGCCGGCACCCGGCGGGGCTTTATAGTGGCCGAGCTTGCGGTGCCGTCTGTGTCGCTTTTGACCTTTGGCGCTCTGGCGGTCCTCACCAGTAGGCCGGCCGGAGTGGGGACGCCGGCAATCCTTTTCCTTGTGGGGATGTCAGGAGCTGTGGGCGGCTTTGCCTTTTCTGTGCTGTCGGCAAGCCTTGAGGGAGGGTGCATGGATGCTGCGGAAGCGGCCGGCAAGCTAAAGGGCGCAGATCTTGCCGGCGCGTCGGCTGGTGCGCTTCTCGGCGCCATGGTGATAGTGCCGATGCTTGGAATGCAGCTGGCGCTTCTTGCAGTGGCGGCCGTCAAGCTTGTTTGCAGCGCGGTCGCGCTTTGGCATGGCCGGAGCCTGCGCTGAGAACACAGGGCATGGCCCGGGCAGCGGGCTGTGACGGACCTGATGGTCCTGAGAAAGACTGCGACATACGCCGCGGCGCCCTGAAGCATTGCGGGGAGCAACCAGTCATGTGCTTCTCGGTGCGCGCGAGACACCACTGCGGGGGCCAGGGACGCGCGCGGCCTTCAGCCTCGCTCTCTGAGGCGGTATCTGAGCCTGCGCCGCCTCATCCACATGACCGCCAGCAGGTCGAGAGTGGGGCCAAGGGAACGGTTGAATATGCTGTATTTGGACCGTCCGAAGCGCCGCGGCCGGTGGTTGACTTTCACCTCGACTACGCTTGCGCCCTCCATCTCGACAAGCGTTGCCAGGAAGCGGTGCATGCCGTGAAACAGCTTGACCCTTCTAAGGATCTCTCTGCGAAAGGCCTTGAGGCTGCAGCCGGTGTCGTGCGTGCGGTCGCCGGTGGCCAGGCGTCTGGTAAAGTTTGCAAAGCGGCTCGTGAGGCGCTTGGTCCATGGGTCCCTGCGATCGGCGCGCCAGCCGACCGCAGCGTCATACTCTCCAAGCGCATCGACCAGGCGCGGTATGTCAGCCGGGTCATTCTGAAGATCGGCGTCGATCAGCACTACTGCCCGACCCCTCGCGCGGCGTATACCAGCATCAAAAGCGCTGGACTGACCGTAGTTGCCGTCGAAAAAGACGCCCCTCACGAAAGATCTGTGCGCTTGCATGTCTGCGATGATCTCCGCAGTGGCGTCAGTTGAGCCGTCATCGATAATGACAATCTCAAAGCCGTCTTCGACGGCGGAAAGTGCCTGCTCGATCTCGCCGACGAGTATCGGGAGATTTTCGGCTTCATTATAGGCCGGGACGATGATGGATACTGCCAATTTCGGAGTGTCTTCTGGCATGGTGCGGCCCCCTCGAATCATCTGATTTGAGGTGATATTACAAGTTTAAGATGATATTTCCAGAAACTCTTGCTGCTCCGGGCGTGAGGTCACTCCCAAAATGTCTTGTACGTCGCGGTGGCCGGCCTATAATCGAGACTTCGGTTTCTGGATCTGCTCAGTGGTTTTTTTCTTGGCTGCAATATCGAGGAGCGCTTGTCATGCAGAAGGTTGACAAGATAGCGCTTGTGGACGCGGCGCTTGCCGGCAAAAGACCGGAGAGGGTGCCGTTCAGCATCTGGTTTCATTTTCCTCCGTCCGCCCAGAGGGGCAAGGCCTGCGCCGATGCTCACATTGAGCACTACCGGCGTTACGATCTTGACTATATCAAGGTCATGAACGACAACCCTTACGACATGCCGCTGTCGATGCGGGTGATCGAGCGTGCAAAGGACTGGCTCAAGCTCGAACCGCTCTCCGGCACAGAAGCGGGGTTTGCCGCTGAGCTCGAGGCACTGCGCGAGCTCAAGAGGCGCGTGGGAAAGGAGACCCGCTTTGTGGTGACGGTCTTCAACCCGCTTGCAACGGCGATGAAAGTATCCAACAGAAAGACCATCGAGCATCTCAGGGAAGATCCGGAGGCGGTGGGGCAGGGTCTCATGACGATAGGCAAGAGCCTTGCAAACTTCGCCTCACATGCCATTGATGCCGGGGCGAGCGGGCTGTTTCTGGCCTGTTCGGGGCCGGAGCCGACGATGCTCTCCCAGGAGGAGTACCGTCGATTTGTCAGGCCGGCAGACCTTGTAGTGTTGGAGGGGGCTGCGGGCGCGCCCTTTAACCTGCTGCATGTGCATGGCACTGATGTCTACCTCGATCTTTTTCTCGACTATCCCGCCAATGCGCTGAACTGGCCGGCACACCACAGCGACTACAGCATCCTCAGGACAAGCACCCTTACTGACAAGTGCCTGGTAGCCGGTATTGACGAGCGGGGCCCGATAGCAGACGGCAAGATGCGTGCGACGATTACCCAGCTTACAGACGCCATTAGCCAGGCCCCGCTGGAGCGCTTCATGGTCGGCAGCGAATGCACTGTGCCGCCGGAGACCTCGCCCGAAGTGATCACGGCTATTCGAGACCTGGTCGCCCAGTTTTAGCGAATGGCCGCGCAGTAGAAAGGGAAGGGGTGTTACCGGATGGAGCGCACACTACTCATAGTAAAGCCTGATGGTGTGGCGAGAGGCCTGGTGGGTGAGATACTTACCCGGCTTGAGAACAAGGGTGTATTTATCGTCGGCCTCCGGATGCTCAGGCTCGATGAGGCTGCGGCGCGCGCAATGTACGCGGTGCATGAAGGCAGAGACTTCTATGAGCCGCTAATCCGTTATATCACCGGCGGCCCTCTCGTGGCGGTCATAGCCGAAGGCAAGAGCGTCATAAGCATCGTGCGCAGCCTTGCCGGGCCGACCTTCGGCAGTGCTGCGCCGCCTGGGACCATTCGGGGCGATCTTGCAGTTTCAAACCGTTACAACATAGTCCATGCCTCAGACTCGTCTGAGTCATATGAGCGGGAGTGGCCGATCTTTTTCGACGAGGGGGGGATAGTGGAATTGGACGACGCCCGTCTCAAGTGGATATATGACACCTCCACAAGCGAGATCATCTGAAAAGCTGTCGTCCTTGGAGGCGATCGCGACCGCCCTCGTGCGCCCGATCCCGATGCAGGGAGCCACTCTTTCTCAGATCCTTGCGGGGGGTACTCCGAGGTCTTCGAGGATGTCATCGACGATCTCTTCGATTTTCGAATCGACGTCGTATTCATCGCGCTCGATCTGCTGTCGCAGCTCTTTCACCCTGTCAGTTCTGACGGCTGGCAGGCTGGAAATGTAGCTTAGAAGCCTCCCGAAGTCGCTGATTTCGACCTCATCGCCGGCGGAAGAAGGGTCGAGCCCCGCCTTTTTTAGCCGGGCCATGACCTTTCGAAAATATACCTGGCCTGATCTGTCTGCTCCGCTTGGACCCAATATCTCCATAGTTATTTGTCAGCTCCTATTCGCGTTCACGAGCTAAGCGGTCCCGACGTGTCCGAGGCCTCCATGCCCTGCGGAGCCGTCTTCCTGTACGCATTATCGGAAAAAACCGCGC
>SLPQ01000190.1 GCA_007131925.1 Candidatus Brocadiia bacterium | reverse complement strand
GTGGGGCCGGTTCCGGTTTCTCAGGCGGCGCGCTCTTTTTGACGACCGCCGTGTAGTATTTGCGGAAGCCCGTCCCGGCAGGTATAAGGTGGCCGAGGATGATATTTTCCTTGAGACCCTCGAGCGGGTCGACTTTTCCGGCAAGCGCCGCCTCTGTGAGGACCTTGGTGGTCTCCTGGAAGGAGGCCGCCGACAGGAAGCTGTCAGAGAGCAGCGATGCCTTGGTGATGCCCAGAAGCTGCGGCCTGGCGCTGGCGGGATTGCCGCTCTTGGCCATTACCGCCTCGTTTTCGTCCTGAAACTCGAGCTTGTCGACTACCTGCCCTGGCAGAAACTTCGTATCGCCGGGGCTGTCGACGACCACGCGGCGCATCATTCTTGATATTATCACTTCCACATGCTTGTCGTCAATGCCGACGTTCTGGCTGCGGTAGACGTTCTGAATCTCTTTGAGCAGGTACTGCCGCAGGTCCTCCTCACCCGCGATGCGCAGGATATCCTGCAGGACGAGCGGACCTTCGACCAGAGGCTCACCGGCTTTGACCCGGTCGCCGGTATGCACCCTCAGGTGCCTGCCGTGCGGCACTATGTGCTCGCGCTCCATGCCCGACTCGCTTCTTATCACAAGCGTGCGCTTGCCTCGGCGCTTGGCCTCGCGCAGCTCTATCACACCATCGATCTCGCTTATGATGGCTGGCTCCTTTGGCCTTCGCGCCTCGAAAAGCTCGGTAACCCTCGGCAGGCCGCCGGTTATGTCCTGCGTGCCCAGGACCTCGCGCGGCACCTTGGCCAAAAGCGTGCCCGCCGTTATCTCCTGCCCCTCGTCGACCTCGATGTTGGCCCGCTCGGGAACGGGATAGAGCGCGAGAATCTTGCCCGTGATGTCCTCGATGATTATCTGCGGATGCAGGTCGCCCTTGTGCTCGACGATGACCTTGCGGCCTACCCCACTCTTGGGATCGACCTCTCGGCGTACAGTCTCGCCCTCGACGATCTCATCGAAGCGCACTTTGCCGGCCATCTCAGCGAGAATGGGGATGTTATGCGGGTCCCAGTTGCACAAAACTGCCCCCGGCTTAACCTCCTGCCCCTCAACTACACGCATGATGGCACCGGCCGGTATGGCGTGATTCTCAAGCTCCCTGCCCTTTTCGTCCACAATGCGGATCTCGCCATTGCGGTTCAGGACGACCTCGTTGCCCTCTGCGGTCTCCACGACACGAAGGCCTCGGAACGCGACAACCCCAGCGCGTACCGCGCGCGCCTGGCTCTCTGCGACCGAACGGCTGGCTGTACCCCCTATGTGAAATGTCCTGAGAGTCAGCTGCGTGCCCGGCTCACCGATCGACTGCGCAGCGATGATGCCGACAGCCAGGCCCTCCTCCACCAGCTTGCCCCGCGCAAGGTCCATGCCGTAGCACTTCGCGCAGATACCGGCGCGGCTCTCACAGGTCAGCGGCGAACGCACGCGAACCTTTTCATGGCCGAGCTCTTCGATCCTTCGTGCAACATCGGGGCTGATTACATCGTTTTCAGCAACTACGACCTCGTCGGTGACGAGGTTCACTATCGAGTCGCGAGCGGTTCGGCCCACTATGGCCTCTGCAAGGCTCACCTCGACCTTATCGCCCTTGTAGATAACTGACTTGGGTATGCCGGATGCGGTGCCGCAGTCGTCCTCGTTGATGATCACGTTTTGCGCCACGTCTACGAGCTTGCGCGTCAGGTAGCCGCTGTCGGCCGTCTTGATGGCCGTGTCGGCAAGACCCTTTCGGGCACCGTGCGTCGACGAGAAGTACTCCAGGACCGATAGGCCCTCCCGGAAGTTGGCAAGGATCGGTGTTTCGATGATTTTGCCCGAGGGCTTGGCCATCAGGCCCCGCATGCCAGCTAACTGGCGTATCTGGTCTGCGCTGCCACGCGCACCGGACGCACTCATCATGTAGATGGGGTTGAGATAGGGGCGCCCGTCGCGCTTTTCATTGCGCAGGCCGTCGAGCAGGACCTCGCCGACAAGCTCTCGCGCATGTGTCCAGGCATCTACCACCTGGTTGTAGCGCTCGCCGTCGGTGATGGCGCCTTTCTCGTAAAGGCCTTGGATCCGGGCGACCTCTTTCTTGGTCTTTTCAATTATGGCGAACTTCTCCTCGGGGATGCGCATATCGACATTTGCAAAGGAGATGCCAGCCAACGTAGCCTCTTTGAAGCCGAGGTTCTTTATGTCATCGAGCAGCGTGATGGTCGCCTCACGCCCGGCCAGCAGGAAGCAGTCATGTATGATGCCCGATATGCCGCGGGTATCCACGACGTAATTGTGAAAGGGCGCATTCTCGGGCAAAAGGTCATTCAAGATGACCCGCCCGACGGTGGTCTCGAAGAGCTCATCCCCGGAAACCTCGCTCCCGTCACGCAGCCTGATGACGCCTCCCGGGATGCGGGTCTTAACCTTCGCATGCAGGTCCAGCCTGTCCAGCTCGTAGGCGAGCAGCATCTCCTCGGGGGAGTGAAAGAGCTTGCCCTCGCCTCTTTCGCCCTCGACATCCACCGTAAGGTAATATATGCCAAGGACCATGTCCTGGCTGGGCGAGATGATAGGTGTACCCGAGGCGGGGCTGAAGATATTCTGCGTAGACATCATGAGCATTCGCGCCTCGATCTGCGCTTCTATAGAAAGCGGCAGGTGCACGGCCATCTGGTCGCCGTCGAAGTCGGCGTTAAATCCCCTGCACACCAGCGGATGAAGCTGTATGGCGTTGCCCTCGACAAGCACGGGCTGAAAGGCCTGTATGCCCATCCTGTGAAGCGTCGGCGCACGGTTTAGAAGGACAGGGTGGTTCTGGATGACCTCTTCTAGGATGTCCCAGACTTCCTCCTCCTGGCGCTCCAGCATACGCTTGGCCGACTTTATCGTGTCGGCATAACCAAGATCCTTGAGCCTTCTTATGATAAAGGGCTGATAGAGCTCGAGGGCGATCTTTTTCGGCAGGCCGCACTCGTTGAGCTTGAGCTCAGGCCCCACTACCACCACGCTTCTTGCGCTGTAGTCGACACGCTTGCCCAGCAGGTTTTCGCGAAAGCGCCCCTGCTTGCCCTTGATCATGTCGGTAAGGGATTTCAACGGCCGGTTCGATGAGCCCAAAACGGCCCGCCGGCAGCGGTTGTTGTCGAAGAGGGCATCCACCGACTGCTGGAGCATCCGCTTCTCGTTGCGGATGATCACTTCGGGTGCATTGAGCTCGATGAGCCTCTTGAGACGGTTGTTACGGTTTATGACGCGACGGTAGAGGTCGTTCAAGTCGCTGGTGGCGAAGTTGCCGCTGTCAAGAAGCACAAGCGGCCTCAAGTCCGGCGGGATCACAGGGATTACCTCCAGCACCATCCACTCGGGGTTGTTTTCACTGGAGAGGAGGTCTTCCACGATCTTCAGGCGCTTTATATACTTCTTTGCCTTCTGCTTGGAGCGGGTGGTTTTCAGGTCCTCCCGCAGCTGTTCGGCAAGCTCCTTGAGGTCGATCCTGCGCAGCATCTCGCGCACGGCCTCGGCACCCATGCCTACCTTGAAGGCCTTTTCACCGTACTTCTCAATCGCCAGTCGGTACTCATCGTCGGTCAGCAGCTGCTTGTAGGTCAGCGGCGTGTCGCCCGGGTCCAGTACTATGTAATCCTGAAAGTAGACTACCCGCTCGAGCGAAGCGGACTTTATCGAAAGCAGCGTACCGAGGCGGTTGGGCATGGCCTTGAAAAACCATATATGCACCACCGGCGCGGCAAGCGTGATGTGACCCATGCGCTTACGTCGCACGCGCGAATGCGTCACCTTTACGCCGCAGCGGTCACAGATGATGCCCTTGTGCTTTATGCCCTTGTAGCGCCCGCACGCGCATTCCCAGTCCCTCTCGGGGCCGAAGATGCGCTCGCAGAAGAGACCGTCCTTTTCCGGACGGTACGTGCGGTAGTTGATCGTCTCGGGCTTCTTGACCTCGCCGTAGCTCCATGATCGGATGACCTGCGGCGATGCAAGGCCGATCTTTACCGCCTCGTACTCGTTTATCCTGTCGTATGTTGTTTCCATCAGATCCGCCTCCGGGATAAGAGTCCCTTGGAACGGCTTTATGCCTACATCGCGGAGCGCCTCTTCAAAAGCTCCATGTTGAGGCAGAGCCCCTTGATCTCGTTTGTGAGCACCTCGAAGGAGACGGGCGTGCCCGCCTCCAGCGTGTTTTCACCCTTTATCATAGACTCGTATATCTTCGTGCGCCCCTCGACGTCGTCCGACTTGACTGTGAGTATCTCCTGGAGGACGTGCGCGGCGCCATATGCCTCGAGCGCCCAGACCTCCATCTCGCCGAAGCGCTGCCCGCCCGAGCGCGCCTTGCCGCCCAGCGGCTGCTGCGTGATGAGGCTGTAGGGGCCGGTGGCGCGCGCGTGGACCTTGTCGTCCACGAGGTGATGCAGCTTCATCATGTAGATGTAGCCGACGGTGACCTTCTGGTCGAACGGCTCACCAGTGCGACCGTCAAGAAGGGTGACCTTGCCCTCCTCGGGCAGACCTGCCTCGACGAGCGTCTTTCTTATCTCCTCCTCCGTCGCACCCTCAAAGACTGGGCATACAGCCCTGAAGCCGAGCACCTTTGCAGCCCACCCGAGGTGGGTCTCCATGATCTGTCCGACGTTCATGCGGCTCGGCACGCCAAGGGGGTTGAGGACGATATCAATGGGCGTGCCGTCCTCGAGAAAGGGCATGTCCTCTACGGGAAGAATCTTGGCGATCACACCCTTGTTGCCGTGGCGGCCGGCCATCTTGTCGCCGACCGAGAGCGTGCGCTTTGTGGCGATATACACCTTCACCAGCTCAAGTACGCCGGTAGGAAGCTTATCACCCCTGCGGATGCGCCCCACTTCGCGCTCGGCCTCCTCGTCAAGCTCGCTCGCTGCGGCCAGCCATGTCTCCCAGGCCTCGCGCGCGGCCTTTTTATTTTCGTCGGGCAGGTCGAGCTGGTCGAACTGCAGCTTTTCGACAAGATCCTCCATGCGTTTGGCGCTGGCGGTCGCCGACGACGGGAGGCCGCGCTTACGGTTTACCAGCGGGATCCTGCCGCCGATGAGCTCCTCGATCTTGACAAGGGCCTCGCGCAGCGCCTCGACCTTCTTTTCGAGGTACTCCTCGCGCTTGAGACGGACAAGGTTTTCGGTCTCGAGCCGCTCGATGTCGGTCAGGTGCACCTTGCGCTGAAAACGCTCGGTATGGATGACTGTGCCCTCGATGCCGGCGGGCAGCATTAGGGAGTCGTTTTTGACATCCTCGCCTGCGCGACCGAAGATCGCCTGCAGGAGTTTCTCCTCTGGGGTAAGCTCGCTCTTGGACTTTGGAGCGATCTTGCCTACGAGTATATCCCCGGGCGTGACATTAGTGCCTACCGCTACGATGCCGTGCTCGTCGAGGTTGGCCAGCTCACGTTCGGAGACATTCGGGATATCCCTTGTGAACTCCTCCCTGCCCAGCTTGGTCTCGCGTATCTCGACCTCAAACTCCTCGATGTGAACAGAGGTATACGCATCCTCCTCGACCAGCTTTTCACTGACGAGTATGGCATCCTCGAAGTTATAGCCGTCCCATGGCATGAAGGCGACGAGGATGTTTTTGCCCAGCGCGAGTTCACCGTCCTTGGTGCCCGCGCCGTCAGCTATCACCTGGCCTTTTCTGAGCTTGTCACCGACCCGGACGATGGGCTTCTGGTTGAGGCATGTGCGCTCATTGAGCCCGACAAACTTGCGCAGCCCGTAGACATGCTCGCCCACCTGTATCTCGTCGGCTGTTACCCGTGTGACGGTGCCGGCCTCCTCGGCGATCACGACCATGCCGGAATACTTCGACACATCCTTTTCAAGGCCCGTCGCTACCACCGGCGGCTCACACTTGACCAAGGGGACCGCCTGGCGCTGCATGTTTGAGCCCATCAGCGCGCGGTTTGCATCGTCGTGCTCGAGAAACGGTATGAGCCCTGCCGACACGCCGATGAGCTGTCTCGGGCTCATGTCTATGTAGCTTATCTCTTTGCGTTCAACCTCGAGAAAGTCGCCGTTCAGGCGAGCCATGACCTTCTTTTTGGAGAAGTCCTGATCGGCAGGCGCTATGTACTTGTCCTCCTCCTCGTCGGCCCTCAAAAAGACTACCTCATCGCTGAGATTACCGTTTTCCACTCTTATGTAAGGGGTGGTGAGAAATCCGTATTCGTCCACCCTGCCGAAGATGCTCAGGTTCGATATCAGCCCGATATTGGCACCTTCGGGCGTCTCTATGGGGCAGATGCGCCCGTAATGGCTGATATGCACGTCGCGCACCTCAAAGCCCGCACGCTTGCGGTTGAGCCCACCGGGGCCGAGCGCCGAAAGGCGCCTTTCGTGCGCGAGCTGCGAGAGCGGATTTGTCTGATCGACCACCTGAGATAGCTCGCCACGTCCGAAAAAGTAATCGATGCTCGAGGAGACAGTCTTTGAGTTTATAAGCGTGCGTGGAGTCATCTCGCTCTGGTCGCCCAGGCTCATGCGCTCCTGGACCGTGCGGCGAAGCTTCAGCAGACCCTTTCGAATCTCGTCGACCGCCAGCTCACTTATCGTGCGCACGCGGCGGTTGCCGAGGTGGTCGATGTCATCGATACGCCCGACACCCCGCCTCAGGCCCGTGATGTAGCGAATACAGTGTTTGAGATCATCAGCCTTGAGGGTCTGATCGCTCTCGGTCACCTCAGTGCCGAACTTCCTGTTCATGCGGAAGCGGCCGACGGCTCCGAGGCGGTAGCGGTTTTCGTCGAAAAACTTCTCGGCGAAGAGGTCGCGCGCCTTGTCTATCTGGGCCGGGTTGCCGGGCCTGAGTCTCGCGTAGATGCGCAAGAGTGCCATCTCGTGAGGCGAGTGGGCCGAGTCGCCCCTGGCCGACGGGTCGTCCGCGAGCGTGTTGAGGATGAGAAGGTCGGGATTGTCCTCGTCGATAACCTCGACCTCCTTTACGGCCCCCTCCAGTATATCTGCGAAGTTTGTCTCATTTATCTGCGAGCCGCTCTCGACGATAATCTCACCGGTCTCTTCGCTGACGATATCCTCTACGACGTAGCGGTCCTGGACGGCGCGGAAGGAGCGCGCGTCCTTTATCGGCTTTCTGGCGGTATTGTAAAAGGCGCGCACGATGTCGGAGTTTGTCGAGAAGTCCTCGGACATCGCACGGACAAGCATCGTCACCGGAAACTTGCCCGACTGGTCGATACGCACTACGAGCGTTTCCTTTTTCGTGACGTTCATCTCGATCCAGGAGCCACGCTCCGGGATGATCCTGCACGAATGCATACGACGGTCGCCTGCCTCGGTGTCCACCATGAAATCAACGCCCGGCGAGCGGTGAAGCTGGCTGACGATCACCCGCTCAGCGCCGTTTATGATAAACTCGCCCCCCCCTATCATTATCGGCACCTCGCCGAGGTAAACCTCCTCCTCGACCGGCTGCTCTTTGTTCAGGCGAACCCATATGCGAAAGGGCATCCCATAGGTCAGCCGCAGCTGGCGGCACTGGTCGATGCTGTAAAGAGGCTTGCCGAGATCATACTTGAGATACTCAAGCGAGTACTTGCCGTCGTAGCTCTCAATGGGAAATATCTCGCTCAGCAGGCCCTCAAGCCCGATCTTCGCGCGCTCTTCCGGTGCGACCTTTTCCTGCAGAAACTCGCCGTAACTCTTCGTCTGAATCTCTATGAGATCAGGAATCGTAATGTCCTGCCTCGACAGGCCGTATCTTCTTACGTCCATGACGACCTTCCCTGCCACTGGGGGCACAAATGCAGCACTCCGGTGCTAAAAACCTGCCTGCTCATCAAAAAACGGTAGCGGAAGTGCCCCTTCCGCTGACCGTACGACATTTTCGACGGGTGGTATCATTATTCGAGAGTAACCGTGGCTCCGACTTCCTCGAGATCTTTTTTGATCTGCTCGCCCTCGTCCTTTGTGACGCCTTCTTTGACGCTTTTGGGAGCGGACTCAACGAGATCCTTTGCCTCTTTGAGCCCGAGTGCGGTGATCTTGCGGACGACCTTGATGACTTGGATCTTCTTGTCGCCGGCTTCTTTGAGGACCACGTCGAAGATGGTCTTTTCCTCGGCCTCTTCGGCGGGCGCGCCTGTGCCGGCTGCGGCCATGGCGACCGGTGCGGCGGCGGTGACGTTAAACTTCTCCTCGAAGGCCTTGATGAAGTTGGAGAGATCCAAAAGATTCCACGCCGCGATCTTATCGAGGATTTCCTGCTGCTCGTCGGTCAACTGGACCGCTTCCTTTTCGCTGACTTCTGTCATTTCCTGCTCTCCTATGACCCCTTAAAACTTTGTGCTCTGCACTCTAACTTTTCTGGTCTTTGAGCGCGCCAAGGGCGTAGACGAAATTCCTCTGCACCGCGCCGAGGACGCCCGCAAAATTGCTCAGTGTGCTTGACATTGCCCCTGCAAGGCCCGCGAGAAGCTCCTGCCTCGGCGGTATCTTCGAAAGCTTCTCCACCTCGTCGGCTGAGAAGACCCTGCCCTCGCCGTATCCGCCCAGAAGGGAAAAGCCGTCCGCCTGGCGGGTGAGATCTGCTGCGGCCTTTACAAGCTCCACAACATCATCGCCGCCGACCACCACTGCACTTGGACCCTGCAGCAGATCGGCGAGCTCGCCGATGCCGGCCTGCTTTAATGCCACGGCCGCGAGGGTGTTCTTGACAACCCTCAGGCGCATGTTTTTGTCGGCCAGGCCTGCGCGGACCTCGTCGGCCTTGACCGCTGGGATACCAGTGAGGCCGACTATGACGCACTTGTCGAGCCCCTTAAAGTCATTTTCGAGCTCCCCGGCTATCAGGGCTTTTAATCTCTTGGACATCGTTGATCTCTCTTAATTTCCAGGGCCCTGTCGTACCTGGCCCAGCGCAAGCTCGATGCCGGGCCCCATTGTCGCTGATATGCAGCCTTTTCTCAGGAATACGCCCTTGGCCCCGGTGGGCCGCTGTGCGGCTACATGCTCTATGAAAGCGCGGATATTGTCCGCGAGCTGGTCCGCCGGGAAGCTGGCCCTGCCCACCGGCGCATGCACGCAGCCGGTCGCGTCGGCGCGGTACTCCACCCTGCCGGCAATGTAGTCTTTCACTGCGCGACCGACATTGTCTGTGACCGTGCCTGAGCGCGGCGAAGGCATAAGGCCCCTCGGGCCAAGCGTGCGGCCCAGCCGGCCGACCTTAGACATCATCTCCGGATGAGCTATCGCCACGTCAAAGTCGAGCCAGCCTGCGGCGACCTTTTCCACCAGCTCGTCACCGCCCGCCTCGACAGCTCCGGCATTCCTGGCCTCCTCGGCAGCCTCGCCGACGGCAAAGGCTATAACGCGGACCTCCTTGCCAGTGCCGTGCGGCAGCGACACAGCGCCGCGAACCACCTGGTCGGAGCGCTTTGCGTCCACGCCCAGCTGGAGGGTTATCTCGACAGTCTCGTCAAAGCCGGCCGTAGCAGTCTTTCTGGCCAGCTCGGCCGCCTCGTCGATCTCGTAGCGGCGGCCCTTTTCGACCACTTGTGTCAGCGTCCTGTACCGCCTGCTTTGTGAGGTCATTCTCGGCTATCCTTCCACCACATCAATGCCCATGGAACGCGCGGTGCCCTCGACGACCTTCTCGGCAGCCTCGATGTTGTGCGCGTTAAGGTCCGCCATCTTGCGCTCGGCTATCTCGCTGACCTGCGCGCGCGTGACCGTACCAACCTTTTCCTTATTCGGCTCGCCTGAGCCCTTTACTATACCGGCCGCCTGCTTCAAGAGCACAGCAGCCGGGGGGCTCTTCATGATAAACGAAAACGTCCTGTCGGCATAAACGGAGATAACCACCGGTATGATGGTGCCCATCTGCTCGCGGGTCGCCTCGTTAAACTGGCTGACGAACTGCCCGATGTTTACCCCGTGCTGACCGAGTGCCGGGCCTACCGGAGGGGCGGGGGTAGCCTGCCCTGCCGGCACCTGCAGCTTGATAAGAGTCGTGACCTGTTTGGCCATAAGAGTATCTCTCCGAAGGCTTCTAAACCGCCTCTAATTTCCAGTATTCCAGCTCCACCCTGGTGGCTCTGCCAAAAATCATGACGACAGCGCGCACGAGCCCCTTCGACGGGATGACCTCTTCGACCACACCATCGAAGTTCTCGAAAGGGCCCTCCTTGATCTTAACCGTGTCGCCGACCTTGAAGTCGATCTTGAGCTTGGGTTCCTCGTCCTTCTGCTCCATCTGGCCGAGCATCTTGTCGACCTCGCGGTCGGTCATCGGCACGGGCTTGAGGTGTGCTCCCACAAAGTCGCCAATGCCGGGCGTCTCTCTTATAAGAAACCACGTATCCTCGTCCATGTCCATCTGGACCATGATGTAGCCGGGATAAATCTTGCGCTCGCTGACGCGCTTTTTGCCACCGCGGATCTCGGTGACCTGCTCACTGGGGACGATGATCTGGGCGATCCTGTCCTCGAGGCCGGCCATCTTGACCCGTTTTTCGAGCGCGTCGCGAACCTTCGCTTCCCTGTTTGACTGCACGCGCAGTACATACCACTGCATCGCCATCTCAAGTCACTTCCGAAACATGCACAAAAGATCAGTAAAGTCCGATGATCCTGAGTATCATCAGGAGCAGCCAGTCGGCGCCATATAGAAGTGCAGCCATCAGGATAACCGCCACGATGACTACCATCGCGGATGCCATCACTTCGTTTCGAGTGGGCCAGACCACCCGGCCTATCTCGATTTCGGTCTCTATGAGGAGATCGGCAAACCTCGGATAGTTCATAACCAGGGCGATGACAGCCAGCGACACCAGGAAAATCCCCACCGGGATGGCCCTGGCGGCGACTGGCGACACCTCCTCAAACTGGCCCAGCACACCCTGCAGCGAGATGCATCCATATCCAACGAAAAAGGCCAGAAACCCTCCCGCCGCTATCCTCGCATACTTACCCTGGCCCGGTTTGTATATAATGCTCATCGGCGCCTTCCCGCTACCTTCGGCGTTCGTTGTGAATGGTGTGCGTACGGCACCACTTGCAGTATTTTTTGAGCTTGAGCCGCCCGGGACCCCGAGTCTCCTTCTGCGTGCGGTAGTTGCGCCGCTTGCAGGCGTCGCATTCCAGCGTTATGTATTCGCGCATCGGACCTTTCCGTCTCTACTCAAGTATCTTTATGACGACGCCGGCGCCCACCGTCCGGCCGCCCTCGCGCACTGCAAAGCGGAGGTTTTCCTCCATCGCTATCGGAGTAATCAGCTGTACGGTCGCTTCGACGTTGTCTCCGGGCATCACCATCTCGGTGCCCTCAGGAAGCGTGACGTCTCCGGTCACGTCCGTTGTGCGGAAGTAAAACTGCGGACGGTAGCCTGAGAAAAACGGCGTATGACGGCCGCCTTCCTCTTTCTTCAGCACGTATATCTGAGCCTGAAACTTAGTGTGGGGAGTGATCGTGCCTGGAGCGGCGAGGACCTCGCCCCTGTCCAGGTCATCCTTTTCAATGCCGCGCAGAAGCACACCTACATTGTCACCGGCCATTCCCTCGTTGAGCGTCTTGTTGAACATCTCTACGCCGGTCACGGTAGTCTTTCTGATTTCGTTGCGCAGACCAACTATATCCACCTGCTCGCCGACCTTGATTCGCCCGCGCTCCACCCTGCCTGTGCCGACAGTACCGCGGCCCTTGATCGAAAAGACGTCTTCGATCGGCATCAGAAACGGCAGATCGACGGCGCGCTCCGGCAGCGGGATATAGCTGTCCGCAGCCTCCATAAGCTCATCTACGGGCTTGCACGCTTCGTCGTCCTTGCCCTCGCTCTCCATGGCCTTCAGGGCGCTTCCCTTTATGATCGGGATGTCGTCGCCGGGGAAATCATACTCGCTGAGAAGCTCCCTCAACTCCAGCTCCACAAGCTCGATAAGCTCCGGATCGTCTACAAGGTCTACCTTATTCAGAAACACCACGAGGGCAGGAACGTTTACCTGCCTGGCCAGCAGGATGTGCTCTCTGGTCTGCGGCATCGGGCCGTCATCAGCCGCCACCACCAGGACCGCGCCATCCATCTGAGCTGCGCCGGTAATCATGTTTTTTATGTAGTCGGCGTGCCCGGGACAGTCCACGTGCGCGTAATGGCGGTTTTCCGTCTCGTACTCGACGTGCGCCACGTTTATCGTCACGCCGCGCTCGCGCTCCTCGGGGGCGCTGTCAATCGAACCGAAATCCCTTATCTTCGTCTGCCCCTTGCCACTGAGAGCCAGGCGCATTGTTATGGCTGCCGTCAACGTCGTTTTGCCGTGGTCAACGTGACCGATAGTGCCTATGTTCAAATGTGGCTTGGTTCTTTCGAATACCTCTTTGGCCATCTCCAGTTCCTCCCTTACCCTTTTTTCGTACCGGCGTTATTGACGTTGCGACGCCCCAGGAATGAGGCGAAACTCAAAGCCAAAAATGGAGCTGCTGATGGGATTTGAACCCATGACCTCGTCCTTACCAAGGACGCGCTCTACCGACTGAGCTACAGCAGCCCGCTTAAGAAACAGACTCATTGGAAAATCGAAACATATCATTCTATTAGCGATTGCGAGGCCGTCAAGAGAATTTCAAGCTCTTTTCGACGCCTGCGCATGCTTTGAAAATGGAGCGGGCGATGGGAATCGAACCCACACGACTGGCTTGGAAGGCCAGGGCTCTACCGTTGAGCTACGCCCGCATTTCTTCGTCAGGAACTTCAGGAAAAACCGCTCCCTGTCCCGCTGTGGACCATTGTCGCCCCTCTAAGCCTCGAAACCGCGCCCCGAAAGCCCACACCCGCCCTCGCGTACAAATCCGGCGAGCGGCCCGGGCCGGGCGCAAAGTCCTGTATGGAGTATCAGTCCGGAGCGAGAGCGCCTCCGCCTGCGATGTACGATCCTGAAGTTTATGACAAGGCACCCGCGCAGCGCAGCCCGAGGGTATTGAATGGTGGGGAGAACAGGATTCGAACCTGTGAAGGCATCGCCAGCAGATTTACAGTCTGCCCCCTTTGGCCACTTGGGTATCTCCCCCCGAGTTGTCAAAATCTGGAGCCGGCGGTGAGAGTCGAACTCACAACCTTCCGCTTACAAGGCGGATGCTCTGCCATTGAGCTACGCCGGCGCACCAAGATACGCCCCGAAAACCCATCGCCCTCGCCAGCTAACGAGCCGACGTCGACCGGGCAATGGGGGCAGCTGTTTCCAGGCCCCTCCGCGGAAAACAGGTATTCTACGCTGCGGTCTGGGGAGTTCAAGATTTTTTCCGGCCAATTGCCGGCAGGTCGTATCTATTCGCTCTCAACAGGGGCTAAGCGCACGGCAGTGCCATAGGCCATCACCTCGGCGGCGTTGTCCATCACGCCTGATGTCATGAGGCGCGCGTTGATGACCGCGTCGGCGCCGAGTCGCTCCGCCGCGGAGGCCATCCGCGAGAGGGCCTCCTCGCGCGCCTCCGAAAGCATCTCCGTGTACCCCTCGATCTCACCTCCAAAAATCTGCGTAAAGCGCGCCATGATGTCCTTGCCGACGTGCTTGGCGCGCACGGTGTTTCCCCGCACGAGCCCGAGCACCTCGACTATTTCCCATCCAGCCACAAAGTCAGTGTTCACAACTATCAAGTCCTGTGCCTCCAGCCGGAAAAGTGACCTTTCAGAAGCCGCCGTGAGAGACCACGACATCGGCAATGAAGCTTACATAAAAGTGGCCTTCTGGTCCATCGTAAACCCATTGCACCGTCTTGCCCCACCTGCCAGCCGAGGTATTTGTGCGCGAGGGCTGGCCTTTGGCCCTTATGACCTGCTCTACCGACATTCCCTCGGCCACACGACCAGCCAGGGCGAGCTCGTCGAGCCGTCTGGCCTTTTCAAAAAGAGCCGCCCCGCCAAGCTCCTCCTCGCTCCACCACTGCCCGTTGTAATAGACAAGGCCGACTCTTCTCAGGTTGGCGGCGGCCTCTTCATGAGACGGATCGAGCCTGAAGGCCTCCCTGAAGTAAAAGCCCGCCTGATGCGGGTCGTCAAGGAAGAACAATATGCGCCTGCCGAGCCTGTTCCAGGCGCCGGGGTCTCTGTGGTCCATTTCAGCCTTTTCGGCCAATATGGCCTGGGTGACTAACACCCGGTATTCTGCATATGACGGGTGGATGTCCCGTACCTTGCGGGCAAGCAGGTACTGTGCGCGATAGTCACCCCGGCCGATCGAGGCGCGCTCACGGTCAATGGCTCTTGAAAGCAGCCGCCTATGCCGGTGGCCCTCGCCAAAGACTTCGAGCGCTTTTTGTGCTATCGCGTAGTAGGCTTGAGGGTTTTCAGGATCGAGTGAGCCCTTTTCTATGACAAAGCCGCGCTCCAGCAGGGTCTCAGCTAATGTCGACTCCGGCAGTAGCCTCTCGGCCAGCCGCGCCGCCTCAAAGTAGGTCTCAGACCTCTGGGTACCACTTGAAAGCATGTACGCCCGCACACCTTCCCGCACGTAAAACTCAAACAGGACGTTGTCGGCAAATAGCGCTCCGGCCTTTTCTGCCAGCCGAAAGTAACCCTCCCAGTCATCGGCAGCAAGGGTGATGTCCTCCAGTTTAAGGGCCCTGATTATGGCGGCGTCCGCCAGTCGGGACAGGCGGCCGTCGCGGCAGTCGCCTGCCCACTCACGCGCGGCCATGCCGACCCGGTAGAGCCTCTCGGGATCCGACCGGCGCTCATTAAGCGCGCGCATCACCCGCTGGAGAATGCTTTGGGAGGACTCGATCCTGCTGACCCTGACGTACCAGGTATTCGTGGGCTCCCCGTAGGCGATCGCGCCATGTATGCGCAGGTAGCTCGCAGGACTCAAGAGTCCGAACTCCACCTCAGAGTGCGCTTCCGGGCCGATCAGAAAGATGACCGAGCTGCCCCTCAGCGCCAGCGTGTCGCCTACACGGCCGGCGTAGCCGCCCTCAGTGACGACCTTCGTGCCGACGCCCAGATCGACAGGCCTCAGATCGCCAACCTCCACAAAGACCGCTTCATCAGCCGTCGATACTGGCGCTGCAATCAAAAGACAGCATGCAGCGATGACTGCAATGCTATGAGGCTTTCCAGGTTTGCGTCCATCTTCCATCCCGTGTCCCTCAGCTCAGCATCGTCGGTAATGAATGAGCTTTTCCCGGCGTCGGCCCAGAGTACCCACCGGCCCTCCCGCGAGGCGCGGGGCATCTCCCACATCATCTCGGTAAAAACCATCCTTATCAGGCACTCATCGCCCGGCTTAAGCCCATACCTCTCAAAAAAGGGCCCGTCGAAGGCGATCTCTACGGGGCGCCCCCCGGGGCTGAACAACCGATAAGACACTGTGTAGGCAGTTCCAGTGTGTGTCGGCCGTTCCCCAGCTTGCACAATACCGCGAATGATGACCCATCTACCTGCAAACCTCTCGGCAAACTCCTCCTGCCACGCATCAGGTGCACTCTGATAGGCCAGATGTGCCATCTGCTCAAGCGAGATTTCCGCCATGCCATCCTTAAGGCGGGCCGCCTCGCCGAGCTTCTTGGCCTCCGCATAGCTGACTCTGCGGAGTGCCGCCCGGACCCTTGCCGTCGCGTCGCTCCGCGGGCTCCATCTGCTGTAAGCAGCAAGTACCCGCCTGTAGGCCTCGGCGGCAGTCGTGGTGTCTCCTGCCAGGAAGGCGGCCTCTGCGCGACCTTCCTCAAGCGCGGCCTCAGACAGCGTTCTCGTACGTACGATGCCCACGGCGATTAGCCCCGCTGCCGCCGCAAGCATCACGGCAATGAAGCCGGCCAGTCGGATGCCGCGCCGCATGCGGGCTCGCCGTGGCATGCCGAGGGTCTTTTGGAAGGACTCCGGCGAGTCCTGCTGGTATACGGGTGTGCCGCAATTTACGCAGGTCTTGTACTTGATCCGCTCGTTCAGAAATACCATCCGCTCGCCGCAGATGCAGTCAACTTCCTTCACACATACACCTCCACACACGCCCCTATCAAGAGACGCTGGAGCAACCGGATATGTTCCCGGGAAGGCCGCTATCAGAGGCCGCTTGCACTTGCGGTACCGGGCTACTATTATAACTCGCCGGACACGCGATGCATACAGCCACAGCCGGGGTGATGGTTTTTCAAAAAGGAATGCGCGGGTGATAACCGAGGTGAGCGAAGGATCGAAAAACTGCTTCGTGACGATCCAGCGCTCGCTGGGCGCGGCGGCGGCTCATTTCTCGCCCTGGTCGCGCTCCTTGCTGACAGTGGTCTTTCTGGCGTGGTGCATCTCGAGGACATTTCTAATGAGTGTCCTTCTGGCGCCACCACACATAGACGAACGCACATGGGTCGACCGCAGCCTCAGACCTCTGTGGTCCGGCGAGTATCACCTGCAGCGCTACTACGCCACGCACCATCCGAGTCTTGCCCGTCTCGTATATCGCGCGGTGCTCAACACCATGGGCGTTTACGAGTGCGACAGGCCCCTGGTCGTCTACGGACTCGACAGTGACAGACGCCTGGAGCTGCTCATTGAGACGAGAGTCGACTCCGGCAGGCTCGTGGAGCCCATTCGTGAACCACTGGTACGTTACGCAGAAGGCATGAGCAGCATAGAGTTGAACCTCGCTCGCGGCGCACTTCCCACTCTTGAAGTCCAGATGGCTCTCAGGTCTGTCAACGTCCTCTTTCTGGCTGGCATGGTTGCCTTCATATATCTGGGCTTGAAGCGAATCTTTGCAAATCGCGTCGCGGCTCTTGCGGGCACTCTTCCTGTGATCTTCTCCTACCCGCTGCACTCCGCCCCAGCTCCGTTTACGGCCCTTGCCCCATACATCGGGGTGGACAGCATGCTTCTTTTCTGGCTGTCCGTATTCTGGTATATCTGGCTGCGGGTGAAAGATGAGAGCCTGCCGGGGGTGTTACTTCTGGGTGCGGTCGGCGGCCTGATGGTATCCACCAAGGTCAACGGCGCATTTGTCCTGATAGGCGCAGGCCTTTACCTGCTGCTGGCTCTGCGCGGCGGGAGGAGGATACTCTTCCCGGCGCTGCTTGGTGCGGTCGCCTTCGGAGTCTTTATACTTCTCAATCCCATCTATCGCGCAGGCGACCTCGCCTGGATGGCAAGGCGCCTGAGGGATGTCATCACCCTTATGTACAGGCTCAAGCACCTCACCGCCCAGCAGGAATGGGGGCGCTTCACAAGGGCAGAGGTGATGGCTTACACATTCCCCTACTGGATCTTCTACCTTCCTGTGACCGCCCTGGTCGTGCGCACCTGGCGGCAGCGCTGGATGCGTATCACAGTCGCATGGGCGCTGCCGATGATACTTTTGAACTGGTTTCTGATATACGTGCCGTTTCCGAGATACGCAGCACCGATGGCGGTGGCGTTTCTGGTACTCTTTGCCGTGGCTGGCATACCCATGGTAACCGAGTCGCTCACTGAGCTCGCGGAGAAGGCCCGCCTTCCGATTGCAGGAGAGGACGCCACAGATGAGCGTTGAACTGACGGCGACGATCCTTCTGGCGGTGGCAGCACTGCTGGTGGCCTGGCACGCATCTCTAATGGTACTGGTAAGCGCGCCATGGGCTCTTTTGGTAGTCGCACCGCTTGCACTGGCCATACCGTGGACCGGAGGTGCCGGAGCGGTTGGAGACGCGGCCTCACTGTCAGCGGCACTCCTGCTGCTCGGAGGCTGGATACATCTTCGCTCACCGGTCGGCAGAGCGCGTACGGGTCTTGTGATGGGGGTCGCTGCTGTGGCCATAAGGCCGGAGACAGTACTTGCGGCGCTGGCGGCCGTGCTGGTCGACAGCCTCGTCTTCGAGCGGCCGCGTCGAGTGGGACGGGCTTTCGGAGCAGGCGGCATCATCGCTTTTGCCGCGCTGGCTGCCGGTGTGGTTATTGCCTTCGTACAGAGCGGCAAAGTGACTGCGAGTCCCCTCGTTGAGGGCGTCAGCACAGGTGTCGCGTGGCAGAGCGCAAGGTGGGTTTTCACCGATGACACTGCGCTGCGGGTCATATCGGCCTCGAGGATCTACGATGCCTATTTCTACTGGCCTATGCTGGTGGTCTTTGCACTGTTTGCGTTGTGGATGAGGCGGTGCTGGTGGGCAGGACCGCTGCTTGCATGGGCAGCGATCGTCATCCTGCTTACACTGTGGCTGGTGCCCCAACCGGGCATTCACACGTGCCTGCCTCTTCAAGCTGCGCTGGTTATGCCCTTTGGCGTGGTCGGTGCCGCCGCTCTGCGGACACACCTGCACAGCAAAGACAGTGGCGCACGGCAGGACCCCTGCAGGCCCTGACACGCCATGTCAGTCACCAAGAGCTCGGTACGCCTCGAAAAAAGCATCGTAGGAAGTCTGATCGATAAGGTAAAAGCGCACTTTCTCGACCTCTTTCTTACGCAAGGCCTGGGCGGCCTCGTTCATGAGTATTTCTGCACAGCGACGCACCGGAAAGCCCGCGATACCAGCTCCTACGGCCGGGACAGCCACCGAGCGCACGCCGTTGGCCGCGGCCAGTTCAAAGGCATGACGCATCGAGTTGCGCAGGCTCTCGGCATCGGCGGTACCGCCCAGCCGCATGCTGGCCGCATGGATCACGTACTTGCATTTCAGGTCTCCGGCGCACGTGATGGCCGCCCTGCCTACATGGATGCAGCCTATGCGGTCGCATTCGCTCTGGATCTCAGGGCCACCTTTCTGTCTTATGGCACCGGCTACACCACCACCGAGTATAAGCTCGTTGTTTGCAGCGTTTACAATAGCATCGGTATCGGCATCCGTAATGTCGCCGAGGTTCACTGATATCTTGTGCCTTACCCGGTTGTCCATCAGTCGCGCATTGTCAGCAAGCCTCTTGTCCATTTGACGGTTCCCCCTTAGGTAAAGCCCACTGCGGCGCACCAGGAGCCTTCATCCAGGATATGGGCAAGGCTCAGGAAGAGACGCCGGTCAAAGATCCTTTCTATTTCTTTACGGGAAATCGCACAAATGCGCCTATCCCGTCAAAGTCATCCAACCGCGACTCGACATTTACGTGGCTGATCTCCGCACCTACGGCTGTTGCGGCCTCTTCGGCGAGGTCGATGATATTTTCGTGCTTTTTCATCCTGCGCCCGCACAGCTCGCACTCACGGCGACGCAGGCCAAGATAGGCGCAGCTCTCGCAGGCCATCCCCTTGCCTGCTGCGCCTGCACGTACTATCAGTCGACTTACCGCGGCCATGTTGATCGCGCGCAGGGTCTTACTAAGGCCCAAGACCGCCTGCCCGCCGGACATCGCCGCCACTATCAGCCGCTCCACCAAGCGCTCATTTTCGTCAAGCCTGAGCCTCTCTGCAAGCTCTATTGTCATTTTTTTGACTTCTTTGGCGGGCGTCTTGAAGGTTGCGTCTATATATCCCTTCAGGTGCGAGCGAACATAGCTGTGCAATACGTGCTCGACATTTTCGCGCAGCTCCGGCCGTACGCCCAGAAAAAGCCAGTCAAAGCCGCGCACCTTGAACTGCTCAAAGAGAACATCCGCTACGTTCTTGAAGTGCTCGTATTCATGGCTCTGAATGTGACGGCTTATGCGGGCCTCCTCAGTGCCGAAGCGCCCCCCGACGCGCACCCTGCCTGGCACCTCATCCACAAAGGAAGCCACCTCCTCCATCCTGCCCATGAAATACTCGAAAAGGCGCGCTTCCCGCCGATCCACCAGGCACACCGCTATGCGCTTGAACTCGTCAAGAGCTGCTATCAGAGGGGCGATTGCCGCTCTCTGCGCCACCACCATGTGCGGCCTGAAAGGTACCGGCACGCCCACCGTTTCGAACGCATCCCTCCCGGCACAGGAGAAAAGCGCCAGCCCCCTCACGTCGATCTTGTGGATATTCTCGAGAAACTCCGCGCAGCGCTCCACGTCCCTCTTGATGCTTGCCTTTTCGGATTGAGAACGGCCCTCAAATATGGCGGAGCCGTTTTTGCCTGCCAGGTCCTTGAACTGCGCGATGAGCTGATGCTTACCATCCGCGGCGCTCTCCAGACCCAGGTACACGGAAGTTACTGGAACCCCCTTGCCCCGCATACCTCCAAGATTCGCTATCAACTTCTTCGTCAAGAGACGTTCCATATCTTCGCCCTCCGACGCCTTGAGCCTCGTTGACCTCACGCCTCCGTTCTAGCATCTTCACCAACACCAGCCCCATGCAAAAGCCACCAATATGCGCCCACCAGGCCGTCCCGCCGGCCTCGCCCGCGCCCGAAAGCACGGTCGCAATCCCGCTGAGAAACTGTAGAGCAAACCAGAAACCGAGAAAAAGAAACGCAGGCAGCTCGACTGGATACACAAAGTAAAACAACGGAACCAGCGCCAGCACCCTTGCCTTCGGAAAAAGAAGGAGGTATCCGCCCATTACCCCGGCCACTGCACCCGATGCGCCCACCATCGGCAAGGTCGAGTCGGGCTTCAGGTAAAGCTGTGCATATGCGCCCGCGACACCGCAAGCCAGGTAGAATAGTATGAACCGGACGCGGCCGAGACGGTCCTCGATATTGTCGCCGAAAACCCATAGAAACAGCATGTTGAAGATTATGTGAAGCCAGCTTGCATGGATGAACATGCTTGTAAATATGGGAAATACCCGCTGATGAACGGCCTGTGTGTCGGCCCGGTGAAAGTACTCCGCAGGCACGAGACCATATTCGCGGAAAAATTGACCAAGCTCGGCCTCGAAGCCGAACAAGTAAACAAAGACAGCTACATTAGCTGCTATCAGAATGGAAACTACCACGGGCTTTTTACGTGATGGCGCAGTATCCCATATCGGGATCATCGACTGCCTTTCGCCTGCATGCCTGTCTTCAGCATCCTATCTATTATAGACCACGCAGGGCCCCTTTCAAATCCCAGTCTTGCCCGGCGCGGCACAATTGCCGGGCGGCGTGCGGCGTTGCACTGGGTTTTTGGCCTTTGCAAAGCATCGGCGCATCGCTAAACTGAATGAATCTACAAGGAGCGCCAACACATGAGAAAGATCCTCATATTTATGCTCATTTTCGTGGCCGCCGGCTGCCAGCGCGTGCGAGTCGTGCGGCCGGTAGAATACAGGACAATGGAGCCGACAGCACTTCTGGCAGCCCATAACGCCCGTGCGCGTGGCATTTCGACTCTCAGCGCAGACGTGCGCATGACCATCTCCTGGAGGGAAGACGACAAGATCAAATCTCACACCGCCAACACCTGGCTTGATATTGAGAGGCCGTCTCGCATTCGCCTTGTCCATGACGCCATGGGACGCGACCTTTTCTACGTACTCTCAGACGGCGAGTGGTTCTGGATTGGCCTTGATCGAGCCATCGACGGTGAGAGGGACACGGTCACCACCGGGCCGGTCGAAGCGTTAAGAGAGAGTGCCTGGTTTCTGAGACCGGACAGGCTATTGGAGATAACGGCGCTGCCGATCCTGCCGCCACAGGGAGCCGGTGACGCCATCACCGCCGAATATCCCGATCGGTATGTCTTTTTCTTTCCCGCCGAGGCAGGCTCAGGCCTTGCTGCGCGCGCCGTCTTTGACAGGAAGGACCTTCGGCTGGCCCGGTGGGAGATGTTTGACAACGGCCAGCTTGCCCTTGTCGTCGATTACCAGGAGTATCTGGGCGACGAGCATAGCGCTCCCCGAAGAATACATGTAGACTGGGCCGCCGAGGAGATCTCGGCCACCATGACGCTCCGGCGCGTCACAGTGGGCGAGGAGCTCTCGCCAAGACTCTGGGAGTACCGATGGCGAGAGCGCGTAGAGGTTTACGAAATAGCCCCGCCCGGCAGGTGATGTCTGGCAGACTCAGGCAAACTTCAAAATGCTCGGCACTGAAGCGATGCCCCCCACCTGAAGAGGCCTGAGCCTCGAGTGCTCGTAAGAGCAGCCCCATGACATCACACGGCTCTCTAAATCATCAGGCGGGCGCAAGGAGAGTGCTTTGGTGACGGATGAACAGGCGCACACGCTGAGAGAAAGCATAGACACCATCTCGCACGGACTTGGCGTGCGCGAAGTCGGCGTGGCGGACCTCGAGGCGGGCTCCCGGCAGGTTCCAGACATTTTCGAACGCGTCGGCGCCTCCTATCCTCGTGCGGTTGTAATGGCCATGCCGCTCAATCCCGCCACGCTCGAAGGCGTCATTGATGCCCCCACACCGCTCTACTTTCATGCTTACCGCCAGCTCAATTACCGCCTTGACGTGGCCGCCTCACGTGTGGCCGAGGCGCTCATTGAGGCGGGCTATCGCTCGCTTGCCATAGCAGCAAGCCAGATAGTGGGACGCGACCCCCCGCGCGGCCACGTGTCGCACAGGCACGTAGCCGCCGCTGCCGGCATCGGGTGGACCGGGCGCAGCGGACTTCTTGTTACACCCGCTTACGGCGCGCGCGTGCGCCTTGTGAGCGTCCTTACCGAAGCGCCTCTGGATGCAGGCTCACCAATGCCCTTTTCATGCGGCGGATGCGTCAGATGCGCCAAGGTCTGTCCCGCGCACGCTATATCCGCGAGCGGGGGAAGGTTTGACCTGGAGGCCTGCTATCTGAAGCTGACCGAGTTTACGCGCATACCCTACGTCGGCCAGCACATCTGTGGCGTCTGTGTCAAGGCGTGCGCGCCGGACAATCCCGCCCGCGGCATTGACTCATCCGGAAATCCTGCCCAGGTAAGCAGCGATGGCTGAGGCGAAAAGACCTCCCAGCGCCCTCTTTTTTGCTGGAGTCATCTCAAACCCGGCAGAAAGCCCCCATGCAATCAGAACTATGCTGACAGAAGCCTGGGGAGAGATCGAAACCGAGAGCCCCCCCTGGCCCTTCGATTTCACCGATTATTACGAGAATGAGATGGGCAAGGGGCTCGTACGGCGGTTTTTCGCCTGGCGTGAGCCCCGCATCCTTGACGGACTGCACCGCGCGAAGATCGAGTCAAACGAGATGGAGCGAACATTTGCGAAAGGCTGCCTCTCCGGGGTCAGCAGACCACTTAATATCGACCCCGGCTACATCTTACCCTCGAAACTGGTCCTTTTTACGACCAAAGACTTCTCACACCGTATCTACATCGCAGACGGCATCTTCGCCGAGGTGACGTTGCAGTGGCGCGCCGGTGGCTTTCAAGCGCTGCCGTGGACGTTTCCCGACTATCGCAGCGAGCGATATATCGAGTTTCTAAGCGGACTGCGGCGCGCGTGCGCCCTGCGGCTTCACCCGAGGGGCAAGGCGCAGCCGCCTTCAGCGTGAAAAGCTGGCGCAGCCCATCACTTGCAGAAATTGCTTCAATTAGTATCATGTGCCGTCGCAGATGAAGTGCGGAGAGGTGTCCGAGTGGCCGAAGGAGCACGCTTGGAAAGCGTGTACAGGAGCAATCCTGTCGCGGGTTCGAATCCCGCCCTCTCCGCCATGTCTTTTTGTCATTTCGTAACTTCTTGTATTGACACGCCTTGTGGATAGCGGTACCATTACGTGCGGTGATTTGTGCAAACTTTTGTGCAAAGTTGGGACACCAACCGCGAGGTGGAATATGGCCAGAAACAGAACATCCCCTCACACCGGACACACCGCCACAGGCAACGTTCGCCAGGTAAGGATCCAGCGCATCGGGGCAGTGACGGTCTACAAGCGCGGCAGGCGCTACTACCTCTACTACCGCGAGAGGGGCAGGTCCGTGCGCCGCAAGGTAGAGGGCAACATCGTAACGGCGCGGACTCTGGCCGCGAAGATCTCCGCAGGCATTGGAGAAGGGGCGCCGTCTCCATTCGCCTTCACCCGGATAGATGTCTGCGACCTGATTGACGCCTTCGTGGAATACTGCCTCGAGGTCAGGGGGCTGAGGCCCCGGACCGTGGAGAGGTACACCGCCGCGCTTTCACATTTCAAGGCATTCAGCGAGGAGTCGCAGGCATTCGCCACGGCCGACGGCGTGACTGCAGCCGCGGTCGACGACTTCGTCAAGTGGATGCGCCGCAGGCGCAGGACGCGCAACGGCGCGCCCAGGGGCAAGGAGGCTTCATACACCGACAGCGGCATCTGTTTTATCCTGAGCACGCTGAGAACGGTTTTCAACTGGGCCGCCAAGAGGCGCTACCTTCCCCCCTACTCGGAGAACCCCTTCAGCAGTCTCCCCATGGAGAGGCGCAGGCGCATCGAAGAACACCGCCAGGAGATACTGACGCCCGACCAGCAGGCGCGGTTCTTTGAGGCCTGTGACGACTGGCAGAGACCGATCTTTCTCTTTCTCGCCCTCTACGGCCTCAGGGCCGGCGAGCTCACGCACATGCTCGTATCCGACGTGGACACACAGGCGATGGTGCTCCACGTCAGGTCGAAGCCGGAGATGTTCTGGACCGTCAAGACCCACTTCCAGAGGACCCTGCCCGTGCCGGGTGCGCTGGATGGACTTCTCAGCAGGCTCATCGCCGGTCGCCGCGAGGGATTTCTCTTTCTCAACCGGAACTATGTCGAAGGCTCGAGGAGGCCGGTCGAGAGATTTGAGAGTCCGCGCGCCTTGCGCCAGCGGCTTGAGGAGCTCGCGGGCGAGGCTCAGAGCAGCGGAGCCGAGACGCAAAGGGACCTCCTTCGCGCCGTGGGTCCATTCCTCAGGAGCATGGGACAGATACCTGAGAAGCGTGTGAGGCAGGAGTTCATGAAGGTAACCCGGAAGATAGGCTGTCCCGAACTCACCAGGGCCCACTCGTTGCGGCACCTCTTCTCGACGAGGGCGCAGGAATACGGAGTCAACCCGATACTCGTCCAGGGGATTCTCGGACATGCCTCCCTTGAGATGACACGGCAATACACGCATTTTGATGTGGAGGCGATGAGACAGGGCGTGGGACGGATGATCGAGGCCGACCCCGCGCTCAAGGGTCTGCTAAGGGAGGCGGCTTCACCTCATTAGCTGCGCCCTTTGAGCGCTTCATCCTGCGCCTTTCAAGCGAGCTCGCCGAGTCCAGCCACCGGTCGATCCTGTTGCGATGGAAACGCACGACCCTTCCCCTGCGCGCAAAGGGCACGCGCCTCTGGCTGACCCAGTTGCGCACGGTCCCGGGGCTCACGGAGAGATACAGAGCGACCTGGTGGATCGTCATCCAGGGCGTATCTACTCGCCCGGCGGGACGGGTGGTCTCGTCGGCCTGGTTCTGCATAATATCCTCACGGCGCGGGGCCGTCTTCACAGGCGGACTCCTGCTGGCAGATAACCCCCTTATCGAGAGAAAGGGCTTTTGCCGCTGGCAGCTCACACGGCGCCGCGGCCGCGTCGCCCATCCCCAGAAATCCCTCCCGGCCGCATACGGGGCACTCGTGATTGGGCTCGGCTGCCGCGACGAGGATGCTGGAGGTCTCAGCGTCATAGTGGATGAATTCCTTGCCGCAGGCGCCTTCGCCCATAATGATCCGCATCATCTGGATGAGAGCCAGGTTGCCCGTGACGCCGTTTAACGGGAGAACGGACGCTGCAGGTGTCTCGTCAGTGCCGCGCACATAGCCGGGGCGCGCATGTCCATTCCTTTGCGCTTTATCCAAAAGGTCGTAAGCGGCGGCGTTGACGTCCAGGACCCCGCAACACATGAGACAACCGCTCCGGCCGGGAAGGACCGTACGCACCTGGGCGATCGATTGTGCCTTTGTGCCGGAGGGTATGATTTCCGTTCCCAGTGAGATCATGGGTACCAGGTGCCTTACGGAAAGCCGGTTGCAGAGCTTGCGTGCTCCGTCATTGTCAGGGGCGGCGATCAGCAGGTGGGCCTCCTTTGCCATCTCCTGTGCCTGCACGTCCTGTATGCCCGCCCGGTAGCAGAGGACATTGACCTTCGGATCCTTTATTCTGGCGTAGGCGGAGGCGACCTCGGCCTTGGTGCATCCGATGTGGCGCGCATCTGCGTAAGGTATTCGCGGCAGGTTCGACGGCTCGACGATGTCCGGGTCGCACGCCTTGATCCAGCCCTTTCTCCCGGCTCCCATGGAAACAAGCGACTGGAATACAAGCGCGCCGTTTCCGCCGAGCCCGACCAGAAAGACCTTGAGGCGCTCGAGGAGGTCCTGGCTCCAGCCGGGGATGAGGCGCTGCCTCGCAAAGAGGTCTTCTGCCTCAGGCCCCACGGCAGCCACGCCGGCGCGGCGGCCGACGAGCTCGATTCGGCTGCCGAGGACCTCCAGTGCCTCCGCTTCTTCGAAGCGTTTTTCCTTTCGGTTCCACACGATGCCTTGAAAGCCAAGCGCCCCCTCGCCGAAGACCACCAGACCCAGAGTCGCGCCAGCCGGGAAATGCCTTGCGAAGTAGCGGGCGTTTCTCTCTCCATGGCGGTAGTCTATCTGGCTCAATTGCGGAGCGCGGCTCCAGGGGTGCGTGTGGAAATCGAATACCGAGAGCCCCTGCTCATACGCGAGCGTGTAGACGAAGGCCTGGAAGGCCCGCTTCGGGGAGTCTCCTGCGGGGGTTTGCGTCTTCAGGTCAGCCGGGCCGGGAAAGTATGCGTCCTTGACAATATAGATATCCTGGCCGGGTCCGGCGGCCTTTGAGACAAGGGCCATTGCCTGGTACTCATTATCTCCGGCGCCTGCCTGCCTTCTGCGCAACTCACGCAGAAAGCCATCTCCCGCGCGGAGCACGATGCTTCTTTTCTTATCCATTACTGCCTCCTCAGGGCGGATCGGTCATGTTTACCCTTACGACCTCGAAAAATGTGATAAGATCGTCCGTGCACGGGTCCCACGGCGAGATTCTCTCATAACACCACCAGGTCCACCCGCGGCCGCCCCAGCCCGGATGCATGTCTTTGGGCTGCC
>SLPQ01000117.1 GCA_007131925.1 Candidatus Brocadiia bacterium | reverse complement strand
GACAGGGACAGACTTGCGAAAGGAGCCCGGATGACGAGGGCGATTCTCATAGTGCCGCTTGCGATCCTTCTTGCGCTCGAAGTATACCACTGCAGCCGCAGAAAGGGTTGGGAGTTTGCATTGCTTTTCTTTGCGGCCGCGCTTCTTTTCGGAGTGATAAGAGGCAATGTCGTCGGCCTTATCCAGTACGCACACGGCCAGGGACAGCCCTATCACTTTTCTCGCCCCGCATTGCGTATAGGGTTCACCACTGTTGTTGAACCTTTCGGTTGGGCCTTTGCCCTGTATGGATCGTGGTTCCTGGCCGAAGGGATTTTGAAAAAGGTCAAGGCGTGGCAGGGAGAGCTCCTGCCGGTGGCGTTTGTCGCGACGCTGCTTATGGGTGGATTTTCGTGGTCTGTGGAGGCTGCCGCGACGCCAATGGGCTGGTGGCACTGGATGATAGGAGACATTGAAGACCTCTTTTTTTACGCAGTGCCGGTCGTAGGCATCATGGACTGGGCATCAGTAGCCATGGACTTTCTTCTGCCGTTTCTTCTGTTTCAAGTCGGCATGGTAAGGGCATCCCGCTGGCGATTTGCGCTGCCGATGATCTTCGTGGTACATATGCTCACACACCTGTTCTTTCTGCCGGTCGGACCGTTCGGGTATACATTCGAAGTCTATCATTACATGGCCGTTCTGGCCCTAGGCTCAGCGGCGCTTTTTGTCGGCAGGCAGTTGAGGCCGGCAGGCGTGCGCACGCAGCTTTGGGGTAGAGACGCCTCTGCCGTAGACGCGCTGCCTTTCATATCTGTCGGCGGCATGCTTGCAATAGTCATCTATGCGACCGCCGGCGTTTCGGGTGATCAGACGCTTCTCTTTTCGGTCTTGCCGCTGGCGGCGGCGCTTCTGCTGGCTGCGCCGCGTGTACCGCAGGCGGCGGTCGCAGCGCTTCTGGCCGCAGGAGTCTTTGTGGATCTTCGGGTCGCACCGGCGCTTCTTGTCGCGATATCACCGCTTGTCTACGGCCTCGTAACTGCTGAGCCACGATCGAGATCACGGACCGCGATCGCAACGCTGCTGGTGGTTTTGTCGTTTGGCGCTTACTTCCCATGGGCCTACTGGCGCCACGAACGCACCGAGACCTTGAGAGATTTCCTCGCGCGTGAGCCTGAGGCAGCTGTCGATGTCGAGCCAGGCCGGCTGCAGCAAAGGCTGGAGTTGTACGACCTTATCTGCAAGTTCGCCGGCGGCGACTATGCGCTACGGCTGGTTTTCGATGCAGCTTGGCAGGAGCGCAACCGGGAGGCCCTTGAGTATGCTGTTGAAGAATTTGCCACATTCGGCTACGAAAAGGTCTCCGCCGAACAGCTCTTGAATGCCGATAGCAGAGGCGCCATGCGCGACATTCTAAGACAGGCCCGTGCACAGCGCGACTGAAATGGCCCTGCAGGGCAACCTTTTTGCTTGAAAGCTGCCTCTCAGCACATTAACATGTCGCCAGACCTACGATATCCGGGCTTTCGGGTGTGACATGAGATACGGCCCGGCGGCGATATGTGCATGGCGAGCGGCCCCGCAGGCAAGAGACGCCGCATTCGCTGGAGTACGAAAAAACTCAGACAAAACCGACCGCGCAGCTACTCATACAGTCGTTAGAGCTATGGAAAAGGCGTGTGAGGCAGGTAGTAGAGACCGGCCGGGCCGAGCGCGACATGTATTACCGGCTTTCACTGAAAATGGCAGTCGCGGCGGTAACTGTCGACACTCGCAGTCCTGCATTACCTCATGGACAGGCCGCTCTTGTGTGGCGCGAAAACGGCAATATGCTGCGAAACAAAGGCTGACCTTGTGCGTTCAACATAATTAGCGTGCTGCATTGTGGACTGCATCCTGAAAGGGGCGCGGGGGATGAGAGCATTTCAGGCACTTTCGGTCTTTCTTCTCTTGGCGGGAGCTACTGGTGCTGCAAATGGCACGAATGACTTTGCCGCTGCAGTAAGTGAATACTACAGCCTTGCAGAGTCAGCCGGCCCATCCCCTGCGGCCGTGAAGGCCAGGGAGATAGTCTCACGTATGGCCGCCGAAAACCCCACCGTCACGGCATGGAGAACAGCCCAGAGACGCCTCAACGTTATCAGCGACGCCAAACTGCTCACTGCCGCCAAGCTCTCCCTTATTGCCGAATCGGGCGCGGCTGTAAGCCCCTTTGCCTTTGTTGCCCCCACGCCGGCGGAGCTTACCGAGAACCTCACCCTCACGCTCAGCGCAACATCCCTGCACTTTCAGGGACTTGATGAGCTGTCGCGGGGATTTGTCCTGTCGGCCGAGGAGGTGGCCTTCGCGGCGGCGGACTCGACGGTTCTGGAGGCATACAGTCAGGCTATCGAGGCCGCCGGTGACAGCGAAGCGGCCGAGATGGCGCGCGCCTACCTGTCGGCTTACGTCCTGGCGGTGCACAGGGAGGATCTGCCGGCCTTCATGCGGAGGCTGGCCGAGGAGACGGGCGATGCGACCATTGCGCTCTTGGTCGTGGATGCCGCAATGAGGAGCCTGGGCGACCTGGCGGCGGCCGCGCGCTCGATAGAAGCACTTGACGCGTCCGACTGGTTTGCCTGGCCTGAGGGCAGCAGAAGAGATATCTTGGAGAGGCTGGCAGCCATAAGTACCGAGCAGGGCCGTCTCATATACGCGGCGACGGCTTATGAGATGCTTGCCGGACATGACGACCCTGAGGTGGCTGAGCCGGCGTTGATGCGGGTAATCGAGCTTTACGCGGAAGAGGCCGATAGACTGAGTGGTGTCCGGGAGGAAGAGTCGGCATCGAAGGCCGCCTACGCTGACGCCGCCGCATCATGCGCTGAGTATCTGCGGCGCTTTGGAGACTCCCAGAAGGCACAGACCGTCTGGTACCTTCGATCCCTGTACCTGCGCAGCGCCGGACTGTCTGAAGAGGCTGTCGCCGCGGCGCGCTCGTTCCGGGAGCGATACGCCGATTCGAGGGCTGCGCCCAATGCAATGCTCATCGAGGCGCTTGCGATACACGACATGGGCTCCAGGACCGAGGCGATCGAGCTTTTCGAGAAGATCGTACACGACTATCCGACCAGCAGTGCAGCAGGACGCGCGCAATTCATGGCGGGCTACCTTTACCTTACCATGCAAGAGTACGCCGAGGCCCGTGAGCGCTTCCAGAATGTAGTCGATTTTTATCCAAACGACCCGACAGTGCCTCGAGCCAGGCAGTTTCTGGAGCAGTTGAGAAATGTTTCAAGGCCATAGGACGACCTGCAACATTCGGACGGCAAGATAATGATGGAAGACGCACAGCCACGAACCTTCAGACAGGTCATAACTCCTGGGCTGGCAGGGCTTACCGCCGAGCACGTAGAGGCCGCTCAAAAGGAGGCCCGACGCAGCGGCGTCCCACCGCTTGATTGCCTTGTAAGACTGGGCTTCGTCGATGAAAAAACGCTCTTGGAGGCAATCGCCGCCCGGCTGGGCGTGGAGTTTTGCGATCTGTCGCACTACTCCTGCCCGCCGGAGGCTGTGCGGCTACTTCAGGCGCGCCAGGCAATGCGGTATGGCGTGCTGCCCGTGAAGGCGGAAAACGGCAGGGTCACAATCGCCACGTGCAACCCCTTTGACATGGCCTCTTTCGATGAGCTTCGCCTTATACTCAAGCGAGACATCGAGATGTCCCTTGCTCTTCGCGAAGACATACAGAAGGCTATCAAGCGTCACTATGGCATAGGCGCGGACGCAATGGAGGGCGTCGAGGAAAGCCACGGCAGCAGCGATACCCGCCGGCTGACCGGTGACCTGGCCGACGAGGCAGCCGCGGCTGATGCGTCGGTCTTGAAATTTGTGAACCTGCTTCTTATCGAGGCGCTCAAGGAGCGCGCGACAGACATCCACATTGAGCCTTTTGAGAGCGACCTGCGCGTACGCTACCGGGTCGACGGCGTCCTGCATGACACGGCCGTGCCCGTATCCATCAAGAACTTCCAGGCCGCTATCGTGTCACGGATCAAGGTCATGGCCAACCTCGACATATCCGAGCATCGCCTGCCGCAGGACGGGCGGATAAAGATAAGCCTGGCGGGCGAGGAGTTTGACCTTCGTATTTCCATCCTGCCCACACCATTCGGTGAGAGCATCAATATCAGGATACTCAACCGGGCATCGGTTTTCTTGAGCCTCGAGGAGCTGGGCCTCGACAGGCCCGACATGGAAAAGCTCGACGCGCTCGTGCGCATGCCCCACGGGATAATTCTTGTGACCGGACCGACCGGCAGCGGCAAGACCACGACCCTCTACGCCTGCCTGAACCGTATCAACTCGGCTGACCGCAAGATCATCACCATCGAGGATCCCATCGAGTACCAGATGCGCGGCCTGACACAGATGCAGGTTCACCCAATCGTTGGGTTTACCTTTTCCAACGCCCTCAGATCCATGCTCAGGCACGACCCGGACGTCATGCTGGTGGGCGAGATCCGCGATACCGAAACCGCCGACATCACCATTCGGACAGCCCTGACAGGGCACCTCGTCTTTTCGACACTCCACACGAATGACTCGGCCGGCGCAGTTACGCGCCTTTTCGACATGGGTATCGAGCCGTTTTTGGCATCTTCATCGATCCTCGGTATCGTAGCGCAGCGCCTGGTGCGTCGTATCTGCGCACGCTGCGGTGAGCGGGTCGAGATCGAGCCGGAGGCCATAAGGGAGCTTGGAGTCAGTCGCGACGATATGGCCGGCGGCAAGTACATGGCCGGCAAAGGCTGTGAATACTGCCGATATACCGGCTACCGGGGCAGGATAGCGATTTCTGAGATAATGGTACTTAACGAGCCGATTCGCAGGCTGATGCTCGAGCGTGCCAGCGCCGGCGCCATCAAAAGAAAGGCATGTGAAATCGGCATGCACACCATGAGGCAGGATGGATGGGGCAAGATCAAGCGCGGCATCACTACAGTCACCGAGGTGCTGCGCGCCACGGCCGAAGATGAGATATTGGAGAGCTGAGGGTGCTTTTCACTTATACAGCGCGCAAGTCCCCCACTGAGATGCTAAGTGGCACTATAGAGGCCGACAATGCGCAAGTCGCAAGAGCAAAGCTCAAACGGCTTGGCTATTTTCCCGTTGCTATCGAAAGGCGCCGGCAAGGCGGCGCAAATCCGCTGGAGCTTTTCACCTATCGCGTTTCCGCGCGCGACCTGGCCCTGCTGGCCCGGCAGCTGGGCACGCTTCTGGGCTCGGGCGTCGGGCTTTCTGAAGCACTCTCGCTCGTGTCCGCACAAGTGCACAACACCCGCCTTGGCGAGGCGCTGAAAGATATCGAGGTGCGCGTCGCCGCAGGTGAGACGCTTCATGATGCCATGTCCGGCCATCGAAGGCTGTTTCCGCCCTTTCTGGTCAGTGTGGTAGCAGCGGGCGAAGCTGGTGGCATGCTGGCCGAGGTTTTTGACAGGGCTGCAGAACATTACGAGGCGATAGAGCAGCTCAGAGGCAAGATAGGCGGAGCCCTGGTGTATCCTGCATTTCTGCTGCTTGTGGGGGGCATATCTGTGGCCGTTCTCGTAACGTTTGTGGTGCCGCGCTTTGCTGAGCTTTTCGCCGGGGTAGGCCAGGCGCTGCCGCTGCCGACTCGAATGTTGCTGGCGGTAAGCGGCTTTGCGGCCGCCTGGTGGTGGGCCGTTCTCGTCGCAGCGGCCGGGCTCGCTGCCGGCCTGCACTATGCGACGCGGGATGGGGCGGGCCGCATGGTACTTGACAGCATAAAACTTGAGATCCCACTTTACGGCGGAATCATCATGAAGGTGGAAACAGCTCGCTTTGCACGGACTTTGAGCTCGCTTCTTGAAAATGGCGTACCGATGCTCGGTTCTCTCGACGTGGTGGCCGACACGCTGGGAAACCGAAAGATAGCCGGAGAGGTCAGAAAGGTCCGTGAGGCTGTCGAACAGGGAAGCGCCCTGGGTGAAGCGCTCAGGCGTCACACCCGCTTTGCAGATATGGCCTTTTCGATGGTTCGCGTCGGCGAGTCCAGCGGGGCCACGCCTGAGATGCTCGACAAGATCGCCAGCGTCTATCAGCGCGAGGTGGATCGCGCGGCAAGCGCCATGACGACTGTTCTCGAGCCGGTTCTGATACTCGTGATGGGAGGGTGTGTGGCCTTTATCGTAATATCGATACTTCTTCCTGTTTTCCGCCTTGAGACACTCGTGCACTGAAGAAGGGATCTTATATGCCTTATTCAAGATGTCGAACGGCAGGCTTTACCCTGGTTGAGCTGCTGCTGGTCATAATCATCATTGGAGTACTTGCCGCCATGGTGGTTCCCAGCCTTGCCGGCCGCGGCGAGGAGGCGCGCATAGCCGCCGCCAGGGCTGATATCCGAGGGACCCTCGGGACTGCGCTTGACATGTACGAAATGGACACCGGGTCTTATCCGACTACCGCGCAGGGCCTCGACGCCCTTCTAAGGGAGCCGAGCGGTGTTACCGGCTGGCGAGGACCGTATCTCAGGGAGGCTGACGTCCCGCTCGATCCATGGGGCAACCCCTACGTCTACAAGTATCCCGGGGACAACCCCCCACTCCCCTATGACCTCTTAAGCTATGGCCGCGACGGCAGGGAAGGCGGCGGTGATGACATCGCCAACTATGACATCGACCGGAGATAGGGCAGGCTTCACCCTGGTGGAGCTGATTTTGGTCGTAGTCATACTCGCCACCATTGCTTCAATCGCTGTGCCGAGATATGCAGGCTCGCTTGATTACATGCGGCTGCGCAGCGCGGCGCTCGATGTGGCGGCCACAGCCGAGCATGCCCAGCACACCGCCATAATCGAGGGGCGCCGGCTGCGCCTGAGGGTGGCAGAAGATGGAGGGTCCTGCGTAGTGGAGAGCTATGGAGACGATGCACATGAAGAGACGTTCCGGTCCCTTGTTTACACTTTGCCGGATAGGGTTACGCTGCATTCACCGGAATTTGACGACTCGCTGCTGGCCCATCGCAAGTATGTGGCGTTTCACCCGGACGGTCATGTGGATCGGTCATTTATCGCACTTTCAAACGCTGCTGGAGATGCATTTCGCGTGCATCTTGCCAGCGGCGTCGGCGCCATCCGGCTCGAGCGAACGGACGGCAGGCCATGAGGCGGGACCTTACATGTGACCATGTGCACCGATGGCGGGGCAGAAATGGCGTAACCCTGACGGAGGTGCTGGTGGCCATGGTGGTGCTTGGGGTGGGGCTCGTGAGCGTACTGCGCGCCCTCTCTACGTGCATGCGCACAGCCTCCATCATCGGTGGAGAGTCTGTTGCCGAGGAGGCGGCCGCAAGCATGCTTGCTGAAATACGTGAAAACCCGCAGCTGCTCTTGAGCGGCGACTCGGGCGTGCTGGAGGGGCGGCGGTCAGACTTTCAATGGCAAAGAGAAATACTGGAGACGGGCGAGCCGGGGGTGCTGGCGGTTCGTGTGACCATCAGGTGGACAAGCCAGGGCGTGCCACGCGATTACTCACTTGCAACGCTGGTGGAAATGCCGAGGTACTGAAGATGAAGGCAGGGTGCCGAGGACATCGTTTGAAAGCATCTGCGGGCTTCACGCTGGTGGAGCTGCTTTTGGCGCTTGTGATAACCTCCATTGCCGTCACCTCCATTTACGGCATCTTTCACACTTCGCTGCGAGCGTATCACAGCACGAGTGAGAGCCTGCGCATGGACTTCGAGAGCGGTCTTGTGGCCGCAGCCCTGGGGCGCGACCTGCGGGGTGCTGTCTTTGTGGAGGACGAGGAGATTGTCGCCTTTGCCGGGGAGGCCCTCGAGATCGAGTTTTTCACCACCGCTGTAGCACCCGGCGAGAGGAGATGGCCGCTGAGGCGGGTGGTGTACAGGTTTGAGAAGTCCGCCGAGCAGGCCACGGGCACTCTCAGGGCAGAGACCCAGCCCTATGCTGGCCGGGTCCCCCTGCAGCCGGAGAGCACACGGCAGACGGTGCTTACAAGTATAGGGGAGCTTCGATTTCGATACTATTCGGATAACAGGTGGCAGGAGGAGTGGCGCAGCGGGCGCCTTCCGCAGGCGGTGGAGATCTCAGGCACGGTCGCGGCTGATGACGGGCGCGCCGGCCGGGAGTTTACCACAGTTGTGGACTTGCCATGCTTCAGTGCCGACCAACGATGAAAAAACGGGGGTTAAGATGATGGAAACGCTCCATAAGGTCAGACCGGCGATGACTGCCGTGCTGCTGATTTTCCTCCTGTGCCTGCAGGTCAGCGCTTTACCGGCGCACCAGGAGCTGCCCGAACAGGGAGATGTGGTCATTTCGCGGCTCAATTCTGAGGAAAGGCCAGTCAGGGAGGCCATGGAGCTGATCTCGGACGCCACGCGCTGGCAGATATTCTGCAGCCCTGAGGCAGGCCGACAGTCTCTCGTCATGTACACGCAAAACATGTATGCAAGCGACCTTTTCAGGAGTATCATTCGCTCGCAGGGCCTTCTCTACAGGGTTGAGGGCAACGCCATTCATGTCATGACTCTCAGGGAATACAACAACGCCTACGGCGGCGCCAAGGAGGTTTTTCAGCTCACTTATGTGTCTGCCGAGCGGGCGGAGGCGGCCCTCAAGCCGCTCCTGGCTGCATCGGGAGCCCAGCTTACCGCACTGCCGGAGGCCGCCGCCATCGTCGTTTTTGACAGCCCGGCGAATATTGAAACGTTAAAACAGGTGATACAGCAGATCGACCGCCCCCTGGAGACCGCCGTCGTCAGGCTGCACCACTCGATAGCCGGAGACGTAGCGACGGCGCTGCAGCGCTTCGTATCGCCGATGGGCGCCATATCGGCCGATCAAAACTCAAACCAGGTGATAATCAGCGAGGTCGGCGGTCGGCTGCAG
>SLPQ01000039.1 GCA_007131925.1 Candidatus Brocadiia bacterium | reverse complement strand
TTCTCTCAACAGATCAGATCGTGCCGACGGACGCGCCGACGGTGCACGCAGAGCAGCTCTCCCTCGCACAGTCGGTAAACTATGCTCTCTCACGCAGGCCGCAGATACTGCGACAACGCATCGCCCTTGAAAGCTATGACATACTGATAGCGCGCGCAAAGAATCAACTCCTCCCGCAGGTTGACCTCTTTGGCACATATTCACTCAATGGTCTCGGGGACTCCTGGAGCGACAACTTCGATATGGTGGGCACACTTGACATGCGCTCAATCAGTACCGGCCTTTCCGTGTCGATCCCTATCGGCAACCGACGCGCCAGAAGTGAGTATTCACAGACTCGCTATGAGCGCCATCAGGCACTCGCCAACTATGCCATAACTGAGCGCGACGTCACCCTTTCCGTGAAGAGGGCAATACGGGACGTCTCGACCAGCCTGCAAAGCATTGAGACCAACCGTTTTCGCGTCGAGGCCAGCAGGGAGCACCTTGAGGCCGAAAGACAACGCTTCGAGGTAGGTCAGAGCGTCAGCCTGGATGTTCTCGACGCCCAGGAGGCCCTCCAGCAGGCTGAGAGCGCACTCATCGCCGCGACAGTGAGGTTCAGACAGGCCATGGCCGCCTACCGGCGCCACACAGGATCAATCCTCGAGGACACGGATATCCACGTGTTGGCTCCTTCAACCGTCACACGTAAGAGTGAGCCGCTGTTTCCCTGACACCGCACGAAGATAGAGGCATCCCGCCGGTGTGCTATTGCACGATGTCGGCAGTGGCCTATCATACTGAATGAGTCGCATCAGTTTACCGACCTCATCGGCTGCACATCCGGCCATCGTAGCATTTTGTCAAGCACTCAAGGGCAAACATTCCAAATCAGCGCAAAGCCCACGCGCAGAATCGTCGCATCTGCAACGTCTGATAATATACCTTATGTTACACGGGAGCCGATGAAATTCTAATCGCTTCCTGTTGCTGTAAAAGAAGTTACACCATTAGTGGATAACTTCGCCGGGATGTTGTTGATAACATGTCGACAAATTCTGCCCTTGTGTGGCCGTCGGCGAATTTTGTCGAAGTGAAGACGCTCTAAGCGTTTTCGAGGGCTCAGGACCGTAGCTACCTCAAATGAGTGTCCTCTCATTGCTGCGTGGCCGATAGCGCTGTTATCCGTTGTGATTACTGGTGTCTCGCCCCATGTGGTGGCCTTTGAGGTTTGAAGGCATGGTCCATTCGGATGCAGTCTTTAGCAGCGCAGCGTCGGTCAGGTCATATTGAAGTGGTGTCACGGTGATAAAGCCTCTGCGCAGAAGTGCCATGTCGCTGCCTGGCGGCAGTTTCTCCTCGTATATTTCGCCGGTCATCCAGTAATATGTGCCGCCTCTGGGATCTGTCCTGAGGTCAAAGCCGTCCTCGTAGGATACCGTCGACATTGCCGCTGCGACTACCCCTTGGATGCTGCTCGGAGAGCAAGCCGGGATATTGATGTTGAACAGGCTTCCCGCTGGCGGACTGTTTTTCAGAATCATGCTGATCACCGAGGCAGCCTGGCGCGCTGTCGATGGAAAGTCAGGCTTTTTTACCGCCTCCTGCGAGACAGCTATGGAGGTTATGCCGAGGATGGCTCCCTCGAGGGCGGCCGCGACGGTGCCGCTGTAAAGGACATTTATGCCGACATTGGCACCCGGATTTATGCCGGAAAGGACGAGATCCGGTGGATTCGTGAGCACCTGTCGCACACCGATCTTGACACAGTCAGCTGGCGAGCCGTCCACTGAATACCCAAGAAATTCATCACCCACGTATACCTCTCGCACCCTGAGTGGACGGTCAAGCGTTATGGAGTGTGCCGCGGCGCTGCGTTCTATTTCTGGAGCTACCACCGTCACATCCGCAAGGCGTGCCGCCTCTCGTTTGAGCGCGGCAAGGCCCGGCGCATATATCCCATCATCATTGGTAAGAAGTATCCTCATATAGTCTCCCTTGACTAATACTAACGCCGCTGTATTCTTTTCTCCAGAAGAAAGCGCGAAGGCTTTCTGCACGCTGAAGTGATTGCTTGCCGGGGCTGTTTGGATTCTATGGGCGGGAGAGTTGCATATTTCAGTACAGTGCCTGAGATAGTCTTCGGCTGTGGCTGTACTGATGAGATCGCCCGGTTTGCCAGTCTTTATGGCAGGCGGGGCGTGGTGGTCACCGGGAGGGTTTCTGGCAAGGCCTCAGGTGTGCTCGAAAAAATTGCGTTTTCTCTTGAAAGACAAGGTCTCTCGGTGGAGGTTTGTGACTTTATCTCGGGCGAGCCAACCTGCGCTGACGTGGATCGTATTCGCGAAGTGGTAAGAAAGTCCGCTGCGTACTTTGTGGTAGGGGCCGGCGGCGGCAGTGCAATGGATGCGGCCAAGGCCGCCGCGGGGCTTGCCGCCCAGAGCGACCGGACCGCTGTTTTCCTGCATGAAGAGAGAGCGTCCACAGGCGCCCTGCCCTTTCTAGCCGTGCCCACGACATCCGGATCAGGCGCGGAGGTCACTGCCAACGCGGTTATCACCGACCCTGATGCGCGCGTCAAGAAGTCGATCAGGGGTGAGGCGTTTCTTGCCGCGGCTGTGCTCGTCGACCCAGAGCTTACCGCTTCCTGCCCACCCCACACCACGGCTCACAGCGGATGTGATGCACTTGTGCAGGCAGTGGAGGCCTTTGTTTCACGAAATGCCACACCGCTCACCGATGCTCTTGCCAGTGAGGCGTTCAGGCTGCTCTGGTGCAACCTCCACCGCGCGTACAGTCACGGCAGTGATATAAAAGCGCGCAGTGCATGCGCGTGGGGCTCACTTCTGGCCGGAATCGCCCTGGCCAACGCCCGCTTGGGTGCGGTTCACGGGATGGCCCACTCCCTGGGGGTGCGCCTTGGGGCCCCGCACGGACTGATCTGTGCCGTGCTAATGAGCGAGGTTGTGCGGAAAAATATGGCGGTCGCCAGCCGCAAGTACACCCGCCTTGAGGCCATTGCAGGCGCAAGTCTGCCAGAAGGGCTTGAAGCGCTCAACCGGAAGCTCGACATTTACCGGGATTTTGCGCAATACACGCTGCCCAGGCATGACTTTGCCGCTATTGCGGAGGAGAGCCTTTCATCATCGTCTCTAAAGGCAAACCCTGAGAAGTTCGAAAAAGAAGACGTAATCGCAGTCTTGGACAGGCTTGCCGACAGGTCAGAGTCGCTGGAGCACCATTGAACACGAATAATATCGCCGTTTTCGGCACGGTCGGTTCGACATATATCGGTGTTGCGGCGCTGCTGGTGGCAAACAGCTTCGGTCTGCCTCTGCCGGAAGAGGTGATACTCGTGCTGGGAGGCGCCGCTGCCTTTCAGGGCGCTATGAGGTTGTACATACTTATGCCTTTGGCGGGCGCGGCCATCCTTATTGCGGATTTTGGGGTGTACTGGCTGGGGCGCCTGTGGGGAAGGCCGCTTTTGAGACACCGGTTCTTCAGACTGATCGTCTCTCCCGAAAGGGTCCGGCAGTTTAGCCGCAAGTATGAAGGTCACATGCTGAGGGGCATTTTTACGGTTCGTTTTCTATCCGGTCTGCGCGCGCCAGCCTATTTCGCAGCAGGCACTCTCAACCTTCCAGCTCACAGGTTTGTGGCGACGGATGCACTGGCCCTGCTGATACACGTGCCGCTGTATACGACGCTGGGGTTTCTCTTCAGCGCCCAGCTGGATGCTGTGCTCGAGACAGTCAAGGCGGCAAATCGACGCCTTGCAGTGCTTGCAATCACTGCGGTTGTCACGATGCTTCTGTACGGCGCTTACAGACTTATCTGGTATCGAAAGAGTGCGACGCCCTCCGGATAGCCCTTGCACGGGCATTTCTATGAGCTTCACCCGGCTTCAGTCTATTTTAACTATGACCTTGAGCGCCTCCTGGCTGCCGTCGGCCAGCATCCTGAAGGCATCGGGCACGTACTCGAGCGGAACCTCGTGCGTTACGATATGAGTCGGATCGATCACACCCTTTTCGATCATTGATATAGCGCGGGCAAACTCTCCCCGCGACACGCGGCTGGCCACGATCGTTGCTTCCTTCCAGACAAACGGCCTCCAGAAAACCGGCGCTGGTTCCGGCCCCTGGCCTAGTACAACCACGCGGCCGGCGTTTCGCACGATCTCAGCCGCCTCGGCAACCGGCGCCAGACCTGAGGCGCTCTTCTTGTGGTGGCCCACAGCCTCGAAGACACGGTCGGCACCGAGCCCGTCCGAAAGCGATAGCACCTCTTTGACGACATTTTTCTTGCCAGCGTTTATGCAGACGTCCGCACCGATACGCCTGGCCGTATCCAGCCGGTATTCTTCCACATCGGTAACCACAATAGTGCCGGCCATTGTCGTGCGCAAAACCGAGAGAATCGACAGTCCGAGCTTTCCTGCCCCGAGCACCACCACGAAGTCAGCCGGATCGATACGTGCGCGCCTGACTGCATGCGTGGCGACGGAAAGTATCTCGACCATCGCAGCGTTCTTGACCGATACCCGGTCCGGCAGCCGAAAGACCTGCTCCTCTGAGGCTATCGCCGCCTCAGAAAGGCCTCCGTCGAGGTCCACACCGCGAAGGCGCAGGCTCCTGCATGCCGAGAGGCTGCCTTCGCGGCAGGCGGGGCACTCCATGCACGGGATGATCGGGTCGATACAGACCTTGTCGCCCACCGCCACATTTGCAACGCCCTGCCCCACTGCCTCCACTATCCCGGCAAACTCGTGCCCGGGGATGGTCGGATACCGTACGCGCCCCTCAAATTCTCCCTGGTAGATATGGATGTCGGTGCCGCAGATGCCGGCATACTTGGGCGCGACAAGCACCTCCCGCGGACCCGGCTCGGGCGATTCGACCTCTTTTACCTCGATCTTCTCCCGTGCAACCAGAACTGCAGCTTTCATGTCCTCTCCGATACTTCTCTTCCAGCGGACTCCATCGCCCGAATCTGACTGAGCACCGGCTCAGGTTCTATCCCCTGGTCGCCGTCTGCAACATCCCCGCCCCACAAACTACCCCTTGGAAGGTAAGAAATGCGGCACAAAGCCTGCAGCTGTGCCTTTCAGCAGCGCATTCTAAACGCGCTACGCTTATGCGTCAACAGACAAGCGGCAAGGCGGCGCAGGTGGGGCATGTGCGATTGCCACGGGGGGCTTGATACGTATAATTGCCTGTCGACAAGCCAGACAGGAGAGAGCGCATGGAGCATACAAATGCCGAAAAAGAACCGTGGCGCGACGGTGAGAGCGGAGTGAAGTATCTCGGACGCGGGCCCGAAATCGACTGGGGCATCGTGAGATTCAAGCCGGGCGACGAGCTGGACGGCCATTATCATCAGAGGGTCGAAGAGACCTTTTACTTTCCCCATGGCGCGCCGCTTTTTCTGCTGAACGGCCGGGCCATACGCGTGTGCCCAGGGGACGTCTTTCGTGTGGAAGCCGGTGAATGCCACAATATCATAAACGACACGAGTGAGGAAGTCACAGCGGTTTTCATCAAGTGCCCCTTTCTGCCTGAAGACAAGGTGAAGGCATGAGGCTGATCAGCGAGGACATGCGAAAGCAGGCCGTAACCACTGCCGTAATGAAGGAGATGGACCGTCGATCCATACATGAGTACGGCTTGCCGGGGGCAGTCTTGATGGAGAACGCAGGAGCATGCGTTGCCGAGGCGGCTGTTCAGGGCGTACTGCCTGTAGACGGCAGCGTCCTTGTGATGGCCGGGGCCGGTAACAACGCAGGCGATGGATTTGTGGCCGCTCGATACCTTGCAAACAGGGGCTTTCAAGTGCGAGTGGTCACGGCTGTCGAGGAGAGCGCCTGCAGCGAAGATGCGGCCATGTATCTTGCTGTTATAAAGAAGATGGGCATCGAAATCACCCGCTGGCGCGACGGTCAGCATGTTGATAAAGGCGATGTGGGCGCCATTTTAGATTCGCTTCTCGGTACCGGCCTGTCCGGGCCTCTCCGTGCCCCCTACGACCAGATGATACAGGCCGTAAACGAAGCTGACGCTCCTGTCGTAGCCGTCGATATACCGAGCGGTCTCAACGGCGACACGGGAGAGGTAGCAACCGTGGCGGTCAAGGCTCATACGACCGTAACATTCGCCCTGCCCAAGGCCGGCCTTTATCTCGGCGAAGGACCCTGGCTGGCCGGACGGATAATCGTCGGCGACATCGAGATGCCGCGCTCGGTTTATCCGAGCGGAGCCAGCGCGGAGCCGCGATGAAGATTACTTTTCTGGGCACAGGCACATCACAGGGGATACCGGTAATCGGCTGCCGTTGCCCCGTCTGCCAAAGCGATGACCGTCGCGACGTGCGCAGGCGCGCCTCGATAGCCATCGAAAATGGAGATACGACGGTGATAATCGACACATCACCCGACTTTCGAATGCAGGTCATCGATGCAGGAATAGCTCATCTGGATGCCGTACTATTTACGCATCCGCACGCCGATCATCTTCATGGGCTTGACGACATTCGCGGCTTTAACCATGTCCAGCGCCACCCGATACCAGTGTGGGGCAGCGCTATGACCCTGGCCGTGATAAGGGAGGCTTTCAGGTATATTTTTGAAGCGCCCAACCACGGCGGGGGGCTGCCGGAGATCACGCTGAATGAGATAACCGGCCCGATATGCATAGGGGATATGAAATTTGAGCCACTGAAGGTCTTTCACGGTCCAGTGCCCATACTTGGCTTTCGTTTCGCGGATGTTGCGTATATAACCGATGCCAGTCGTCTGCCTCAGGAGACCCTCGAGAAACTCTGCGGACTCGATATTCTTATTTTGAATGCGCTGCGCTGGGAGCCGCACAGTACGCACCTTTCCATAGGCGAAGCTGTGTCATTAGCCCGGAGCCTCGAGGCCCGGCGCAGCTATTTCACACATGTCTGCCATCGAGTAGCTCATCGCGATGTCGAGGCGGCACTGCCGGATCAGACGCACCTTGCTCACGACGGCTTGGTGCTCTTTTCTGACGGCGCAAAATAGCGCCTCAGTGTCAGCAGGCCTGCAACCTTGGCCGGATTGTAGAGGCTGCGTGCATAGGGAAAGAAGGGCGCAAAGTCGGCCGACAATATCCTTGCAAGCTCGTACTTGTCAGCCACACCGCCGGCCTTCTTTTGAAAATGCCGGTAGGCCGGCCACAGCTGGAGCGCTTTTTCGAGCATTTTATGCACGTCGTTGGCTGCTGCTGCAGGCACAATGCCGTAGAAGACGCCTCGCGCTGCTCTGAACCGCTCGACCGTTTTGATGGCAGATAAGCTCCTCAGGCCGTCCCGCAGGGCGCTCTTGCGGCCCCGGTGGCCGCGCCGCCACATGCGACGGCGCAGATCATCCAGGGCAAGCGGGCCCTCTTTGAGCTCATCCAGTATAAGTACGAGAAGCTCCGCCGCCGCCGGTGCGAAGCCGACAAGAGAATCCTCAACGGCCCATGCCTCTTCGATTGAGAGAGCCCCCGTCAGTCTCACAGGCGCAGGCAGCGCTGCAGGGTCGATGTCGTCCGGCGCGGCGCTGAGCCGCCTGGCCCATCGCTCCATCATTACGGGCACAAAGAGAAAGCCGTCGTCCGAGGCTACGCCGCACGATGACAGGTCCGCCTTCAATACTGCACCTGATGCCGCGCGAAGGCCTCCTCTTACAAGCGCAATTTCATCGAGCGTGGCAGTCAAAAAGCCCCCTGCCCCTCCGGATCGCAGGTGCCTGCGCATCCCGCGCCAGGTAAGCAGAATCTTCTCTATCGGCAGTTTAAGCTGCATTAAGTCGCGGCCAAAGCCTCGCCGTGCTGTTAAAACGATCCCGTCAGCCCCGAGCTCCTTTGCAAAGCTGATGCGTACGCCTATGCCGGGTGTCTTCTGAGTTATGGCGCCGTGGTAAAACTTCGCCTCGAGTATAAGCCTCGCGCCGTCCCCACGCAGAAACAGACCGTCAAACTGCACCCATTTGCCGCGCGGGACACGCGTGTAAAAGGGAGCCGCCTCATGGCTGAGTCCGGCGTGAACGGAAAGGTACGCTGAAGAAAGCAGCTCAAAAGCCTGCCCCGAGGCTGAGGCCCCTTGCGGCATGATAAGCTTCGGAGTCTGTGCCCTACTCTTCAGTCGGCACCCTCCGCGATTACCATCGCCACAGCGTACTCGCGACAGTGTGAGAGTGAAACGTGCAGCCTCGTTATACCACGCCCGGCGGCCAGCTCCCATGCGCGCGAGAGGAGTCTCAAACGCGGCTCTCCGGATTGCAGAACCTCCACCGATACGTCAAGCCATGAAATCCCGCCCGACCAGCCGGTCCCGAGCGCCTTGAAAAGGGCCTCCTTGGCCGCAAATCTCCCCGCGAAATGCTCGGCCTGGCGCACCCGGCCGCGGCAGTATGCAATCTCCTCGGCCGTGAAGGTGCGTTCAAGAAATCGCTCTTTGTGCCTGTCGCACATTTGAGCTATACGAGATGTCTCGCAGATATCCACACCGCACGAAATAATCATGTTTGCTCCCCTGAAAAATGCACTGAGGATTATACGAAATGGAGGGGGCACATCTCAAGCACCGAGTCTGCCTTGATTTTGCCATCAATCCGTCTGAATGCTAAAAAGTAGCGCGGCAGCCCTTGCTGAATGGGCACTGCACGAAGTACGCACGCCGGCGCTGGCTGTAATACCTGCACTTGCGTTGACGGGTGTGTCCCATCCAGAAACTGCGCTGTGAGTCACATGTTGAGCGGCTGGCAATCTGGAGCTTTATGCATAAAATAGGCACGAAGCTACTATTTTCTGATGAGAGGTCTTCCATGAGCGACATCCTCAGCGGCCTTACGCCTGAGCAGCGTGAGGCCGTCACCCATATCAACGGGCCGCTTCTTGTCCTGGCAGGGCCAGGAAGCGGCAAGACCCGTGTAATAACGCGACGAGTGGCGTACCTGATATATTCCGGGATCAGGCCCTGGAACATCCTTGCGATAA
>SLPQ01000025.1 GCA_007131925.1 Candidatus Brocadiia bacterium | reverse complement strand
GTCATGTATGACGCGGCGCTTTTCTATGCAGACAGGGCGCCGGCACTGGGGGAGACCGCGGCCGGCGGGCTCGGCGAAGGTGAGTTTTACCTCGCCACGGTCCATCGCGCGGAAAACACTGACGACCCCGAGAGGCTCCGCGCTGTCGTATCGGCCCTCGACTCGCTTTCACACCCGGTGATTTTGCCGCTGCACCCGCGCACTCGCGGGAAAATCGAGTTGCTGGGACTTGGGGCGGACGGGTCGCTGCAGTTGGTGGAGCCGGTGGGATATCTCGAGATGGTGGCGCTTGAGCGAGCCGCGAGGACGATACTGACCGACTCCGGCGGGATGCAGAAGGAAGCCCTCTTTCAGAGCACACCGTGCGTGACGCTCCGCGAGGAGACCGAGTGGGTGGAAACAGTAGAGGCCGGCTGGAACATCCTTGCGGGAGCTTCGCCTGAGAAAATCCGCGCGGCGCTCGATCACTTCGAGTCATCTCATCCCGGCACACCGCCTCGTCTCTATGGTGACGGTGAGGCAGGCGGCCGGATAGCGGCTGCGCTGGCGGAATATCTTCAGGGCAGCCGGGGGGAAAGGCGGGAATGAGCGAGGGCACCCTCTCGAAACGGGCGGGCGTTTTCATATCCGCGCAGTTTGCCGCAAACATCATCGGCATCGTTACGCCGATGATACTGGCGCGCTACCTCACCAGGCAGAGCATGGGGCACTACCAGCAGCTCTGGCTGGTCTACTCCTTTTTGTCGCAGCTGCTGATAATGGGCTTGCCGTCGAGCCTTACCTACTTCTATCCGACTGTGGAGGAGAGGTACAGGGCAACGACTGTTTATGTGGTCGTGGCCGGGCTGCTGATCTCGGGCATGATTATGGGAGTGGGGACATTTTTCGGCGCCTCCTACATTTCTGCCTACTTTGGCCACCAACAGCTGATGCCGCTTGTGCGGCGGTTTTTCCTTTTCTATGCATTCACCATCTCTAACTCCTACATGAGGCGCTTTCTGGTCTCCACAAACCGGTACAGGTTTCTGATGTTCTGGATGCCCTTCGACCGGGGGATGAATCTTCTCTCCTTCGCGGTTCCGGCGATGCTGGGCTACGACCTGATGGTGATGGTAACCGTGGCGGTGATTACGTCCGGAATTCAGTTTGCGCTGGCGATCGGCTTTACGATGTGGGTCATATCGCCGTTTGATTTCGTCTGGCAGTCGGACCTTGTCAAGCGGATACTGTTTTACTCGCTGCCAATCGGCCTGTCAGCCGCCTCCGGAAGGATATCACGCTCAATAGGCGAGCTGGTCATAGGCTATTTTGAGACGGCGGAGTTTTTCGCCGTCTTCTCATGGGCGACGCGCTCTCTTCCCGGTCTTTCGGTCATCGCAGCCTCAGTCATGACGGTGCTCATACCGGAGCTGGCGCGTTTTCACAAGGATGGCGACTACAGGCAGTTTGCCGCTGTCTGGCACGAGTCAATACGGAAGACATCGATATTCATTCTGGGGGTCTTTGCGTTTCTTATGTTCATGGCGGCGCCTTATATCGTAATGCTTTACAGCGAGCAGTATGTCGACAGCATAATCTACTTCCGCGTGTACCTGCTGGGGATACTCAAGCAGGTGACGATGTTCGGCTATGTCATGCAGGCCATAGGCAGGCCGCGCTACATCCTCTATGCCACGATTGTTTCGCTTGCCTTCAAGAGCATTTTCAGTGTAGCCATGTATAAGCTCTTCGGCCTGTGGGGATGGGCGCCGATGGGCCCGCCGGTGGCGGGGCTGGTGATGTCAACAGGGATGAGCATATTTTTTCTCGGGGTGATCGCCAGACAGCTGCACCTGAAGCCCAGACATGTCTGGCCGTGGGGGACTTACCTGAAGACGCTGGCATTGGCGATGCTTGCCGCGACGGTCGCCTCGATGGTACTGCGGGTGAGCCCTCAGACCATGGCGAGCCCCCTGGTATGGCTTTTTGGCGGGATCGGGGCCAACGAGTCGGTGATATCCGCCGCGCGCCTCGTGATGGCCGGTGTCATCTTCGTCCCGCTGTACGGGGTGCTCCTGCAGGTCTCAGGGCTTATCAGGCCCAAGGACTGGCGACTCCTGAGAGACATTACCATCGGGAGGTTCATCAGGAAATGACTGGACGCAAACGCTCGTGGAAAAGACGTATGCATGATGCAGTTCGAGACAGGCTTTTCAGGCGTGCACACCGCATGAGGCTGCGTACCATCGTCACCTGGAAGGTCTGGCAGTGGCTGTGCGGGCAAAACCGCGGCGCCTGGTGGCCAGTCCACCCCTCCAGCGTCATCGTTCACCCTGAGCGGATAAAGCTGGGCGAGGGAAGCCGCCCCGGCTACTCCCCCGGCTGCTACATACAGGCGATAAACGGCATCGAAATCGGCGACAGGGTAGGTATTGCCGCGGGCGTATCGATTATAAGCGCAAACCACGATCCCAGTGACCGCTTCAAACATATACCTGCACCCCCGGTCAAGTTAGGCACCTACTGCTGGATAGGCACGCGCGCGGTCATTTTGCCTGGCGTCGAGCTCGGTGACGGTGTGGTCGTAGGCGCGGGCTCGGTGGTAACGAAGTCTTTTCCCCCGAGAGTCGTAGTGGCGGGGGTGCCAGCGGGGATAATAAAGACAGTCGACGAGATGCCACACTTCGGCCGGATGGAGACAGCTGATGAAAGACCCGCGACAGCCTGACGCTCAGCAGAGCATGACCCTGCTCAGGCGGACCTCGCAGACAATCCGGCGAAGGCTTCCGCGCATCAGGCGCTTCGTGGTCTTTGCCGGGCCGGCCACCGGGCGGTTCAGGGGTGCGATGGCCCGCCATGGCGCTGAGCTTATCGAGATGACCCGCGAAAATGCTGATCTTGCTCTCTCCTTTCGCAAGGCAGAGGTGGTAACGCAGCTCAAGGCATGGCTGACCAGAGGCGCAAGGGGCTGGTTTGCCGTGCGAGGCGAAACCGTACTGGGATATGCCTTTCTCGCCATCACCGGTGACAGGCCGCAGATTGTCCGTCATGTCCTTCTTTATCCCGGTGAAGCGGGCGGCATTCTCCTGTACACGAGGCCTCATTACAGAAAGGCCGGCGTTGGACCCGCTTTCATAAAGGAAATCTTGGCGCGGGCGGCCGATATAGATGGCATAGAGCGGGTCGTGCTCTGGACGGTGCCCGCAAAGAAACGCTGGGCAAGGGCCCTTACCCGCTATGGCTTCGAGCCAGCCGGCAGTGTCGTAGTCTTTGAAGCCTTCGGGCGCAGTATTTTCAGATTGACCAGGGGCTCGAATGTCAAGCGATGATTGCAGGAGGGGGCTGAAATGACCTCCATGGATCAAGACATAAGTCAAAAACCCTGGGAGCCTTCATTAGCTCCTGCGGGCCTCACCCAGAGGATCGCCGCGGCCATTCGCCGCAGGCTGCCCAGGACTTATACACTGCTGGTATTTTCGGGACCCCCCGACATAAACTACAAGGGCTCGCTCAAGGCCAAGGGCTTTGACATTATGGAGATAACCGAGCAAAACGTGCACCTCGCAAGCGCCTTCAGAAAGCCGGCAGTGGTCACTCAGCTTCGCGCATACCTTTCGAGGGGCTTCAGGGGATGGTTTGCCATGATGGGGGAGGACATCGCAGGTTATGCTTTCATGGCCGCCGTAACAGATAAGCCCACGATAGTACGCCGGCTGCTGCTGCATCCGGGAGAGGCCAGCCCCATACTCGTCTACTCGCGCCCTGAGTACCGCATATTCGGCATAGGGCCCGCCCTCACGCGCGAGATATCTGCCATGGCCGCGGCCACTGACGGCATCGACCGGTACGTTCTCTGGACAGCGCCGACCCACCACCGCTGGCTTGACAGCCTCAGGGCCTTTCGGATGGAGCCAGCCGGAAGGGTCAGGGTGGTCGAGTTTATGGGAAGGTCTATACTCAGGTATACGACAGGATCCCCGGTAAAGCGATAATGCGCATTTGAAAGGTCCACAGCCCTGACCGACATACTCACAATCGCACTGGAAGACGGCCCAAACGCACCCGCCAGGCAGTGGGCAGCGCGCTTTCTCGGGGTGCGGATGGGCTTTGCCTTTCGAATAGCACGCGCCGGCGCCCATTGCCGAGGGCCTCTTTTGCACTTCGGCAAGAAGGCGCCGGAGGGCGGTGTCTTTATCCGTGACAGCGGTTTTTTCGACGCACGGCTGGACGCCACACACCCGGCAGGCGATGTGGCTGATTTTCTGGATGTGCCGCTGCCCTTCGGCCACGCCCGTATGAAGCAACACCCGAAAGGCTGCATGTTCGATGCCGATATTTTCGCGTCGCTTTTTTACCTGGCAAACAGGATTGACGAGCTATCCACGCTCCCGCGGGACGGGCACGCCCGCCTGCATGCATCGGCAAGCTTCATGGGCGCACGCGGCGCACTGGAGCTGCCGGCGGCAGAGATATGGGCCGCCGCCGTCGCACGGGAGGTCGCACGCCTTTATCCCTCCATCGAGGCAAAGCCGCGCTGGGGTGAGGCGCAGTTCGCCGTCTGTATAACCCACGACATCGAGACTCTCACACCGATAAATCGCCTCGGCTACATGAAGGGCCGGCTGCTGGCGGCCGGCAAGCATCTCTGCCACGCACGGGCCGGACACGCAGCCTGCGCGATCTGCTCGGGGATCTGGCGGCTTTTGACGGGAAGCGCACCCTCATGGTCCTTTCGAGAGCTGCGGGCGGGTGAAGGGGCAGCGCCGGGGACTTACTTTTTCTTCGGAATGCCCACGAGCGCTCTCGACGGTTCTTATGACGTCACGAGCGAGCCTGTACGCGCGCTCATCCGGTCGCTTACCGCCGATAGATGCGAGATCGGTGTGCATCTTGGCTACGAAAGCGGCTGTGACTCGGCTTTAATGGCCAGGGCCAAGTCGCGCGTGGAGGCGGCCTGTCAGGAAAAGGTCCGCGGTGCGCGCCACCATTACCTGCGGGCCGACTTTCCGCACTGCTGGAGGGCGCACGAGAAGGCGGGCTTTGAGTATGAGGGTTCGCTGGGCTTTGCCGAGCAGGCAGGCTTCAGGGGGGGCAGCGCCCTGCCCTACAGGCCGTTTGACGTCAAAAGCGCACGCCTGCTGAGTCCTTACGCGGTGCCGCTGGTGGCGATGGACGGCACGTTTTTCCACTACATGGGCCTTTCAGGCAGGCAGACCGTCCGGCAGGTGCTGCTGTTAGCTGAAACGGTACGTTCCGCGGGCGGGGTTTTCACACTGCTGTGGCACAACACGATGGCAGATGGCTGGGACAAGCCCGCCCAGGCGCGCGCCTACCGTGATATCTGCACCGGACTCAGGGAGATGGGCGGTACTTGGATGAGCGCCGGCGATTGCGTGGCGGCGTGGCGCGACTACGAGAGGTCGCTGGAGGTGTCGAGTGGCTAAGACCGCCCGAAGGGTGCTCTTTGTCGCGTACTACTTCCCGCCGCGCGGCGGTGCGGGGGTTCAGCGCAGTCTCAAGTTTGTCAAGTACCTGCGTGAGCTCGGCTGGGAGCCGACCGTGCTGACCACCGAGTACCCGCCACGTTCTCAGGCATATGACAAGACGCTCCTCGATGAGGTCCCGCAAGGCACTCGAATCGTAGAGATCAAATCGAAGGAAAGCGTCTTTGTCCGCATGGCCGAGCGTGGTCTCGGCCGGCTGACCGGCTTTTTTTTGAGACCTGACGCCGCCGTAACGTGGGTTCGCAGCGCCATGCCCGCAGCACGAGCATTGCACCGTGATACTCCCTTCGATGCTGTGTACACCTCGGTGCAGCCCTGGAGCGCGGCCTTGGTGGGGCTCTTGCTCAAGCGCGAGCGAGCTGTGCCGTGGGTTTCGGACTTTCGCGATCCATGGACCGACAGCCTTCACCTCGAATGGCCTACCCGCCTGCACTGGCAGGCAGACCGGCGCCTCGAGTCGATGTACCTTCAAGGAGCGGACATGACCCTCGTGGTGACGCCGACGATGAGGGATGAGTTTCTAGCGGCGCATCCACAGATCGCCCCGGAGAAGATCAGGGTCGTCTACAACGGCTTCGACGAAGAGGACTTCAGCGCCGCGCCGGCAGATGACGACGGCGTCTTTACCGTGGTTTTCACGGGCAGGTTCCAGCATGATCATGGCACAGCGGCAGGTACCCTGCGTAGCAGGCTCAGAGAACGCCTCACTTATAAACCGCGGCCGGTCGTGCTGGAAACGCACTCACCGATCTACTTTCTGCGCGCGCTGGCGGCCCTGCTCGAACAACGAAAAGAGCTGCGTGGGAAGGTGCGGGTGGTATTTGCCGGAACAATCGGCAAGGGAAACATGGCCCTTGCCGAAAACCTGGGCCTCTCAGGGATCGTCGAAGACGCCGGCTACCTGCCGCACACGAGGGCAGTAGCGCTTGTGAAGTCTGCAGATGCGCTGCTGCTGCCGATGTTTTCGACGCCCAACCCTGCCGAGCGCGTCGCGTATGCTTCGGGAAAGGTCTTCGAGTACCTTGCCGCCGGCAAGCCGATACTGGCGCTCACACAGGCGGGCGACGCGCGCGACCTTGCTATTGAAAGCGGCCTCGGCATTGCAGTGCCGCCACGCGATGTGAGCGCAATCTCCAGCGCTATTGAAACACTCTACAAATACTGGGAGCATCCGGCCCAGGCGCCCTCGCCCAGGGACGGGTTCATCGCACGCTTCACGCGCCGGAAGATAGCAGAACAGCTCGCGGAGACCTTGAACGAGACCCAGGCGACCGGAGGCGCCAGATGAGCAGCCCAACAGTCAGCGTGATAATTCTCAGCTACAACCGCCGTGACGAGATGCGCGAGTGCATTAACTCCATCATGGCCCAGGACTATGCCGACTACGAAATCGTCATCCTCGACAATGGCTCCACCGACGGCTCGGTTGAGATGCTGCGGGCCGAGTTTCCTGAGATTAAGCTAATCCTGCTCGATGAAAACGTCGGCGCCTCCGCCGGCAGAAGCCGCGCCCTCGAGCACGCCGAAGGGTCCCTTGTGCTCCAGGTCGACAATGACGCGATTCTGATGCCGACCTCGGCCATGCGCATGATGGTGGATCGCTTCCGCAAAGAGGACGATCTCGGCATTATATTTACGCGCATAGAAGACCCCGCGACCGGCATCACTTACCGCCAGGGATACGGCAGCCGGTTTCTCGATGAGGAGTTTTACACGTGGCGCTTTCATGGCTGCGTGGCGATGATCCGCCGGGATGCCATCGTCAAGGCGGGTTATTACCTTCCGGCGGAGTTTTTCAGAGCGTCCGAGGAAAACGACCTCGCTGTGCGCGTGCTGGACGCCGGTTACAACATACTCTACATGCCGTCGACCCTCGCCCTTCACAAGCGCTCCCCCAAGATGCGAGACCGCGGCGAGATAATCTTTTTGACCGTTCGAAACAACCTCGCTGTGGCGTGGAAGTTCATGCCGATATGGCGTGCAGTGGTGCTGACCCTCTGGCGAACGCCGTATTTTCTGGTAACGCGCCTTCTCAGCGGCGATGTCGGCGCCTTTGGGCGCCTGTTGGGCATAGCAGCCGGGATCCGCGGGGCTCTCTCCCGTCGCAGGCCGGTGTCAAGGGACACCGTCGCCATCATCGATGCACTCACAATAGCACCCGCGCTCGATGTCGAGGCTATGCGCAGTCTGCGCGCTCAGCCGCCGAAAACCCCCTTCACCACGCTCATCCTGCGACGAATGAGGGGGCATCCGACGTGAGCTACGATCGCATCATAAAAGACTGGATATTTCCAGTGCAGCAGAAAATCGCCGGCGGCGGCACCATGACAAAGCTTGCCTGCTGGGAAAAGACACAGTGGCTCTCACCAGACGAGCTCCAGCAACTGCAGCTCGAGAAGCTGCGCGAAGCGCTTGGCCATGCCGCGGCTAACGTGCCTTACTACAGACGCTCGTTTCGCGAGGCGGGCTTTGAGCCCGGCGACCTGAAGAGCACGGACGATCTTGCCGGTCTGCCGGTGCTCGACAAGGCCCTGATGCGCGCTCACACGCAGGAGTTCCTTGCCGAGGGCGTCAATGAAAGGCTTTACACGGCCACGACCGGCGGGTCGACGGGTGAGCCGCTTTCGTTTCCGATCGGGGCGTCGCAGCGCGCCGCAGCAGTGGCAAATATGGCCCGCTGCCGCCGCTGGTGGGGCATAGAGGTCGGGCATAAGAGCGTCAATATCTGGGGCCACTCGCGCTACATTACGGGCACGCCACTCGACCGCCTGCGCAAACGCATCAAGGCCGCAAAGGATCGCATTCTAAACCGCCTCGTGTGCAGCGCCTATGATCTCAGCGATGAAAGCATGTCCCGATACTGGCAGCGAATCCTGCGCTTTCGCCCGGCCTTTATCATCGGGTATGCTACCAGTCTCTATACGTTCGCCGATTTTCTCACCCGCAGCGGCCTCAAGGGCTCCTCCGTCGGTCTTAAGGCGGTCATCTCCACCGCGGAGGTCCTCTACGACTGGCAGCGCACGGTCATTGAAGAGGCATTTGCCTGCCCGGTGGTAAACGAGTACGGCATGTGTGAGGCAGGCATCGTCTCATACAGCTGCCCGGCCGGCTCCATGCACCTTATGGACGAGGCGTTTGTCGTGGAAATATTGCCGGTGCAGGGCAGCCTGTCTGGGGACATAGTCATCACCGAGCTTGAAAACCCCGCCGCGCCCCTTATACGTTACAATACCAGAGACATGGCGAGCCGGGTGGAGGGGGCATGCTCCTGCGGCCGCGGCCTGTCGCGCATCTCGCCGGTCGAGGGGCGCGCCTATGACATCATCTATGCATCTGACGGCACGGTAGTGGCCGGCGCCCTTCTCACGCACACGATGAAGTCGCTCAAGGCGGTCGGTACTTACCAGGTGGTCCAGCATGACCTGAAAAATATCGATGTATCCTACACCGAGGAAAAACCGCTCACAGGTGAGGATCGCGACTTTATCCGACGCACGCTGACTCGCCATCTCGGCAGTGACGTCACAGTCACGCTGCACAAGGTCTCTCAGATCGACAAGGAGCGCTCCGGCAAGC
>SLPQ01000085.1 GCA_007131925.1 Candidatus Brocadiia bacterium | reverse complement strand
GGCTGAGTGCCTCAAGCGCCACCAGCGCCCGTGCAAGGCGCTCGCGGCCGGAGCCATGTATGGCCGTGACGGCCCGGCCCATGCGCTCGCGCGCATAGTCGAGCCGCTGCGCCGCACCCAGAAGCACCGCCTCGGGACGCCTGAAAACAGGCCGGCGCCACGCGTAAGAAAGCCGTTCGCGCGCCCCCTGGAGCCTGCGCGAAAGCCCCGAGACCAGTCGCAACCGCGCGCTTTGGAGCCTCTCGACTATCAGTCTCTCGTCCGGCACCACCAGCAGGCCAACCTCGGTAGGCGTGATGGCGCGCGCGTCAGCGACAAGGTCGCTGATTGTAACGTCGCGCTCATGCCCGACCGCCGATACGACCGGCACGCTGCTCTGGTACACCGCACGCGCCAGGATTTCCTCGTTGAAGGCCCAGAGGTCTTCGAGGCTGCCTCCGCCACGTCCTATTACTATAACATCGAAGTCGCCCGCGTGGTTGAGCGCCTCTATAGCCGAGGCAATCTCTTCGGCGGCGCCCTCTCCCTGCACCTGCACCGGCATTATCGATACATGCACCCGCGAAAAGCGGCTGAATATCCCGGCCAGCATGTCGCGCACCGCTGCGCCGGTGGGACTGGTCACCAGTGCTATGCGCCGCGGCAGGAAGGGCAGCGGCCGCTTTCGCCCGTCGTCGAAGAGCCCCTCCTTTTCAAGACGTTCCTTCATCTGGCGAAAGGCCACCTCAAGCACACCCTCGCCTTGCGGCTCGAGCGCACGGGCGACCAGCTGGTACCTGCCGCCTCGCGTATAGATGGAGAGATCTCCCAGCGCAGCCACCTGCGTCCCATCCTCGACGGCAAAGGCAAGCGCGGCGGCGGCTGACTTCCACATGACTGCGTCGAGCTGACTCTGTTCGTCCTTGAGGGTGAAATAGATGTGCCCGGAGCTGTGTATATGTAGGTTTGATATCTCGCCTGCGACGCGGATGGAGCGGAAGTTGCGCTCGAGGACCTCGCGCGCAAGCTGGTTGACCTCACTGACCGTGTAGGCCGCCGGGCCGTCCGCCTCGGCGGATATGAGGTCGGGATCAAACGGCCTCACCATAACGCCTCTCTCTCGCCTGGGGCACTCAGCCTGGAGCGCCCTCGTCCGGCAGGCACTCCATAATCCGCTCAACGGCCGTCGCGCGCCCGCTTCGGGCATCGGCGGTGACCAGCGCGCCGGCCAGTCGTATGTCTCGCTCGGCTACGTCGAAATGACGCGGCATGTTTGTGGTCATGGCGGCAACGACCTTTTCCTTCGAGCGTCCGATCACGCCCTCGTAGGGGCCGGTCATGCCGATGTCGGTTATGTAGGCGGTGCCGCCGGGCAGGAGCTGCTCGTCGGCGGTCTGCACATGTGTGTGCGTACCGATCACCGCGCTCACCCGTCCATCGAGAAACCATCCCATGGCGATCTTTTCGCTGGTCGCCTCAGCGTGCATGTCTACGATGAGAATGGGCGTTTCGAGGGCCATCTCTGAGGAGAGCTTTTCGGCGGCCTCGAAGGGATCGTTCGATTTCTGGTTTACGAAGATGCGGCCGAGCAGGTTTATAACGGCCACTTCCAGGCCGTTTCCGGTCTCGAAGAGTCCATAGCCCTTGCCGGAGGCCTTTTCGGAAAGATTTGCAGGGCGCAGGATACGGTTGTCGGTCTCGATCCGTGGCACTATCTCCTTGCGGCGCCATACATGGTCGCCAAGGGTTATGCAGTCCACGCCCCACTTGAACAGGTCGTCGGCGATGTCCGGGGTCAGCCCGGAGCCTGCGGCGGCATTTTCTGCGTTTGCGATGACGAAGTCTATTGCATGCCTTTCCACAAGGCCACCGAGCAGCTTCTCGACTGCCTTGCGCCCCGGCGAGCCGACAATGTCGCCTATGATTAGAAACTTTATGAGCATAAGATCCTTCCGGCGGGCGGCCGGCACAGTGGCCCTGCATCGGCCGCCGCGGTAGAGGTCTCTTTTCAACCGATTACAAAAGCTTCGCGGCCATATCGCCTTTCCCTCTGCCGCGGCAGCCAATTGTCGCCTGCCGAGCCCTCATTTCAAGGGTGCGACTACTATTTGGCGTACTCGACGACGCGCGTTTCACGTATGAGCGTCACCTTTATCTCGCCGGGATAGGAGAGTTCCTTTTCAATCTCCCGGGCAATGTCGCGCGCGACTTTGGGGGCCTCACTGTCGGGGACCTTGCCGGCGTCCACTATGACGCGCACCTCGCGGCCGGCCTGTATGGCATAGGCTGTGCCGACTCCCGAGAATGAGTGGGCAACCTCTTCGAGCCTCTCAAGGCGCTTGATGTAGCGTTCGAGGCTCTCGCCACGCGCCCCGGGGCGCGCGGCGGATATGGCATCGGCGCTGGCCACTATAAGAGTGTAAGGCGATGTGGCCGGCACATCCTCATGGTGCCCCTCGATGGCGTTTATGACCTCGGGCCTTTCGCTGTAGCGCCTTGCCAGGTCGCCACCGATTTCGGGGTGCCCGCCCTCCATCTCATGGTCGACGGCCTTTCCGATGTCATGCAGGAGCCCGCAGCGTTTGGCAAGCTGTATGTCGAGGTTGAGCTCCGAGGCGATGATACCGGCCAGAATGGAGACTTCGAGCGAATGGCGCAGCACGTTTTGCCCGTAAGAGGTGCGGAAGCGCAGCCTGCCGAGCAGGTTGACCTCCTTGGAATGGAGCCCGTGCACATCGGCCTCGAGGACGACCTGCTTGCCGGCTTCCTGGACGACCTCCTCGATCTCTTTCTTGCTTTCCTTGACAATCTCCTCGATGCGCGCGGGGTGTATGCGGCCGTCGAGCAGGAGCTTTTCAAGTGCGCGCCGCGCCATCTCGCGCCGCACGCTGTCAAAAGAGGAAATGACGACTATGCCTGGCGTATCGTCGACGATAACGTCCACGCCGGTTTCTCTTTCAAAGGAGCGTATATTTCGTCCTTCGCGACCGATTATACGGCCCTTCATCTCGTCGGAGGATATATCGACGGTGGATACTGTAGCCTCCTGGGTGCAGTCTGCCGCGCAGCGCTGGATGGCCAGGGTGATTATCTCACGGGACTTGTTTTCAGCGGTTTCGCGGGCCTGCTCTACTATGCGGTTTATAAGTGTGCTCTGCTCGTGGCGGACTTCGCTTTCGAGTTTCTCAAGGAGCAGGGCCTTTGCATCCTCTCGGCTGAGTTCGGCCGTGCGGGCCAGCGCGTTCTTTTCCTGGTCGATGAGTTCGTCGAGATGGTTTTCCCGCTTTTTGATGAGCTGCTCACGTTCTGAGAGCTTTTCCTCGGTGCTTTTGAGGAATTCTTCGCGCTTGCCGAGCAGATCGGCCTTCTGATCGAGGCTGTCCTCGCGACGGCTCAGGCGCTTGTCGAGAGCGCGCAACTCCTTGCGCACATCCAGCGTTTCCTTTTCGAACTCCTCCCTGCGCTTGAATATCTCTTCCTTGGCGGCAAGCTGTGCCTCCTTCACGAGCTTGTCGGCATCAAAGCGCGCCACCTCGAGTACGCGCGCAGCCTGTTTTCCTGTGCGTTTGCGGCCGTAAAGTGTGTAGAGGTATGCTCCGGCGACGCCGACTGACATGCCGGCAATCACCGCAAGGACATGACTAAGCAATTCGCTCCTCCTTTCCAGACGCATATGGCGGAAAATGCCCGAAAGGGTCAATTGCCCGCCGACTGCGGCCGGACTGCCGGACGACAAGGAGGGACGAACCGCAAGTACTATCGGAGGATGCGCGCTCTCTTGGCTGTTAAGGAGGACGGTGCGCCGGCCCCGCGGGACCGCAAATCTACCTCAAACACCGGTATTGACTTCAGAAAAACTGGCCCCCCGATATCGAAAACACAGCCGAAACGACGGACCTGCCTCGAAATCCGTGCGTTTTCACGCAGGTATATCGCCAAGCCTGTCGCAGCGCAAAGAATCATTACTACGAAATTATACATCAGACTGCTCAAATCATCCTCTTTTTCAGCTCTTTCAGCGGATCTTGCCGGTTCAAACGCGCCCGTAAAAAGACGGGGCCGCGCCCTTCATATCATCCGGAAAACCTTTTCTGAACCTTCCTGTTACTGTCGCATCTTATTATTATACAATTGATTACACCTGTAAGACATCGCACCATACCGCTTTTATGCAGTCTTACTCCTTTTAATGTTAATACCCGTCGCCAAACTGTCAATACTAATTTTCCCAGACCACCTTCCCGCCCGTCACTGGCCGCAGCGGGCGTACATTCGACATGCTTGACCACCCGGATGCCAGCCGTATACTCTTCAAATGTCGCTTTTCCGGGTGCATCGAGGGGGCCAGAAATGTCTGATTATGACTTTGCTATCATCGGATCCGGGCCAGGCGGCTATGTCGCCGCCGTGCGTGCCGGACAGCTCGGTGCAAAGGTCGCGCTGATAGAAAAGGACCTTTTCGGCGGCACCTGCCTGAACTATGGCTGCATACCCACAAAGACACTCATCCACTCGGGCCGCATTGCGGCCATGGCGCGTGAGATGGAGGAGTACGGCGTGCGTACAGGTGAGGTCGATATAGACTACTCGGTTATGGCCAGCCGGAAGGACAAGGTTGTCAAGACCCTTCGCGACGGCACCGAAAAACTCCTCAAGGCTCGCGGCGTCGAGATCATCAGGGGCACGGGCAGGCTTGCGGGAGCTGGTGCGGTGCAGGTGGAGTCGGCCGAGGGCGACTCGCGGACCATCCGAGCTCGGCATGTAATACTGGCAACCGGCAGCGCGCCCGCCCGGCCGTCGGCCTTCAACATTGATGGGGAGAGGATACTCACAAGCGACGACGCGGTGAAGCTTGTGTCCATCGGCAAATCGGTAATAATCCTCGGCGGCGGATACATCGGTTGCGAATACGCATCTCTATATGCCAATCTCGGCCTCGATGTGACCATTGTCGAGCTGCTCGACACCATACTCACCGGCCAGGACGTCGACGTCATCAAGCATGTCGGGCGAGGCCTCAAGCGCCGCGGGGTAAAGTTCCGCACCGGAGTCAGGGTCGAGAGTATCGAGAGAGTCGACGAGAGCGTAAAGGCCATTCTTGAGGGCGGCCGTGAGATGACCGCCGACATGGCGCTTGTCGCAGTGGGCAGGCGTCCCGTCACCGAAGAGCTGGGCCTTGAGAGCGTGGACATCAAGACCGATAAGGGCTACGTAAGTGTCGATGAGCGCTGCCGAACTTCGGCCGGCTCGATCTGGGCCATCGGAGACATTACCGGCAGGCTCGCCCTTGCGCACGTCGCATCAGCGCAGGCGATCGTCGCGGTCGAAGATGCGCTCGGGCGCGGCTCGAAGATGTCCTATGAGGTAGTGCCGTCATGCATCTTCACCGACCCCGAGTCGGCGAGCGTCGGTCTGACCGAGGCCGAGGTTGCTGAAAGCGGTGTCGGCTACGCCGTGGGGCGTTTTCAGTTTCGCACGCTCGGTAAGGCCCAGGCAGAGGGTAATCTCGAGGGCATGGTAAAGATGATCGCGGAGGTCGAGACCGGCCGGATCCTCGGCGTGCACATTACCGGGGCGGCGGCCTCTTCACTTGTCGGTGAGATGGCCCTGGCCATCAGGACCGGCGCGACGGCCGCAGACATCATGGATACCATTCACGCGCACCCGACCTTTCCCGAGGCGCTGAAAGAGGCTGCCGAGGACCTCGAAGGCCGCGCCATTCATGCAGTCTGAAGATGAGTGAAAAGACAGTCCACATACTCGACGCGGGCACGCTCGGCTATGGCGAGGCATTGTCCCTTCAGAGACGGCTGGTAGCCGGCAAGAAGGCAGGCGATACCCGCGACTTTCTCATTCTCGTCGAGCATCCGCCGGTCGTAACACTCGGCCGGGCAGCCGCCGAGGCGCATCTCAGGGTCCCGCGGGAAGTGCTCGTGGCACGCGGGGTCCAGGTGTACGATGTCGACCGCGGCGGAGATGTCACCTACCATGGCCCCGGGCAGCTGGTGGGCTACCCGATCATTGACCTCAAGCAGGCGGACCTCCGTCTGCACAGGTTCCTGAGGCTCATCGAGTCGGTCCTGATAGGCGTGGCGGGAGAGCTGGGCGTCTCTGCCGGGCAGCGGCCAAACCTTGCCGGCGTATGGACTGCAGGCGGCAAGATTGCCGCGATCGGCATCGCGGTCAGCCGGTGGATAACCTGCCACGGCTTCGCGCTCAATGTCAAGCGCTGCATCACCGGCTTTGAGCTGATCATCCCGTGCGGCCTGTGCCGCGAGGCTGTCACAAGCCTCGAGGAGCTTCGCGGCGAGAGTCTTGAGATGCCGCGCGTACGTGGGATGACGGCTGCGGCCTTTGCACGGGCGATGGGCAGGCGGGCAGTGACCTTTCCGCTGCAGGATGTCGCTGGGGTCGCTGCGGAGCCGGCTTTATGACCGGCCCCGCCAGAAGAGAGCGCTTCCCCCCATGGCTGAAAAAGAGCCTTCCGGCCGGCGCGGCCGGCAGGCGCGTTCGCGACGTGGTCGACGAGCTCGCCCTCAAGACCGTATGCCGCAGCGCCCTGTGCCCAAACATCGGGGAGTGTTTCCATAAAGGCACTGCGACTTTCCTGATAATGGGCCCGGTCTGCACACGTCGGTGCCGCTTCTGCGCTGTGGCCGGCGGGTCCGGAGCGCCGCTTGAACCGGATGAGCCCGAGCGTATAGCGAGCGCGGCCGATCGGCTTGGGCTCTCTCACGTGGTGGTGACGTCAGTTACTCGCGATGACCTTGACGACGGCGGTGCCAGGCACTTCGCGCGTGTGATCGAGGCCCTACGGCGAAGGACGGGCGCCACCGTGGAGGTGCTGGTGCCGGACTTCGCCGGCGCTGAGGCATCGGTGCGCACGGTGGTGGAGGCCGGACCGGATGTCTTTAACCACAATGTCGAGACCGTAGAGCGGCTCTATCCGGCCGTGCGGCCGGGCGCCGACTACCGCCGCTCGCTGGATGTGCTTGCCGCTGCGCATGACATGGATGCGGCGCTGGTGACCAAGAGCGGCATGATGGTCGGTCTCGGCGAGACGCTCGAGGAGGTCGAGGGGGTCTTTGCGGACCTCCTGGATGCGCATACGGCTGTAGTGACGGTAGGTCAGTACCTTGCGCCCGGCCGGGACCACCTTGACGTGCAGCGCTTCGTGGAGCCCGGGGAGTTTGAGGTAATCGAGAGGCGGGCGCTGGAGATGGGTTTTCGTGCGGCGGCGGCGGCGCCTTTTGTGAGGTCGTCGTACTGTGCGGCGGAGGTTTTCCGACGCGGCGCGTGCCATGGTTAAACCTACAGTTGACATAGACGGCCTCTTCAGGCGATAATCGTCAAGGTCGACTGGGGCAGAGAGTGGAGAAGAATGAATGAGAATCGAGGTAAACGTACCTGAGCTTGGCGATTCGGGGGATGAGGAGGCGACAGTCTCCTTCTGGTACTATGACGGAGGGGAAGAGGTCGCCGCTGACGAAGACCTCGTGGAGCTTCTGACCGACAAGGCGACTTTCAACGTCACCGTGCCCGCCTCCGGCATCCTCGTCGAGACTCGCGCCGCAGAGGGCGACACGGTGAAAACGGGCGATATTCTCTGCGTTATCGAGGCCAGGGAGGTTCAATGACTGCCGAACGCGGGAAGTTCATAGTCTTTGAGGGCGTTGACTGGTCGGGAAAGTCCACACAGGCCTTTCTCTTGACAAGGTATCTCGGGGAGAGAAAACTGCGCGTGCTGGCCACCCGTGAGCCGGGAGGCACCCCCATCGGCGAGCAGATACGTGAGATACTGCTCGATCCGGCGGGTGAAGATCTCTCCACCAAGTGCGAGTTGCTGTTGTACCTGGCAAGCCGCGCACAGCACGTAAATCGTGTCATATCGCCCACCATCGAAAACGGCGTCATCGTAGTCTCCGAGCGCTACAACTGGTCGACCCTGGCCTACCAGGCCTACGCCGGGGGCCTGCCGCTTGAGACCGTCGAAGAGATCGCCGGCTTTGCCACCGGCCGACTGGCCCCGGACCTGACGATCCTGCTTGACCTCGACCCTGAGGTTGCCGCCATGCGGGCGCTGGCCCCCGGCGGCAGAGGTCACGACAGGATCGAGCGCAAGGGCATCCCCTTTCAGAGAAAGGTGCGAGAGGGTTTCATGGAGCTGGCGCGGCGGCATACCGAGAAGTCACGCATAGTGGATGCCACCAGGCCGGCCAAGCAAATCCACGAAGAGGTAAAGGCGCTGGTCGACGATGTCCTTTGACGCCATAGTCGGGCAGGACAGGGCCGTAAGCTTTCTCAAGGACTCACTTGCGCGCGGGAGGCTTGCCCATGCGCTGCTTCTGGCGGGCCCGCGCGGCGTCGGCAAACGCCTGGCAGCCCTGCAGGTCGTTCGCGCGCTGCTCTGCAGCCAGGGGCCCCGCAGCGCCTGCGGCGCCTGCCCCTCGTGCCATCGCGTCGATGTCGGCACGCACGGAGATCTTTTCATACTTGAGCCGGCTCAGGATAGTCGCAGCATCAAGATCGACGAAGTCAGGGTCCTGGCGGCGGCACTGGCCGAGAGCCCCATGGAGGGTGAGCGCAAGGCGGCCATTATCGATCCGGCCGACTCCATGACCGTCGATGCGCAAAACTGCCTTTTGAAAACCCTCGAGGAGCCTCCGGCCGACACGACCATCCTGCTGACCGCTGCCAATACGGATCTGCTGCTGGCGACCGTACGCTCGCGCTGTCGCAGGGTAAGCTTTGCGCCTCTCGGCGAGGCCGTCATCAGGGAGCATCTCGAGGCGCGCGGCGAGTCGGCCGAGTCGGCCGCCGCACTGGCTCGGCTGGCGCGCGGAAGTCTTGGGCGACTGGAGGAGTTTTCCGGAGCGGCCGGGCGTGAGCGCAGCGAGCTTGTCGAGGCTCTGGGGGCGCCGGGCGGCGCGAATGTCGAGTTGATAGGCCGGATGCTCTCTCCCGGCGGCAGACAGGCCTCCAGCCAGCGCCGCCGGCGGGCCCTTTTCTTACTCGAAATAATGCATTCGTTCGTTGTGGACTGCCTGAGGCGCTCAGCCGGCGCGGCTGCGCAGACAAACCTCGACGTAGAGGGTGTT
>SLPQ01000226.1 GCA_007131925.1 Candidatus Brocadiia bacterium | reverse complement strand
TCGGGAGCATCCGCAATCTCCTTGGCGCATCCGAGGCTGCCGTCAGCACTTACGACTACCGCGCCTTCGGCCTCGTGATTACCGAGATCGAGGGTGTGGAGTGCCCCTACCGCTTCACGGCACGCGAGCGCGAGCCGGGCGGGCTCTCTCATGCGCACTTCTACCGCAACCGCTACTACATGCCCGGCGTCGGCCTCTTCATGTCCAGAGACGCAATGTGGGCCGACGTCCATATGGGCTGGGGGTACGTGGGGAACTCGCCGACGTATTATACAGACCCGACAGGCTGGCGGATTGTCATACCAGCGGATCAGGGAACACCATTTGCTGCAAGAATAATAAAGGCCTTTCAGGAAGTCATCGGCGAGTGCGGACGAGTTAATGCCAAGCCGGTTTTTCGTGGTTTTGGAAGAAACCGTGAAATAACGGAGTGGGAGATAATTATGACAGACGTTTCCGACGATCCCGAATGCAGGTGTGACCCTGCCGTACAGGCATTTCAGGAAGCACTTGGAGCAAGCAGGAGCATATTTATAGAGAATTTTGATACGACCGACAATGCAAAAATGAGCCCACTCGGGAGGAATGCGTTGGTGAAGGTCAACCCGAATGTGTCTGTCTGCCTGCCGACATGGGGGGACGATGGCGGCTGGGGTGATGATTTGACCGTTGGCCTCCCGGTAGTACTGTGGCATGAGGCGATCGGTCATGGCAATGAGTATATCCATGGCCGTCCTCATGACCATCCGACAGACGAATGGAATTACTTTCCCAACAGGCCTGTGGGGTTAGACCCAATAATCAGAATTGAAAACCAGGCACGGTGGCGCTTGGGCATTGAGCGGCGTGCACCGCAATATTGGTTTGATGTGGACTATTTTCACGAAAAGTGGGGCCAGCAATAAGAATTAAGGACCAGTATAGGGTGGCGTTGCAGCATTCACTTGCTTGCACAGCATGGGTGAAAGGGGTTACTGTTTGCCTGTTGACGTGTACATTAGAAGAGCGTGGCTTCTGCTTATTGCGATAGCGGCAGTTATACTCGCGATCCTTATCGCATGCTTAAGTACGTACATGAGGGACGGGAGCGAGGGCCTGAACGATTGGAAGATTACTTTCCTGCCGGAGGACCGCCCGATCGAACGGCTTGTCGCGATATTCAGACGAGGCGGCTTTGCCTTTACCATTGACGGGTTCGTCGTATGGGATGACGGAAGAGAGACAAAGGTAAGACGAAACGTCATTGGGCCGCTCGCGGCGTTTGAGACGCCGCGCGACAGTACCATCGATCTGTCACCCGGAGAGCCTGCACCAGCAATGCTTCTGGATGAGCTGCTCGCCCTTGAGGACGACATGAAGGCGCTGCACCCGCCACGATTTGCTGAAGGGGCAGACCACTACGAATACTTCGTCTACGTAAGTACTGACGGCCTTGTCAGAAGATATCACCTCCATTCCATTGACATGTACAGGCGGGACAGATCATTCGACCGGAAGTACCACAATGTAACCGACTCACTATGGCAGATGAAAGTCCTACGTGAGAGTGCGCATGATGCCATGCTTGCTCGAGCACGTGCGCAAGCACGTGAGTACAGGAGAGAAGGGAGACTCTCGCGTAAACCGTTTCTCACCTATGCAGAATTGATACTTATCGAGGATGAGGCTACATCCCAAAGGGTGCCATTCTCGCTGAGGCTGTTTTGGCTGGCAGTCGGCAGACGAGAACGCAGCGTAGTCATGCGCATCAAGAGTGCCGAGGGGCAGCTGCTCTTCGAAGGAGAAAGTCGCTGGATATCCGCATTCACTATTGAAGAAGAGGAAGTGCCGCGAGAGGCGCAGCATATGTCCGCTACTTGGGCATATCCTCCGGGGCGGGATAGACCGCCATGGCGCATTGACGCCTTTTTCCAGGATGGCCCGCTGCCGGAGGACTATGAGGCTTCTTGGCGGGCGGCAATGGCCAAGTTCAGAGAAAGCGGTGATCTTGAGTTTACCGACCCGCGTCGCCATGACTGGCCCCCACTGATTATCCCGATGATGCCTGTTCGGGGCATGATTGTTGAGATTGAAATCAAGGAACCGGATGGAACTGTAAGCAATATGCGCCGGGCATTTGTGCAGAGGCGAACGAGGGGAGTCGGACCCTACGGACTGGAAACACTGGAGATTGTCTCTTTTTCCGATGTGGATTGATAGTGCAGGCTTTGTCCGCCATTCAACAGGCGGCGTATGAATACGAGTGGGACGAGGCAAATAGGCTGGCGGAGTTTCACAGGAGCGGCTCGACCGAGTACGACGCCGAGTACGCCTGCCGTCCCGGAGTCCTTCGTGGTAACCACGTCCCATTGTTAGAGGGAGACACTGTCGATCTCGGACCTGCCGGCCGTTGCCTGCATAAAGTCTATGTCGTTGGTGATGCAGTCTTTGCAGTACACATCTGTGTAGTTGCAGAGGCGAATGGACACTTCCTCAGCATGTAACTTCTTGTCGGTGCCGCTGAAATTGTGGGTGAGGAGATTGCCTATTAGTTTGGTGTCCCATGGCTTATTGAACACCGGCAGGCCTGCGACGGCGGCGTTTTGGCTTGAAACAGCCCCCAGGCAGCCCATAATAAGCACGCGCGACAATGCAAACGACTTTCGGCCTGATCGCAAGCCACGGTGTTGGCATTGCTGCCCGGCCGCCTGAGCGAGTCAGGCGGATGGCACATCGGCCGAAGGCAGGTGGGAGGCATTCTTCTGTCGCATGCGCGAGACTTCTTCTGATCGGAGGCAGGTCTTGGCAAGTGTCGCAGAGCCCGGCCAGGCGGTTGACGTAACGATAATTGGCGGCTGCGGGCACGTTGGTCTGCCGCTTGCCGCAGCGTTTGCGGCGGCGGGAAAGACCGTCTTGGCGTTTGACACGGACGCCGTCAGGGTGAAGAGGGTCAACGCCGGCGAGGCACCCTTCATCGACAAGGGGCTTAACGAGCTGCTGCCGAAGGTGATTGCAGACGGCGCGTTGAGCTGCACTACGGACGCGGGCGCCATTTCACGAGCACAGGCTATTGTAACCGTTATCGGCACTCCTGTGGACGAGCACCTTAATCCACGCTTTGACCTCGTGCAGAACGTTATTCAGGACAACAGGCGCCACCTGCGCAACGGGCAGCTTATGGTGCTTCGAAGTACGCTTTATCCCGGCACCACGCAGCGCGTTGCGACGCTGCTCGAGCAGCTTGGGGTTGATATTGATGTGGCGGTCTGCCCTGAGCGCGTTGCCGAAGGAGTCGCGCTTGAGGAGATCGGGCTACTGCCGCAGATCGTAGCTGGAACCTCCCCAAGGGCCCAGTGCCGTGCCGAGGAGCTTTTCGGCTGCCTCACCGGCCGGATCATGCCCATGAAGCCTATGGCGGCAGAGCTTGCCAAGCTCTTCACAAATGCCTGGCGCTATATTCAGTTCGCAACGGCAAACCAGTTTTACATGATCGCAAACGACTACGGCATCGACTTCTACGAAATCCACCGCGCGATGACGCAAGACTATCCGAGGGCAAAGGGGTTCCCGACAGCGGGCTTCGCAGCCGGGCCGTGTCTCTTCAAGGACACGATGCAGCTGTCATCTTTTCACAACAACAGCTTCTTTCTTGGCCACGCGGCCATGCTGATCAACGAGGGGCTTCCGAACTACCTTGTCAACAGGCTTTCAGAGCGATACGACCTACGCGCAATGGCCGTCGGCATTCTTGGGATGACCTTCAAGGCCGACAGCGATGACCCAAGGGACTCGCTCTCCTTCAAGCTTCATAGAATCCTTCAGACCGAGTGCAGCGAAGTGATCTGTACGGATCCGCACTTGTACCTGCCGTGGCTTAGTTCACTGGAGGAGACCTTGTCAAAGGCTGATCTCATCATCATCGGCGCACCTCACAGGCAGTATCTCGGACTCGACTTCGGCCGTACGCCGGTCGTGGACATATGGAACCTATCTGAGCATGGGAGTGCCATTGTATGAAGATACTTGTGACTGGCGCGGCGGGCTTCATTTCGGGGTATCTCATCAGCGAGCTGCTGGAGCGCGGACACGAGGTGATCGGGCTCGACAACTACAGCAAATACGGCCCGGCCGAAAGGAGCTTTGACGACCATCCATCTTTTGCAATGCACGTGGGCGATGCAAAAGACGTTCAACTCCTGAAGGGCCTTCTCGATGGCTGCAACTGCTTTGTCGCTGCTGCGGCAATGATCGGGGGCATCTCGTATTTTCACCAGTATGCCTATGACCTCATGGCCGAGAACGAGAGAATCACCGCCTCTGCATTCGACGCGGCCATATGGGCGCATAGAAAGCGCAAGCTCTCTAAGATCATCGTCGTCTCTTCCAGCATGGTCTTTGAAAGCTCGAACGTCTTCCCCACGCCTGAAGGGGCGCAGTTTACCTGCCCGCCGCCGCGCTCGACCTATGGCTTTCAGAAGCTCTGCACGGAGTACTTCGCAAAGGGGGCGTGGGAGCAGTACCGACTTCCCTTTACGATTGTGCGCCCTTTCAACTGCGTAGGTATAGGCGAGCGGCGCGCGACGGGTGATGCAAATGTCCTTTCGGGAAATATCAAGCTCGCCATGAGCCACGTCGTGCCCGACCTCATCCAGAAGGTCCTCAAGGGGCAGGACCCCCTTCATATCCTTGGCGACGGAAGTCAGGTGAGGCACTATACTTACGGCGGCGCCCTCGCTAGGGGCATCGCCACGGCCATTGAGCACCCGCAGGCGCTCAACGAGGACTTCAACCTCTCCACCTCTGTGCCGACAACGGTGATGGAGCTTGCCGGGCTTATATGGAAGAAAACCAGGGGGCCCGAGCCGATGCGGATCGTGTGTGATGAGCCGTTCGCCCACGACGTTCAGAAGAGGATTCCCGACGTCTCCAAGGCGAAGGACATGCTCAGCTTCGAGGCGACCACGCCGCTTGATGCGGTCCTCGACGAGGTCATCCCCTGGATAAGTGAAAAGGTCGAGGCCGGGGATATCTGAGGATGAGGGGGCAGGGGCCTGCTGCCCGGGGCCACGCCGGTCGCTGTGAGTCATCGCGGGCGTCTATCTCGATATCGTCGGGGAAGTAGTCCATGCTCCGCAACCGCTCCAGGTGTATCCTGTTCTCAGGACCACTGATCAGGTCGGTGACTGCCGTCAACCTGCAGGAGCGCGCCGCGGTTGCGTAGTACGAGGGTCCGGCAAAAGCGTCTTCCGCGAAAAGAGTATCCGATCGTGGTCTTCTTAGCGCTGCCCTTGCAGGACTGGCAATGGGCGTGGTGCTCTGCAGGCCTGTGTCAGGCTCGCTCAGCCCGTCAGGCGTCAGATCAATGTCCGCGCCGTCAATCTGTGTCGCGAAGTACGCCGAACAGATGGAGGCAAACCTGTAGCCGCGCTGTGCTGAAAAGCGTCGGACCCTGCTCTGCGCTATCATTTGCCCGAGCGATTCCTGGCCTCTTGTATCGCGGCCCATCTCTTCGGTCAGGCCGTTAAGGTACTCCATGTTAAGCGAGGACGAAAGGCTCAGCGGCGTGTGGGAGTAGTTGGCGCTCGCCTCTTCCGCGACGCAAAAGCCTCTCTGGTCCAAGCCCTTGAGAAAATCACCGTTATCGTATCGGCAAAGTTCTCTGAGACTGTCGCTGCGTGCGTAGCCGCGGAGCACCATGTAATGGATGCTCGGCAATTCCGACAGCTTCTCAGGTGCGAAGTCGTCGCCACACTGATCCGCCCGACGGCACTTCTGAAGCGTAACGCGTCACGTATGGCATAAGGGTGTCTGCCGGTCGTGGCCAGCGACAATGTGGCGAGCACTCCGGAGACGACGTTGAAAAGGTTGGCGACTTTTGACAGGTCCTTAGATACTCACTGCAAAATACGAGACCGCACAAAGCAAAGCGTGACAAGCGTATCAGCATCGCCTCTTGGCAAAGTTGCGCCCAAACACCGTCACGCGCGCAAAATTCAGCACCGATGCCGCATGCCTCAGAAACGTCGCCAGAGAGGCAAAGACGTGCGCGATCGCAGCCGCCGTTCGCAGGTTCCTTAAAACCGTTGTCAGTATTGCCCAGAAGGCACCTGCCCTCAGTATGGCGATGATACACTGCCGAACCACGTCATGCGGAAAAAAGCCTGCTATGTTCTACGGGCATATAAAAAAAACAGGAAATGATGCGAAGAGCACGGGGTGCAAAACTATGTGCTTTTTCAGCGGCTGCTTTTCGCTGCATGTATGATACGGGTGGTTTAGTGCTACGGTGACGACCTACACAGGAGATGCAAACACAGGCACAGTTCAGCCTGCGCGCCCCGTTGTCGATCAGCCCCGCCGCGACATGCCGGCTCTATGGCATGGTCTCCAGGTGCGCCGCGAAGCCCTCGGCCGTGCGCGGCAGGAGATCACGCCCCTCGAACGTCAGTAGCATGGTGGGGGCGAAGTACTTCAGGCCTCCCGGTTCCATGGAAATCAAGAGGGAAACCACCTCGACAAGATCGTTGCCTGTGTACCATCCGAGAAGACTGCGCTGGTCTGTAATGAGCGGGTTGAGGATGAAGGGGGACTTCACCAGGTCCGGCGCGATTCGAAACCGACGGGATTGGCCGTCGGCAGTGTACACGGTCATGAACATTGGCGGCACCTTGTAAAGAAACTTGATGAACCTGCCGGCCCCCGTGTAATCGATGCTTATCGACATGACAAGACATGGTCCCTCGATGGATGGCACATCTATGCGCCGGTTGAATCGTTCCTGGATTTCGACGGTCTCACGTTCAGGCCCTGCAGCGGCCGCGCGCGCAGGCATATTTCCGGCGGCTGAGGCGTGAAGTGAAGGGCAAGCGCGCCTCAAGAGTAGGTAGTCGTCTTCGACAAGAACGGCTTCATAGTCTCTAACAAGCACCATTAAGGTCTCGGGGTCGTCGGTGGTTGCGAGGCGGCCGTCGATCGTTCGAAGCCCCATGATCACGAACTCGGGCGCGTCAGGCCGCTTGAAGAAGCGTGCGTTGATAGCCGTAAGCTCGCTGGTGTAGGCGGAGTAGCTCTGGAAAACGGGCCGAGGGTGCCAGGTGAGGCCGTTGAGAAAAACCAGCCCCTGATCGAAGGTGACGACGTCCACCGTCCGGGAGCCCACGGCGGCGCTGATGCCCGGCAGAGCGTGTTTGTGGCTAAGTCTATTGAGCTCAGCGTCGAGAGCGTACTTTGCAGCTCGAGGCGACATGATGAGACGGAGGTTGTCCGCCACGCGCATTCTCCATGCGCGAAGGAAGCTGCGCGGAACGTATCCTGCCTGTCGACCCGCCACGAAGACGCCGTTGGTCGCCATAGCGACTTGGATAAAGATAATTAGCGTCACCACCGCACTCCGGATCCCCCGTGACGAACCGGGCCTTGTCAGCATGAAGGGTGCGACACTTGCATACGCGAAAAACAGGACCGAGTGAAGGTCGTGTCTGACGAACCCGGATTTCCACGCCACAAAAAAGGCGCCGGTTACGATCGCGGCGGAAATGACTCTTACCACGCTCAGGGGCTTTTCGAGGCAACAGGCAAGGGCGGCAAGCAGCCCAACAGATATGCATGCCAAAGCGAGCGTTACTTCCACCTGCGGCCCAATGATCGCCATGGTGTCGTTGTATCCGGATGACAGGGCAAGAGATGTCGAAAGGTAGGCGCCAAGCGTCGCTATTGACTGCCCTGCCGCCGACCATACGCCAAGAAAGACTAGGGCGTAGCCCGCTCCCGACGCCGCGGCGAAGGCGAACCGTCGCCTCCACAGGGCGGCAAGCACTATCGCGCCAACACTGCCTGTCACGGCCGCAAAGAGCGTGAATTTCACAAGCGCCAGAAACGCAAGCAGCACGAAGACACTCGCGACGGAGCCCGTTCTCAGCCACAGACTCTGGAATCGCATGAAGCGCTCGATCGTCAGCACCGACACTGCAACGACGGCCGAGAGAAACAGGGCGTCTCTGAAAAGTGGCAGAAAGACCATTATGCCGAGCGCGAAAAGAACCCTTGCCGCCACGCCGCGCAATCGCACAAGCACAAGGATGAAAGCGGCCACGAACAGGGCGCACATAGCACCCTCCAGGAATATGTGCAGCCAGAAGACGTCAGGGTCATATTGCACGTTGAAATGGCGGCCTGGTCCGCTGTAGAGCGTATTGAGAAGCCAGCCGAAAGGCCCCGGAGGAAAGATAAAGCCTGTCCCGGCCTGCATGTCGCTTCTGAACAGCTTCGCCATGGCCATCTGCCATGAAGGGCCAAGAGAGACAGCGGCTGGATTGCCGGGAAATGTCATGATCGAAAGCCACATAAGGACGGCCAAGGCGACCACCAGATAAGGCTGGAGCCGCCGCAAGCGTCCCGTAAGCGGAGAATCCCACAACCTTGCACTGATCGACGGCATCGGCGCACACAGGGCGTTGATGTACCAGCGCAGGTACCTTGGGATCAGGGGCCACATTCGAAAGCGGCTCTCGCCCGCCTCGCGATCCACCCACGTGCTCGGCACTTCTGTGACCTTGAAGCCATCATTATGCGCCTTCACCGTCAGCTCGAGTCCGAGCTCAAAGCCGTACCGGCTCTCCACCTCCACGCTTGCGAGAAAGCGCCTGCTGTAGGCGCGGAAGTTATTAGTAGCATCACGTGTGCCCACCCCGGCCAGCCAGTAAAGCGAAAGACCGGCAAGGCGCGACAGGCACCCCTTCAAGAGTGGCGCACCGCTTTGCGAGCCGCCACGCATATAGCGTGAGCCGCTCACCACGTCGGCGCGCTCCTCCCTAACCTTTTGAACCATTTGAGATATGACGTCGGGAGGGTCACACATGTCGGCCATGGTTGTCACGATGACGTCCCCGGAGGCTGCTGCAAACCCGCTGCGCATGGCGTACGCGGGGCCCTGTCCAAGGCGGTTTCTTACAAGGCGAACTGCCGCCGGGATCTCTTCCATCGAGCTTATGGCCTCTAGTGTAGTGTCCTCGTCGCGGTCGTAGCAGATGAGTATCTCATGCCGCAGTCCCGAAAGAGCCTTGTCGAGACGGCCAAGACAGACCGCGATGTTATCGGACTCATTATAGACTGGGATGACTATGCTGACGAGTCCGTTGCTCATGTTGTGTATTCCATATGCACCACACGGCTCCTGTGCGGAAGATAGTGGCGCGATTGCGTACCGACGGGAGGTCTGATTCCGTATCCCACTCGGCAGGATGGCCAAGTCGGGATGTGAACCCAAGCATACTCAGTCCAGCGAGCGTGTCGTGCGCACAGTTGTATCGGCCTCGGCGGTGGCGAGGCTGGATCGCGCACGCACGATGTGATCGCGGACGTTTTCCCTGCTGATCGCGTCGGTAACTTCGAAAAACTCATAAGGCCTCTGCCACGTCGCATAGTAAGACAAGTCGTCGAGCAGCTCAAGCCCAGCGCCGAAATACTCATTTAGAACGACACGGAAGCTGTTGACGGGGCTGATCGTATCATAGAGGCGCTCAGGGGATACCCCGGGCAGCCGGTAGGCATTCAGTATGCCAAACCTCTCAGTCAGGCAGGTCAGCCTGAGGCTCTCGTGATCGAGCATCGATCCCGGCCCATGATCAGCCTGTATTATGATCACCGGCTCCGGCCCGGAGCCGGCAAGTATTGCGTCAATGGTGTTTATCACCATTGTGTTGACGTGCTGAAGCTGCCCCAGATAGCCGCTGCGATACTCGTTCCAGCTCATTCCGCCGGGGTTGACCAGGTGCGTGCCGTCTGCCATCGTGTACTGGCCCCTCGGGGTAATCTCTTCTCCGTCCGGCCCGAAGACAAAAGGCGGATGAGGCGCCACCACATGTGCAAAAACAAGTAGTGGCCCATCGAATCGAGAAAGCCTTGGGATCTCATCGAAGGTGGATGAAATCAACTCCCTGTGCTCATCCCACGAGCAGTCCCGCGCAGTAAGCGGCGTTGCGGCTATCATGCCGCGCTCGAACTGATTGAGTGACGTTACCGGCAGATACAAGTCCGCATCCTGCATGTCGACCAGGTGATAGAGAGACGAAAGGGCAGCAAACGTGTAGCCCCGGTCCCTCAGATATGAGATCACCTCACTCTCTGAGATGAGCCGCGCAAAGTGCCTGCGGTCGTTCGAATTGAGGCTTATGTCGGCCGTCAGGTCATCGAGATAAGTCATATTCAGGCTGGAAGCAAGCGAAGGACCTGTTTGGCCGTAGTTGGATCTGCTCCGGCCGGCAACGTAAAAGCCTCGGTCCTTCAGATACGTGATAAAAGCGCTGTTGTCGTAACCGTAGATCTCTTCCAAGACATCTGTCCGTGCATACCCATCCAGGATAATGTAATAGATATCAGGCCCTTCAGCCGGCCCAGGCGCCTCATGAAAAACCTGGGCAGTCCCTCCTGCGCCCCGTCCGCTGCCACCGCAGCGGATGTGAAATGCGGCGATATGCACGAGCGGCATGGCCACAAGGCACACTGAGGCCATGTTGAGTATCTTTGAGAGAGAGTCGGGAAGCCTGCGTACTTTCCATATCGCCACACCGACTGCAGCAAACACTAATAGAAAGGCAGTGCCAATCAGATGTTGAGGCTCAAGGTTACCTGCCGCTAAGCGCAAGAAGGGCCTCTCCAGCAATGCCAGCATCGGCTTGTAAGTGAAGAACAGAAGCACGCCCACAGAGGTCACAAGCGCGCCCTTTTTTCTGCTTCCCAGGAGAAGGGCGCATACTCCCCATGCAAGCACCGTGCCCGTGACACAGAAAACGGCAGGCTTGAAGACCACGCGAATCGGAAACTGGTCGGCATTTTGAGAATAAAGAAACAAGACGGGAAACAGCCCGAAGAGCAGAGGATGAAACGCCCGATGAATTCTCATGGCTGGAGACCTTCCTGCCAGAACAAGATGGCTGCTATTAGCCGCGAATCAGCCGCCGGTATCGCTACAAGATGCTATCAGGGCTCGCAAACGACCGCGGCGCGAGTCCACAGGCAGTAATACACCATGCTATTGACGCCACAGCTCGAAAAATGTTCCCATAGTACGCCCTTCGACGCACCCTCGCACGTTATCGCAAGATCGATCGGATGCGCCAAATCCGTCCGAAATGCTTTTTTTGTGGATATCATTTTACGGTGGTCGTTCGTCAAAAAGACAGTAGCGGCCAAGAGCGGCGTGCGCGTTTTATTTTCCGTATAATTGGGAAACGGGGTAATGTCAGGGACCCGCCGCCGACCACTCCGATGAAGGCCAGCACCCGGCAGCGACGCAGGGACTAAGAAACGCTAAGGCCGGGTTTTATTGTTGACAGTAACATTTAGGCAGGCTATAAACGCCGCTGCATGAAGGTAGGGGAAAAGGGCAGCCTGCCGGGCCACATTGAGTTCTACACCGATTACATTTCCTGCGCCGGGTGATTCAGGGTACTCGCGTACCATTTTAGGTTTGAAACGCCTCGGGACTTGACTGTTGTGGGTCTCCTCTGGGGACGCAATGCATGAAGGATGACGCAGACGGAAGTGTCCTAAGCAGCATTAAAGACAGTATCGCCCTGTTTTTGGTTTCCCTCAGGAGGTGCTGTATGTGGAGCATGTGTGCGCGGTGGTTGTATATTGCCGCCCTGATCATCGCAGCAGTGGCCTTTGCGGCGGACGCTCTGGTAGCACAGGAGGCGGCAGGGCAAGCCGGCGAACCGGACCTGGGCATGTCGGAGCTGATTCCAGGCGATTCGGCGCCTGCACCGGAGGAGGAGCTGTTCGGCCCGCTGAGGTTCAACTCTGAGCTGCCCCTGGAGGTGTGGGCAGTAAAAATTGACTGGGATACAATGGAGGTGCATGAGTTTGAAATCGGCCGGACGCCGGCAGCTGAGCCGCTTTTGATTCCCGAGTGCACCTGGTGGGGGGTCGAGTCGGGTGGGGAGCCGAGCTGGGAGGCTGTGGCGCGGGAGGTGCGCCACCGTGAGATCCCGGGGCTCAGGATGCACGGTGCCACGGACGCCGGCCTTGAGCACCTGCAGGGGCTCGTGAACCTGCGGGAGCTTAGCCTCTACGGGACGCAGTTCAGCGACGCCGGCCTTGAGCACCTGCGGGGGCTGGTGAATCTGCGGGAGCTTTACCTCAGCTACACGCTAGTCAGCGACGCCGGCCTTAAGCACCTGCGGGGGCTGGCGAACCTGCGGGTGCTTACCCTGCGGGATACGCTAGTCAGCGACGCCGGTCTTGAGCACCTGCAGGGGCTCGCGAAGCTGCGGGTGCTTTACCTCTGGCGGACGCAAGTCGGCGACGGCGGTCTTGAGCACCTGCGGGGGCTCGTGAACCTTGAGCGGCTTGACCTCTGGGAGACGCACGTCAGCGACGCCGGCCTTGAGCACCTGCGGGGACTCGTGAACGTGCGTGAGCTTCGCCTCTCCGGGACGCAAGTCGGCGATGCCGGTCTTGAGCACCTGCAGGGACTCGCGAACCTGCGGCGGCTTTACCTCGACCGGACGCAAGTCAGCGACGCGGGCCTTGAGCACCTGCAGGGGCTCGTGAACCTTGAGCGGCTTTACCTCGGACGGACGCAAGTCAGCGACGCCGGGCTTGAGCACCTGCGGGGACTCGTGAACCTGCGGGTGCTTGGCCTCGATAATACGCAAGTCAGCGACGCCGGTGTGGAGGAGTTGAAAAGGCACCTGCCGGAGCTTAGAGTCCATAAATTCGACTATCGTCCAGACTATATGTCTCTTCTTCTGGTCGGGCTGTCTGTGCTGACCACGCTGGTGGTGATCATCGGCGTTGTTATCGTGGGTATTGCGGCTGTTGCGTTGTGGCATGTCAGCCGCAGGCCGGCAGCCGAACCGGCTAAGAAACCTGAGGAGTAAGTGTTCGGCCCGCTGACGCAACGACCTCGCCCCCGAGGAGGAGTGAAGCGCACATACCTTGGCGCCATAGGTAATGAGCTCAGCCTGCCGCGGCGAAGTGTGTCACGCATGAGCCCAGGCGATGCAGCTGACCGCAGAGCTCCGCACGGGAGGGGCGGCGTATGAGAAGTACTTCTATTACGACTCTGCCGGCAACCGCACAAGGAAAACCCGGAACCAGACCGACACCCTGTACGTATACAACAATGCAGACCAGCTCACAAGCGAGACGACAGGCGACGTGACGACCGAGTATCTGTACGATGCGAACGGGGCGTTGACAAGGTCCGACGACGGCGATACAGTCAAGGCGTACGCTTATGACTGGGACGGGTACCTGACGGGCTTTGAGATGACGGGGGCGCCGGGGGCGAGCTACGTTTACGATGCTGACAAGCAGAGGATACGCAAGGTGGTGGAGAGCGCCACGACAAAGTACTTTCTCGACGGCATGGACGTCATCGCCGACTATGACGGCAGTGACGCGCTCCTGGCAAGCTACGTGACGCCCGGGCTTGACGCCAACCTCTCGATGACGCGCGGGCAGGACACCTACTACTACATGCGCGATGGCCTGGGAAGCGTAAGAAACGTGGTCGGCGCAAGCGAAACCGTCGAAAACATCTACGACTACCGCGCCTTCGGCCTCGTGATTACCGAGATCGAGGGTGTGGAGTACCCCTATCGCTTCACTGCCCGCGAATACGAGCCGGACGGCCTCTCTCAGGCCCACTTCTACCGCAACCGCTACTACATGCCGTGGACCGGCATCTTCATGTCCCGCGACGCCTTCTGGGCCGATGAGCACAGGGGCTGGGGGTACGTGGGGAACAGACCAACAATGCTTGTTGATCCCATAGGCCTTGCAGTACAAGCTTTTTTTGACTGCACACTTATTGGCAGCTCAACGGCTGGTAGCAGGAAGGATTGCGAGTACTCTTGCATAGAGGATATACGACGTAGAAAGGAACGGAAGGGATGTGGTGTTTTTGACTCTGACAAAATGCCTAACCAGCCTCTGGTGATAGACATTACCGTGTCTTTATACGCGCCTCGATTTAGTCGCTGTGATCCCCCCGAGTGCCCAACTACCACGACTACAACGCGTTTGTATGATAACGTAAACCTTCCTGACCGGGACTGCAGTAGGTCAAATTGCAGGAGGGGCTGTGACTCGCGGCATCAGCAAGCAAGGATGGCATGCAGGCTGTTAAAAAAGCCTGCCGCAGTTCGCGCATGTGTAGAGGCAGCAGGGGTAGCTCACAGAATCTGTGTGGATACCTGTAACGCATGGTGCCGCAGAGATTAGCACGGATGCTGTGTACGGGGTCCATTTTGCGCCTGTAAGGCAAGGGGGATGTCATGAATAGAACGGGTCGCTTGAGGTTGGTGGCCGTTGTGGGTATAGGGTGGGGGGTCACTATAGTGCTGGCGGTAGGTTACGTCTACTCCGGGGGGCTTACACGTCAGCCTGTGGTAGATATTTTCAGGGAGAAGTCGACACAGCTCACCTTTGTGCTGATCCCTGAGGGAGATTTTATCAGTACAATCCCTGCGGAGTCGAGAAAGCTGCAGTGGGACATACCCAAGTCTGTAGTAGCCCGCGACGGAAGGGAACTCGCGGTAATGACCTCTTATTGTGGAAAGGCATCCATTGACCGCCCCTTTTACATATCAACGACTGAGGTCACAAACAGAGCCTTCCTTACGTTTGTTGAAGAGACAGATTACCGCGCTCCGGAAGGGTTGGAGTATCCTTTTCTCCACCAGTTTGACGAGGCGGGCGACCTGACGGCATTCAGCGGGCCCGACCAGCCGGTGATATGTGTCAACATGGAAGATGCGGAGGCTTTCTGCGCATGGCTGAGCAGGAAGCTCGGCCGCAGAGTGCGGCTGCCTACCGCTGTTGAGCTGCAGTATGTGGCCTTTGCCGGCCGTGAAGACGATGGCAGTGGTTGGCACAATGCTGACTGGTGTCAGTGGGGAGGTGCGCCTCTTGAAATTGACTGGTCCGATGTGGATGAGATCGCATGGTACAGGGACAACTCATCCGGCGTAACCCACGAGGTGGGCATGAAGAGACCGAATGTTTTTGGAGTCTTCGACGCTCTCGGCAACGTGCGCGAGTGGACAAGCACACCGTCCCATGATACCCGGAATGAGTGGCTTGCGTGGCCGGATCTGCCCGAAGAGGGCTGGTTTATGACAGTCGGAGGGAGCTATCTGTCTGAGGCGCATCATCTGCTTGCGCCCTATTCTCATTCAACTGATTACCGAACAGGGCGATGGGGGTGTCTTGGCTTCCGTGTGGTGTGTGAGATAGGCCGATAGCGTAACGATGGTCGTGTAGATTGGCTGTGAACGCGCAACCTGCATGTACCTCGATGACGGCGCCTGCTGCACGCTGGATTGGCCGTCACAACTGATTGCCACGACGTGGTCAACCCGTACAATACCTCCCCAGCCGCCCCGCCACGGCCGGCCCCGTCAAGGTGACGGCACGAGGAGCGGGGGAGACCAAGAGGATCAGCCAGCGCGACTGGAGTGAAGATGACCACGATTTCCGATGGCGGCCGGCCACGCGCGGGCCGTGTGACCGCCCGAACCGAAAAGCGCGTCATTCCTACCTTCACGATCAGCAAGGGCATGCCTTCCGCGACGCTTTTTGACATCGAGGAGACAAAGAGCCCTTACCCTCGCTCCATGCTCGACACCGGCACGCGAAGCTCACAGCCCATTGATCGCGAGTACACGCTGTACGTGATTGAGAGCGACCTCATGCGGGTAGAGGTGCTGCCGGAGGTTGGCGGGCGCGTGTGGAGCATTATTTACAAACGCACCGGCCGCAATCTCCTCTGGACCAACGACTGCATAAAGCCGGTCGACGCCGGACGCAGGAGGGGATGGATCGAAGGGTCGATCGAGTTTCCATTTCCGGTCAGCAACCACGGCCAGGACACGATGGAGCCTTACCGCGCCTCCATGCGGCAGGGGGCGGACGGGAGCGCCACGGTGACGGTCGGCCATTATGACCATTTCTACCGCTTCTGGGGCTCCTATGACATAACACTCAACCCATACGAGGCGCGCGTAGCGATCACGGTGCGCCTGCACAACCCTACCCCCGTTCGCAATCGCTACCAGATATGGATAAACGGCGCAGTTGACGCGGGCGACGATATGCAGTTTGTCTTTCCGGTCGACTACGTCGCGGGGCACGGCTTTGGCGGCGTCCATCCCTGGCCGATGTGGGACGACGGCGCGTATGATCGCAGCTTCTGGAAAAACCAGGCCGAGCAGCTCGGTGTCTTTGGCTGGGGTGCGGACTTTCTGGGAGTGTACTATCACAAGAGCGACTGCGGCACGCTCAGGTGGTGCGACCACAACGAGGCCGAAGGCATCAAGATGTGGACGTGGGGCACCGCTTCAAACTGGACCGCCGAGTACTCCATAGGCAAGCCTCCGTGTGTAGAGATTCAATGGGGCCGCTGGCCGACCCAGGAAATGTATGGATGGCTCGAGCCCCATTCGACTGACACGTGGACGGAGTACTGGTATCCGGTGACTGGCACCGGCGGCGTCGACCATGCAACGGCCGAGGTTGCGCTGTCGCTTGAGCTGGGCTCGCCTGGCCGGGCTGCAGGCGGCGCCGTACACCTCAGCTCGGCGGTTAATATCCACGGTACTCTGGAAGTGAGGACGGCCGGCCGGCCGCTTTGCTCAGAAAAGGTCGAAATGACCCCGGGGAAACCCTTGAAGGTCGGCTTTCCCCTCGGGGGGCTCGGCGGCCGGGACGTCGTGGCAGTCACGCTTACTGATGAGTCCGGCCGCACGGTGATATCCTATGAAAGGCCGCTTGCGCGCCCCGCAGCCCCGCAGCCAGCGCATCCGAAGAACGTGCGGCTTGAGGGTGAAGGCCCGGAGTATGACCGCCTTCGCGACGCCCTCTCATCGGAGCTGCTCGACGGCAACCCTTTCCGGGCCCGCAGCGAGTACGAGGCGCTTGTGCGCGAACACTGCGGGTTTGCCGAAGGATGGAAGGCACTGGGAATTCTCGCGTACAAGCAGCTCGACGACACCCACGCGCTCCAGGCGCTGGTCGAAGCGGCAAAGCTCGCTCCGGACGACATCGAGACGCTCCATTACCTCGGCCTTGTGCGGCTTGAGACCGACGAGGCGCAGGCAGAGGATACGCTTCTGGAGGTCGTGCGGCTCGCTAAGGGCGACGCATCGAAGGCGCACCTGGGGAGGGCGGCGGCGGTTCTTCTGGGAAAGCTGATGATGCGGCGGGGCCGAGTCGAGGCGGCCTTCGAACTGCTGACCGATGCGGGGCGTGGATCCTCCGATCCGATAGTGTGGGATCTGACGGCCATGGCGGCGAGGCTCTGCGGGCGCCTCTCTGATGCGCGCGATGCGGTCTCGCGAGCGCTTGTGATCGAGCCGCTCGATCCTGTGGCAGCGGCGCTTGGAGTGATCATGTCGGCTGAGTCATCGGCTGAGGACGCACCCAGCCAGTCGCATATGGAAGGCGCGGCTGTGCCTGCCCCACATGCTCAGTCGGATCTGAGCGACCGGACCGATTCGCTCTGCGCGGCGCTGCGAGCGGCCCTTGGAGAGGACGACGAGCTTTACATGGACGTGGCGTTTCTGCTCGCATCGGCGGGGGATGCAAAGACCGCGTTGACCGTCGCACAGGCCGGCGCCGCAAAGGCCTTTTCTCCGCTTTACACCTACAGGCTCGCGTGGCTGGCGCAGCGCACCGGAGACGAAGAGCTTGCGAGGCGCTATGCCCGCGAGGCTGACGGCGCACCAAGCGACTACGTATTTCCCTGTCGGAGGGAGGATTTCGAGGTTTTTGACCATGTCGGCAGGTGGGGTGCGCACCATGCGTATGCCACTTATCATCAGGCGACGCTTCTTTACTGGCTGGGGCGGCGCAGCGACGCGCTCGACGCCTGGGTCGGTCTTGTTGGAAAGTACGACGTGCCCGGCCTCTACCGCAAGGTAGCCGACGCACTCGGCAGCGGCAGGATCTCCGGCGCCTACGAAGGGGCAATTGACATGTATCGCAGGGCGCTCTCAGAGGATCCGCACGATGCCGAGGTGTACGGTGCGCTGGATGACCTTTACGAAAAGACCGGCGACTTCCGCGGCCGCACCGAGCTTCTCGAAAGGGCGCGTCGGGTGCTTCCGGAGGATGACGGGATCGCGCTGCGGATGGCGCGCTGCCATGCATGGCGGCGGCGTTTTGAAGAGGCGGCGGCGATCCTCGAAGGCCACGCCTTTCACCGGGCGCACCAGTCGCGCGAGCTGATGTGGCTTGGTCGCCGCGCGATTGAGGAGACCTACACCGGGCTTGCCCTGGCGGCCATGGCCCGGCAGGATACCAAAGCCGCGCTGGCCCATCTCTCCAAGGCGCTTGAGGCAGAGGGCAAGCTCAAGGAGTGGTTTGATTAGCGTCGAGCAGGCAGGTGTGCGCCTTGCCCTGCCGCGCCCTGTGCCGGGCCCTGCAAGCTGCGCGGCGACCTTCTATTGTGCAGCGAGAGCCGGGCGGCCACGCTGGACATACGGGCTCATCTTCGATACCGTTCGGCACGGCGGGGGCTGGGGGACTCGATCGGAGACTCTATTAGCGACACATTCACGATAGGCCTTGACTTCGGCACAAACTCCGTGCGCGCGCTGATTGCGGAGATCGCCACGGGAGAGAAGATCGCTGCAAACGTTTGGAGCTTTGTTTACGGCGACCCGGGCGTGAGAATTGAAGCAGCCGACCCCAACCTCGCACGCCAGCGCCCGCAGGACTAACTTGACAGCATAGTCAACGCGGTCACCCGGTGCCTTGCCGAGGCGCCCGGGCGCAGCGGCGTCATCCCGGAGAGTTTCATGGCCATCGACGCCGATACGATCGGCAGTACTCCAATGCCAGTGGCCTCGGCGGGGTTTCCGCTGTCGTTCAACGCGAACTTTGCCAGCAATCCCAACGCCATGGCGTGGCGCTGGAAGGATCATACGGCTCACGAGGAGGCATCGGAGATAGCAGCCGTCGCAGCCGCGATGCGTCCGGAGTATCTGGCTGGGTGCGGCGTGCGGTACTCGTCAGAGTGGTACCGGTCAAAGATCCTCCATTGCTTGCGCACGGACGAAAGCAAACGGCGCTTGGGCTGTGCAGCCTCCGGCGCCGATGCGCTTCGGTCAGTACCCCTGCGGCTCTCTCTTCTCAGTCTTCGCGGCCTCGGAAATTGCCGTACGCCACCTCCGGGGTCACGATATCCTCGACCGCATCGGGATCGCCCTTAGCGGGGCCGTACCACACGCTGCCGCCGAAGGTGGTGACGTAGATCATGTCCGGGTCGAACGGATCAGGGATCACGCGGTGCCCCCACTTGAAGTTGTACCCTTTGATGCGCGACCAGGTCTCGCCTCGGTCGTCCGAGCGCCAGGCATTGTGCTGGAAGCCGCACGCATAGAGGATGTTCGGGTCTCGCGGGTCGATCGTAACGTCGTAGATGTGCTGGTCGCGGGTAAGCACCTCGCGCCATGTCCTGCCGCCGTCGGTCGTGAGAATTATCCCGCCGTTGACCGCGTCCTCTGCCGTCCTCCTTCCCCAGAGCGCCAAGTAGATCCTGTTGGGGTCTTCCGGGTCGATGGCGATGCCGTTGGGGCCGTTTACCCCTTGCGGCAGCTGGACTTTCGTCCACGACTCCGCGCCGTCGGTAGAGCGGTAAAGGGCGCCGTCGCGCCAGTTGTTGTAAGAGCCGTCCTCGCTTCTGCGTGCCACGATGAGGTAGAGAACCCCGTTTCTGTCGCGGTCAATCCACCAGGCAAAGGGCTGCTCATAGTCAAGCCCGTTATTCCTCAGCTCCCAAGATTTGCCGTTGTCGGTCGATTTCCAGACCCCGGTGCCGGTTGCGGCCACGTAGAGCGTGCGGTTGCCCACTGGGCTTTCCGGATCGAGCAGTATGTGCGTCGGCGCCGTCTGCGGCATACCCTCGTTTGAGGCCGTCCACGTCCTGCCGCCGTCGGTAGAGATGCCGACGCCGCCCTCGTACCGTGCGGGGTCGGTATTGCGCCACATCTTGGGGCGTGGGATGTCGTGGTTGCGGCAGAAGACACCCCACATCAGCCCCTCGACCTCCGGGTCGAACTCGATCCAGTAGGTCGTATTGCGCCAAGCGCGCGGTACGTCGGTAGTAGATATGTGCCATGTAACTCCGCCGTCCTCGCTGCGCATAAGGCCGATATCGGTGTAGGTGATGAAGTGGCGCATGGGGTTGAAGGGGTCGATGTGATAGCCGTAGGTCGTCGTCACGTCGAGCCCGCGCGTAGTGGCGGAATAGTCGGCGCGGATGTCCGAATAGCAGGCAAACCAGGTACTGCCGCCGTCGGTGGTGCGCATCGTGCGGCCAAAATCGGTGCCGTAGACAATATTGGGGTGGTTGGGCGCCACAGAGAGCGAATTCGATGCGACGCTCGCGTCGCGGCTGTAAAGGGCGTAGAACCACGAGGCATTCGGCGGCGCGTCGGGCCGGTCACCAGGGCGAGCGGAGGTATTTACGACGTGCGTCCATGTAATGCCGCCGTCGCCGGTTCGGGCAAGGCCGTTGAAGGTTTGGCCCCCTCCCGAAGCGGTTATGCGCACGTAGGCAACCTCGCCGAAATTCTCGGATGCCGCGATCGTGGAGGCTCTCTGAAGCGTGCCGCCCAGGGCGACGTTGGAGGTCGCCTCATTCCAGCTTGCCCCGCCGTCGTGCGACACGTAGACGCGATTGCCGCTTGTGCCGTAGAGAATCGCGCGGCCGGCCTGGGAATCAAAGCCGCCGGAAAATGACGTGAACCTCGCCGGCGTCGGCATGCGGGTAATCCTGTTGTTGCGCAGAAGGTCGACGGCGCCGGCAGAGAAAATGCCGACGGTGCGGTTCTCGGCCGGAGAGGCCTTGTCGACGAAAACGCGTGACGCACCGCCGGCGACGGCGCCGAGTGACCGCCACCTCCGGCCCAAGTCGCGGCTCACGTGGAGGGCCGAAGCGCCACCCTCCGTTATCACGGCGTAAAGCACTTCGGAGTCCTCCGGGTCGACCGCCATCGCCTGTATAGAGCGCCTGCGGCCGTCGGAGGTGATGAAGCGCTCGCCAGCGTGGTCATCCGGCATGGCGCTGCCAACGACGGTTGCCGGATCGGGAAAGACAAGCGCCCACGTCGAACCTCGGTCGGTGCTGCGGTAGAGACCCGACCCCGTAGCCGTATAGATGATGTCGGCATCGACCGGGTCGAAGAGGAAAAACCGCACGCCGCCGCGCAGGTTGTACATCCGCCACGACTCCCCGGCGTCATGCGAGATGTAGGCACCGGTCATGTCGCAGCGCACGAGGACCACGTTTGGCATATGGGGGCTTACTGCGGGGATGAACTGCGCGCCGCCGCCGCCGACGCCCACCACCGTCCACGCGTCATTTCGCGGCGCGGACATGGGCGATGAGGGGCGTATCCGCGCGGGCGGCGAGGCCTCTACCGCGGCGGCCTGTGCGGCCGGGGTATCCGCGCGCGTGTCCGGCATCACCGCCGCCGTCACGAGGCACACAAGGACAATTACCACCAGCGCCTCTACAGAAATCCATAACCTGCCGTTCATCTTCTTCTCCCTGCGCGGATCGACCGCGCGGTTAAAGGCCACGCTCTCGCTTGTCAGATGCGGGCGGCGCCTCAAGCGCGACGCCCGCTTGTCGTGAACTCGATTACGTTCTGTCTGACAAACCGAGCACGCGAAGGTAGCGACATATTATAGCGAGTTTAATCATGGCCCGGAAGTCGAGCGCCAGTTCATTAAAGTGCGTGCTGATGTGGCGGCACTCCTTGAGCCGGTTGATGCAGCACTCCAGCACGCTTCGCAGCTGATACGCCGCTTTGTCGAAGTCAAAGGGACGTCCCCGATGACGACTCAATTGGTCGGACCTCTGCGCAATCACAGCCCCGACTCCATGCCACCGCAACCATTGCTGGATGCGCGGATAACTGTTTCCCTTGTCCCCGGCGACGTGCGTCCAATCCGTGCGGCGTCCATCAGTCCCTTGAACTGCGTCGACTCGTGCCCTTCCCCCGCGGTGGTTTCGCGGCGAGGAGCAGGCCCGTGCCGTCAGTAACAATGTGCAGCGTGCTGCCGAATCCGCCTCGCGAGCGGACCGGAGCGTGGTCTGCGGGCTCTTCGAGCCCCCTTTCTTGCCGCTCACAGCGGCGGCGCGGCTGGTTCTGACCGATGAACCGTCCACGCACCAGAGGTCCCATTCGATCTTGCCTTGGTCGTCCATACGAATCCATAGGCATTGGAGTATCCTGTCGAATAACCCTCGCGCCGCCAGAAACCCCCTATTCGACCTCGCCGGTGGCTCCGCTCACCTCGCCTGCCGGCGCCTCGCTCACCTCGACGGCCTGGTTTACGGCTACGTCACGAAGCGTAACTACCTGCCCCGAGGGATGAAACCTAACAGATACATCGACCGTCTCGCGATCGGCGAGACCGAAATGCCTCTCGGTCGGAAAGAGCCCGTAGTAGCTCTGTGCTGCCTGCCTGTGGAAAATCCTCACCTCCTCGTGCCAGAGGAGCCGCCCCGTGCCCGGCTCGGTAAGACGAATCACCGCACCCGCGGCCGCGGCGTTGCCTCCGGCGCCTATCGGGCGCACGCGAAGCCAGTTCCTTACCGGAAGGTCGTTGCGGTAGATCGCAGGCACGCCACGAGGCGACTCGATCTCCGGATGGCGGCTTACGTAACCGGCGATGTCGAGCATGCCGTTGCCGGTAATGTCGCCGAAGCACAGGCCGTCGTCGATGCTTGCCGCCGAGTAGTCCTGTATGCCGGCGACGCGGTTCATGTAGGTGAAGCTGCCCGTGCCATCGCCGCGCAGAAGCTTCAAAAAGTGCTTGCCGTTTACCAGTATGTCGGCCCGCCCGTCGTTGTCGAAGTCCGTCACAACCCCGAGACCCCAGCTTGCATATCTTATGCGCCCCTGCATGCCGGAGATGGCGTTCTCTTTCTTCGTGAAGCGTCCCGTGCCGTCGTTCATAAAGACTGCCCATTCGAGATTGTCAAGCGCGAGGATGTCAATAAAGCCGTTGTGATTGAAGTCGCCGACGGCCTTCACGGCGAGCCCCTCCTCCCACAGGCCCCACTCTTCGGTGACGTCGGTGAACTTGAGATCGCCATCGTTTCTCAAGATGCGGCAGCGCCCGTCTTCGTAGGAATACCCGCCCCATTCGAGGATGAGGTCGATGCGGCCGTTGCCGTTGAGATCGGAAGGGATAACAGTGTGGGCGTTACGATAATCTTGCGTCACGGGGATTAGCAGAGCGTTCTGGATGAAACCGCCCTCCCCGTCGCCGCGGTCAATAATAACATTGTCGATGTGGCTTCGTATCCAGTCGAGCCGGCCGTTGCCGTCGATGTCGATGAGAACTCCGATCCGCCCCATGTTGCCGCCGCGGCGGATGCCCGCGTTTTCGAACTGGAGGCGGCCTGGCTCGCTGCGGTTGAGCCACCACTCGGCGCCGCCGTCGGTGTAGTTCATGATAATGTCAAGGCGCCCGTCGCCGGTAAGGTCATGCGTCAGCATTATCTCGCTTATCGGATACTCCCCCTCGGCCGGGCGGAATCTGCCCGTCCCGTCATTAAGCGCCGCAAAGACGCCCGGCGTGCCGTCCTCAGCCTGGAATCGCCCGTGAGTGCCCATATAAAAGTCGAGCGTGCCATCGCCGTCGAGGTCAACAAAGTGGAGGCCACTCAGCCACCAGCGCGGGAAGGCGCGGTAATTTGCCGCGACTATCTCGTGGATCCCGGACTCGACGGTGATGTCCGTGAAGGCTCCCTCGGGCCAGGGCTCCAGGGACGCGGCCTCCTCTCCAACCGCCGGCGACCAAAAAACCAGCGCAGAAAGCAGCGCGAGGACTACAGAAGCGAGCGTTTTGCCGCGCCAGGGCAGGGCGTAAGTCACAGTGATACCTCCTTTTTTAGGAAGCCGGCAACCGAACCGGCGGCAATGCCCTGATGCCTGCACACAGCCGCTTCAAAAAACCGCAGTCCCAGTATACTCAGGCACGCCGCCATGTGTAAACTCCCAAACGGTTCAAAGCCAAGAGAAGCGCGACGCTCCGCGCTTCTGTGCGCCTGCCTGTCATCGCAGTCCGCGGCCTCACAATCTCTCCTGTCACGGCATTGCACGGCACGCGAGTCGACGCTTATCCAGTGTAAGCACTGGAAGATGCGGTGGGAGGGAGTGAAGGTCTTGCGAGAGCTGTATGTGGTGATGAAGGACCACGAGATCAAACGGGCCATCGTCGTCTGCTTCGATGACTTCACGAATGACGCGAGGGGCTTCGGCTGATCAGGGTGCGGGAGACGGCGCCGGGAAGACGCCCGCTGACGCAACGAGAGATCCTATCCCCTACAAGTCCCCACGGTCGGGAAGGCAACCAGCGCTCAGCCTCGGGATTTAGCGTCGCGTGAACAGAAAAGTTCACGGGGAGCCGGATTCATTTGCAGTAGCCACTACTTAATCTGACAATCACGCCGCGCTGTCCGCTGTCTGTAAAGTGTTGAGTCAAGTCCCGAATCTTCTGCAGATTCATCTCCGGGGATCCCAGGATGTAGCGAGTGAAGGCGTAGCCCGAAGCGAGCTACAGTCTCTTGCCGCCTCTCGCTCCAGCGCCTGAGAGCCCTACCTGTCTGCAGGAAGAAAAGGCCACTTGTCAGCCTCAGGCAGTTCTTGAGAAGCGCGCATCAGTTCGTCGGCCATTTCCCGCGCGCTGATTCCTCTTTCCGCCAAGACGTAGAAGGACAGATCGCGTGTACGCGAGGCAAGATGGCGGTAATTACTGTAATCATGCGTATAAGGCCTCTCCGGCGTCTCGAAGATCGTCATATCCTGAGGATAGCGGGTGCGTGTCCAGACTGCCTCAAGCGATGTGAGCGCAGACTCGGCCTGTGCGAGGGCATCGCGAATGCCGCAGGCAGCACCGGCGAGCAGCTCCGCCGCAATCTGTTTTCTACCCGCGATAAAGGCCTCGTGTGCCTCTTCGATCATCAGTTCGGCGGCGGCCAGCGCCCGAAAGACGCTCACCCTTGAAAGCATCATCCTGTTGGCGGACAAAAGCACCTCCAGCGCATACACATTTCTGAGCCTGCCTCCGGCTATCTTGTCAGTGAGCACGCGGGCGGTGCTGCCAAGCTCCTCAAAGAGTCGATTGGACGTTTCAATACGCTCCTGCTGGGCATCGCGCCACCGGGCTCCCTCAGGGGCTGGCACAAGCGGTGGCAGTGGTGTGAGTTGGTCGATGATGTATGTGCTGCGCGCTGTCAGGAGGCTGTACGCCTCTCTTACGCGGCTGCCAAGAAGCGCGTAGGCGGCGGCTATCTTGCCTGTATCGTCTCCGTGAAAGACCCTGGCGAACTTCTCCATGTAGTCCATGTCGAGGCTGGATCTGGAGTTCCATGCCGCCTCTGCGCTCGCGGCATAGCCGGGCCAGAAGAGCTCCACGTGCGGACCGGCATCCTCCCAGGCGGTAGTGATCATTCCCCGCAGGCCGTGGCGCGCGACGGACCTTGCCCAGCCCTCGATGTTCGGAAAGTGCTCGCTCATGTAGACCGGCACGTACGGGTTGGCCGTCTGGGTTGAAGCCGCGACGATCACCCGAAGGCCGCTGTCTGCATACTGCTGGAGGCGCCGTTCGTTTCTGGCGGCGGCGTCAGCTGAATAGCTCCAGCGAACGTAGTATAGCTCTTCGGGCAGGACCGACAGGTCATCGCCCGCCTCCCTGATAAGCATGTCGTCCCAGACCATCGGCGTACGGCCCAGCTCAAGTATATGCGAGGAGGCTCGCTTGAGCCATGTCTCGTAGAGCTGAAAGCGGGTCATGGCGTTTGTGCGCAACGCCTCGGAACACCTGGGGCAGGCCCCCATGCCTCTCGCCTCGTCGCCCCCGAGGTGAAAATATTCAGTACCTGCAGTGGCGGCTACCACCTCTTCGTACAGGTCGAAGAGAACCTCGTACGTTCCATCGTGCAGCGGACAGAAATCGTCAAAGGAGTCGGCCTGCTCCCTCAGCTCGGCGTGCTCGGGGTGCTTCAGGATGTAGCTTGCATGTGCGAGCCCCTGGACGAGCGGTATCAGCTCGATGTTGTAAGACCGACAGTGGTCGGTAAGGGCCTGGAGGTCGTCGGCACAGAGACCAACAGGCGCTGCCACCTCGCTGCGGCGCGTGTAGAGAAACTTGTCCTCGAGCTCGATCATGAGGCCATTGATCTTAAAGGAGGCAAGCCGTGGCACGAGGGCGCTGAGGTATTCCGGCTTTTCCATGTGGTGCTTGAGGTCGAGGTGAACAGCCCTGAGTGAGAGGTCCGGCCAGTCCGAAATCTCACAGTATGGCCACGAGGGGCGCCCGCCCTCCGGCGAAAGGAGCTGTGCGGCGGTTGCGGCGGCGTAAAGGAGGCCGGCTGGCCCATTGGCGGCGGCGGCAAGGCCGTCTTCGGCTATGACAAGGCCGTAGGCTTCCGGGCAATCCGGCGCCGCAGCAAGGGCGGCTTTCGCTCTGTCAAGTCCGTCGGGCCGCACGCCACCGGGTGAAAGCCACATCAGGTAATCGGCTGAGCTACGATGCCGCACCTCCAGACGAAAGGCAGTCCGGTCCCACACGACCCGGCCCAAAAACTTCCCAGCAATCGAGCCGGACTCGGATAAGTGGATTTGCGCGGTCGCATCCGCTGTGAAGTGGCCTCCGGTGAGTTCAATGCTTTGCGGCTGCGGAATAAGGCTAACGGAATCGGCTGCCCGTGCCATACCCATCGCGAGCACCGCCAGAGCCGCGATGAACCCGGTAAGACTTCCCTTCGACATAGATAACCTCCTTGCGCGGCCGGCACACCGCCGGCGCTCTTGCGTCAATCGCACGCGGGCCATTCTCCGGAGCTGTCCTGTTTTCAGTGGAAAGTGTCGAGATGGCAGCTCAATGTTTACGACCTTACCCGGTCTCTGCGACGCCGTCAACTTCCTTGTACCGGCTTTTGTCCATATCGAGTCTTTCGGTCAATTGCAGATTCGGATTGCTTAAAGTCTGCCTTGATGCTTTTTGTTCACGTAAAACGTACCGTCAAGCGACTTAGCGGTGTCGGCATTTGCCTGAATGTCTGCTTAAACAGTCGGCGCCTTCACGTTTGCCGTCACATTTTCCAACGCATATGTGGCTGCGCCTGACAAGCGTATGAAGTAAAAGCATGTGCGAAAGTTGATAGAGCAGGGGGGGATACCCGTACGTCGGGGGTTGCCAAAGAAACCGAAAAAAACGAAGTGCGACTTGCTGCAAGCCGTGTCATCGCGAGGCACCGGCAGTCAGGAAGGCCATTCATCATTGACCTGAGAAGAAAGGATCACGCGGCCACCGACAACGTGTCATGGTTCACAGATAAGAAAGCATCACTATCCGGCCGAAGGCTGTGGTTCTTCACCGGCGCCCAGCAACAAGGCCACCGGTCGCGTGCGCTCATTGTACATCATTGCGATCTTAACGCTCATCGTCAGCGGCACGGACAGTACCATGCCTGCCGGTCCCAAAAGCCAGCCCCAGAATACCAGCGACATAAATACCACCAG
>SLPQ01000153.1 GCA_007131925.1 Candidatus Brocadiia bacterium | reverse complement strand
TTGTTGTCGTGGGTATTGCGGCTGTGGTGATTTGGCGTATCAGGCGCAGGCAGGCAGCCGAACCGGCTGAGAAACCTGAGGAGTAACTCTTCGGCCTGCTGGGGTTCAACTCAGAGCTGCCCCTTCAGGTGTAGGCCGCAAAGATTGACTGGGATACAATGGAGGCAGGTGAGCTTGAAATCGGCCGGACGCCGAGGGCGAGATACGTTTACGACGCGGACAAGCGGAGGATGCGTAAGGTGGTGGAGAGCGCCGCGACAACGTACTTTTTCGACGGCGGGAACGTCATCGCCGATCATGACGGCAGTGACGCGCTCCTGGCAAGCTACGTGACGCCCGGGCTTGACGCCAACCTCTCGATGACCCGCGGGCAGGACACCTACTACTACATGCGCGACGGCCTGGGGAGCATCCGCAACCTCCTTGACGTATCCGAGTCCGTCGCATAGGCTTACGACTGCCAAGCTTTACCGGCCGAGCCGGGCGGGCTTTAAGATGCTGTAGCAGCCGCCACTTAATGGAACATGCCTGTATGAAAAGGTGAAAGGGGCAAGGAAATGCATTGCATGGGAGCTGCCGGCTTCGAACGAGAAAAAAGACTCCCGGCGCACGTCGGACCTCTCCTGGAGAGCCCGATGAGACGGGTCGCTGTATGTCTTTTTGCACTGACGATTTTGATCACGTTACTTCCCTGTGCGACGGCGCGCCCAGCGATGGAGGACTTTTTCCGCCCGGCGGAGGACACAGCGGGTGAGCTGGGCGCGGACAGGCACTATCCACGGGGGCGGCTGTTTCCCTTCAGCTTTTTCTCTGTCCACGGCCGAGCGGCCATGGAGAGGCTCGAAGCCGAAGGCGCCACGCTGGCAGGCCCCCAGTACCGCGGGACAGACGACCGTGTACTGGCCGAGGCCAGGCAGCATGGGCTGAAGGTCATTTACACGGTGATGGCAGCGCCGAGCTCCGAGGCGGTCCGTTCGGGTGAGCTGAGCGACGAAGAGATCGCCAGGGCGGTCAGGGAAAGGCTCGCTCCTGTAATGGATGATGATTCGATCGCATGGTGGTACGTGCGGCCGGAGGAGCTGCGCTACTGGCGGCCGGCGGAGATGAGATACCTGGAAGTAGCCGCCCGGACGATCCGCCAGACCGACCCGAAAGGCAGACCTGTCTGGATGTACGACCCGAACCATCGCAACGAAAGGGCCCTTCGTGAGACCGCCAGGCACCTTGACATCGTGGGAAAGGGCATGTATACAAACTATGCCGGCATGAAAAACAGCCGCGTCTGGTGCCGGTGGAGCATCGAGCAGCAGGTCCGGGCCATCGCCGCGGCAAATCCCGACGCCATCCCAATCGCCGTGCCCGAGATGTTTCAGCAGCCGGATGCAGAGGACATCGTCCTCATTGACTCATGGGTCCGTCATGACGTATACGCCGCGCTGGTGGCGGGGGCCAGGGGCGTGGTGGTCTTTTCGGCGGCACGCCGGCGAAACTTCACCGCTCACGAGGCTTACATGCAGGCGTACCTGGATGTTCACCGCGAGCTTTGCGGAGAGATGAACCTGGGACAGGTCTTCCTCTTCGGCCAGCGCCGCGGGGACCTCGAGGTGCATGTCACGGATGGGCCTCAGAGTGTGAAAATGGTCTATCCGAGCGGCTCGGTGAGGGAGTCCATCGAGTACCCGTCGGTGTCCTTTCTCAATGCGGCCTACGGATCAGAGAGATATGTCATCCTGGTAAACTCAGCCGAGGAGCCTGTGGAGGCGATGGTCGTCGGCCTGCCCTACGGTCGTGTCATGGTTGCCGACGTTCTTGAAGGCGCCCGGCCTTTCGTGGCACCGGAGGGCGAGTTTCCGGTAGAGCTGGCGCCGCTGGGGGTTAAGGTTTACAGGATCTACAATGGCACAGGCGGCTCTTAGAGCTTCGCGGATGACATTCACCCGATGAAGCGCTGCCCGCGTCACAGCTGCAGGGCGTCGCGCAGGGGCTGGTTCTGATTCTGCCGGCGCATTTGCAGCGAAATACGTAGCGCTCATCTCGCCAGACAGGCATAGCGATGGCAGGCCGGCCTGTGCGCCGGAGGGTCATTGACGCCTGGTGGGTCGTGTCTCTACAATGAAACCCAACGGCCGACTGAGAGCACGAGCGCACTCGATTAAGGCGCCCTGCGGCCCTGCGAGATGCATGTGACGACGGGCCAGGAGCTAGCTCTTTTCGGCAGGTACCATACGCGCCCGGATATGGCGCAGGGGCTGGTGAAGAGATATGAATATCCTCACTGAGAGGTTCCTGGACTATGCGCTCGGCATGGCGCAGGCCGCCGGCGCCGGCGCCATCGTTGTTTACGCGGACGTTTTCCAGGACAAGGCGCATCTCAAGGACTTCATGGGCCGCGCGGGAAAGGTCAAGGTCGTGCTTGTAGCACGAAGCGGCCGAGACCTGCCTGACCCACTGGACGCGGATGTCGTGAAGGTCCCGGATGTCAAGCTCACGCGCCTGGGCCAGATAAAGGTGGCCGTCCTGCTGGGGCTTTGCCGCGGCATCTTTCACGAGGGTGACACGCTCGTCTGCCTGACCGGCGTGGCGATGACGGGCGAGGTCGACGGTCTCATGCTTACGGAGGTGGGAAGCGAGTACGAGCTTTTTTCATCCGGCGATGCCTCCGACATAGCCGCCGGCATGAGCCCTGAGGTGCTTGAAAGGATCATCGACATATCCGTCGCGCTCGGAAACTACGGGCGGGAGGGAAAGGCGGTCGGCACCACCTTTGTGCTGGGAGACACCGACAGCGTGCTCGAATACTGCGAGCCGCTTCTGCTGAATCCCTTCCACGGCTATCCTCCCGAGCAGCGCAACATCCTTGAGGTGGCCGTAACCGAGACGGTAAAGGAGTTTTCAACAATCGACGGCGCCTTTATAGTGCGCGAAAACGGCGTCGTGGAGGCAGCCGGGATGTTTCTGAGGACCGAGGCGCGAAACGTCGTCATACCAAGGGGCCTGGGCGCCCGTCACAAGAGCGCCGCCGCCATTACCGCACTTACAAAGGCCGTGGCCGTCACCGTCAGTGAGTCCTCGGGCAACGTCTCAGTCTTCCATGAAGGCGCGGTCGTCTTTGAAATCGAAAACCCTCACCTTGTCGGGGTTTCCGGTGGGGCGCCGCCGGAGGTGCCCAGCCTGCCGGAGAGCGCCGGCAGTCTGGAGGAGCAGGCCTGATGTCCATTCTTTCTGCAGGAATAACTGATTCCTGTTTGAAGTAGCCCGGAGCGCGCAGCAGCAACGTGTCAAGCAATCGCGCCGGGCAACAGGTGCATCTCTTACTTCCCGCCCCTTGAGCGCAGGCTTGCGCTCCGCCGGGCACACACAGCCAACCTCGCCCGCACTGCTGGACCGAATAGCCGATGATAGAGCGCATTCCGGCACGGCGCCTGCGCGCAAGGGATCCGCAACAGGTAAAAGCCGGGAGAAACCAGGTTCAAATGATGTTGACGCACTGCAGGGGATGTTTCTACAATTAGGCCGTGGAATACTGACTGGTCAGTTCTGGGGAGCGCCCCCTTTGCATCAGTGCGACAAAAAGCAGCAGATAATGACGGCTGCCGAAAGGCTTTTCGGCTCCAGGCGTTATCACGAGGTCACCCTTGACGAGGTCGCCGCGGCATCGAGAGTCGGCAAGGGTACTATCTATCGGTATTTTCAGGACAAGGATGACCTTTTCTTTCAGACAGCCACAGTAGGCTTTGAGGACCTTTGCGGCGTTCTTGAGAGACAGGCAGGCATAGAGGTGGAGTTTCGTGAGCGGCTCACGGCGGCCTGCGTGGAGATAACGGCATTTTTCCAGGCGCGCCGTCCACTTATCCGCATGATGCTGGCCGAGGACGGCAGGACCATATCAAAGAAAAGCCGACTTCGCGCTCGCTGGCATGACAGCCGCCGCAGGCTCTTGGCGGCTGTAGCCGGCATCATCGACGAAGGGGTTGCCCAGGGGGCGCTGAGAAGGGGTCTCTCCGGCGAGCTTCTGGCGCCATATCTTTTGGGGATGTTGAGGATAAGCACACGTGAGATGACGGGATGTGACGGCTCTGGGGGTCCGCTGGAGATGCTTCTCGATCTGTTTTTGTGCGGAGCAGGGGCGGACGGGGCCTCACTCGGAAAGGAATCTGGATGAATAAGGCAGTCTGGACGCTCGTAGTGCTTGCCGCCCTGGGCCTTTTGGGCTGGCAGATATTCGCAAGGGTCATGGAAGCCCAGGAGCCGGTCGGCACGGGCGGTGGGCGGGGCGCTCCTGTGGCCGTGGAGGTCGCAGACGCAATGCGTGAGCCTATAAGCGATGTGGCGCGCTTCAGCGGGACGCTTGTGCCGCATTCTTATTTTGTCGTTGCTCCCAAGGTGGCCGGCAGACTCGAGAGACTTTTTGTGGACATAGGCGACATAGTGGAGAGCCCGGTGCTGGTGGCGGTGCTGGACGATGCCGAGTACGCCCAGCAGGTAGAGCAGGCTCGCGCCGAGCTGCGGGTGGCCGAGGCCAATGTCGAGGAGGCCCGGAGCGCGCGTGACGTCGAGCAACGTGAATATGAGCGCATTGCGGCACTGCGCGAGAAGCAGATCGCCAGCGAGTCAGAGCATGACGCAGCACGCGCGAGGTTTGCGGCACAGGAGTCTCGCTACCGGGTGGCACAGGCGCAGGTGGCACAGAGGGCAGCGGCACTTGCGGCGTCCGAGGTGCGCCTGTCCTACACGAATATCGATGTTTCCTGGGAAGGCGGCACTCGCTGGGTGGCCGAGCGGTTTGTGCATGAGGGCACGATGCTGCGCGCCAATGATCCGATAGTCTCGATCATCGACATATCCTCCATGACGGCTGAGATCTACGTAATCGAGCGTGACTACGCCAAGATCCGAGTGGGGCAGCAGGCATTGATCAGGGCAGACGCACTGGGAGGCACGGTCTTCGAGGGTGAGGTGGTGCGGGTGGCGCCGCTTCTGCGGGAAAGGTCGCGGCAGGCGCGTGTTGAGATCAAAGTTGACAATCCTCATGGCCTGCTCAAGCCGGGGATGTTTGCCCAGGCACAGATAAACTTCGGCACCCGCGAAAATGCCACCGTAGTGCCTGTCGCCTCTCTGGTGCGTCGAAACAATGTCGAGGGGGTCTTTGTAGCCGACATGACCGAGATGAAGGCCTCTTTCGTGCCTGTCAAGCTGGGCATTCAGAGCGGCGGCAGGGTTGAGATACTGGAGGGTGATATCGAAGGGCCGGTGGTGGTGCTCGGCCAGCATCTCTTGTCAGACGGCGCCTCGATAGTAGTCCCCGAGGTGGCGACCAGTGTCGGCGCCGCACCGGAGGAGGCAGCATGAGGGTATCCGGCTTTTCGGTCAACAGACCGGTCTTTACTGTAATGCTGACGCTGATAGTGGTCCTGCTCGGTGCGGTGGCGCTGGTGCGGCTGCCTGTTGATCTTATGCCTGACATTACGTATCCGACGCTCAGCATCGTGACCAGCTACAGCGATGCCAGCCCCGCGGAGGTGGAAAACCTCATAACCCGCCCGATCGAAGAGGCGATGAGCGCCGTACCTGGGGTCCAGGAAGTAAGCTCGGTCTCCGCACAGGGCTCCAGCCAGGTGAGGGTCGCTTTTGAATGGGGCACTGATCTCGACGCGGCCGCCAACGACCTGCGCGACCGGCTCGACCGCGTGGTCGGGCGTCTTCCGGACGGAGCCGACCGTCCGACGCTGCGCAAGTTTGATGTGGCCGCCTTTCCCATACTCGTGCTGGGCGCATCGGGAAATCTCGACCCCGTCGAGATGCGCCGTATCATCGACGACGACATCAAGTACCGCATCGAGCGCGTGCCTGGTGTGGCGTCGCTGAATGTCTGGGGCGGGCTCGACCGTGAGATACATGTGGACCTTGACGCCGAGCGGATAAAGGCAATAGGGGTGCCGCTCGACCAGATCGTCAGTGCCGTGCGGGCCGGCAACGTGAACGTCCCGGCCGGCACCATCGAGCGCGGTACGCTGGAGGTCGTGGTACGCACGCCGGGGGAGTTCGGCGATATTGACGAGCTGAAAAACGTGGTGGTGGCCGTACATGACGGTGCGCCGATATTCTTAAACGAGGTGGCTGATGTCAGGGACACATGGCGGCGCATAACGAGGATAGTGCGCGTCAACGGCCAGAGCGGCATTCAGCTCTCGGTAAGCAAGCAGTCCGGCACCAACACCGTCGCAGTGGCACGCGCCGTGCTCGAGGAGGTGGAGCGCATCAACCTGGACATGGGCCAGATCAGCATCATCCCGATCATGGACACATCCGAGTACATCCAGCAGTCGATAAGCAACGTCGGCTCGATGGCCTTTTACGGGGGGATCCTGGCGGTGGTCGTGCTCCTGTTTTTCTTAAGGAGCCTGCGCAGCACCGCGGTTATCGCCACGGCCATCCCCGTTTCAATAATGGCGACCTTCGCCCTGCTGTACTTCGGCGGCTTTACTCTGAACATTATGACACTGGGCGGGCTTGCCCTGGGCATCGGAATGCTGGTGGACAACGCAATCGTCGTTCTTGAAAACATCTTTCGACTGCGCGAGACGGGCATGGGTGCCACAGAGGCGGCGGTCGCCGGCAGCGAGGAGGTTGCCGCAGCAATTACCGCAAGCACTCTGACGACGCTGGCGGTCTTTGTGCCTATGGTCTTTATCCGTGGGATGTCGGGCATGATGTTCAGGCAGCTGGCGTACGTAGTGGGGTTTTCGCTTCTATGCTCGCTGGTCGTCGCACTTACGCTCGTTCCGATGCTGGCGGCAAGGGGCCGTGGTCGCTCGGGCGGCACGCCCGGCGGGGTATGGCGCGGGCTCTACTCTGCAAGCGCCGCCATGTTTGTGCGCATGGAGGACTCCTACAAGGGCCTGCTTCACCTGGCCCTCGATCACAGGGGGCTTGTCACGCTCGGCGCGCTGCTTCTTGTGGCGGGCAGCATCGCTCTGGTGCCTCTTGTGGGAGTGGAGCTTATGCCTGTCTCTGATGAGGGTGAGGTGCGGGTGAACGTGGAGATGGAGCTGGGTACACGCGTGGATGTTCTCGACGAAAAGATGCGCGTAGTGGAGAACATCGTGATGCGCGAGGTGCCGGAGATACGAAACACCGTCACAATGGTCGGCGGTGGCGGCTGGCGTGCCGGCTCCAGCGGCCACAGAGGCTCGATGCGTATATCCCTCGTGCCCCAGGGGGAGCGCACCCGTTCCAGCGAGGAGGTTGCTACGGCGCTGCAGCCGGCCCTCTCAAACATCCCGGGCCTTGTCATCAGGACGCGTGCCTGGCAGGGCCTCTGGATAATGCGTATGGGCGCCTCGGGCGAGGAGCGTATTCAGATCGAGCTGCGCGGATACGATCAGGACACCGCCGACGCGCTGGCCGAGCGCGTGCGAGAGGCGGTGGAGACCGTGCCGGGGATAACCGACGTGGTGCTCAGCCGCGAGGCGGGAGGCCCCGAAGAGATCGTACATGTCGACCGGCTCAAGGCCGCCGACATGAACGTGACCGTCTCGGCCGTTGCAAATCTGCTGCAGACCGCGCTCTCGGGCACCCGCGCCAGTTACTTCAGGCAGGAAGGCAACGAGTACCCGATCGTCGTCAAGCTCAGTGAGTCTGAGCGTCTGGGCATGCGGGGCGTGCTGGATCTTTCGATCACAAATGCCCAGGGCGAGCCGGTCGTGCTCAGAAACCTTGTGACAACCTCCAGCCGGAGCGGGCCCATACGCATCGACCGCAAGGACCAGGAGCGCCTTGTCACCGTCAGGGCCAACATCGCCGGCCGCGACATGGGCTCGGTACTGGCCGACATCCGGGAGGTCATGCGGAGTGTGCCGGTGCCGCGCGGGTTCAGCGTGGTTTACGGGGGCGACTACGAGGAGCAGCAGGAGGCGTTCCGCGAGCTGCTCATCAGTATAAGCCTTGCGCTTGTGCTTGTGTACATGGTAATGGCCTGCCAGTACGAATCGCTGCGGGACCCTTTTGTGGTGATGTTTTCGGTGCCGCTTGCAGGGATCGGCGTCATACTGATGCTCTTTCTGACACGCACCACTTTCAATATACAGTCCTATATAGGCTGCATAATGCTCGGCGGCATCGTAGTCAACAACGCGATCCTGCTGGTCGACCATGCAAACCTCCTGCGCCGCCGTGACGGGATGGCCCTGAGAGAGGCCATCGAGGAGGCGGGTCGGCGGCGGTTGAGGCCTATTCTCATGACCGCCAGCACTACTGTACTGGGCCTGACGCCGCTGGCTATGGGGCTCGGCGAGGGAGGCGAGGCGCAGGCGCCGCTTGCGCGTGCAGTCATCGGCGGGTTGATAAGCTCCACGCTGATAACGCTTATTTTCGTGCCGGTCATCTACTCCGTCTTCGAAAGAGGCCTCAAGAAGCGGGTGGTTGACTGATGCCGGCGGCACCACCGGTCTCATCCTCCACGCGCGCCGCGTGGCAGGGGCTGACCATACTTATTATTGCCGTCACGTTCGCCTCTTCCTGCTGGAGGGCGACCAGGCCGGCCGGGCGCCGGCAGAGCGCCGTTCGCCCGGAGGCTCTTCGGTCGCCGAGCGCCCCTGCCCCCATTCATAACGGGATCGCGAGCGAGGCGGATGCCCTTGAGCAGGGGCCGATAGAGCTCGACATATCGCAGGCTGTTCTACTTGCACTGGAGCAAAACGCCGAGCTTGCCGTCCGGCGCCTCGTCCCTGCCATAGCGGTCACCTTTGAGGATGAGCGCGAGGCCCGCTTTGACAGTGTCATCGGTGCCAGCGGCACATACAGCCGGGAAAGATCCCAGCGTCTCTCGCAGGCCGGCGACAGAGAGAGCAGCCTCAGCGAAACGATAGCGGCGGCTGTTTCGGTATCGAGGTTTCTGCCGACAGGCACAGACGTGGCACTGGAGGCGCGCACATCGGAGACGTCCTCCTCACCCGCCGGCTCGACGCTGGCGACCACGCGCCTGGGCCTCTCCCTCACGCAGGCCCTTCTGCGCGGTTACGGCAGGGAGGTAAACCGTGCCGAGGTCCGGCAGGCGCGACTCGACACACTTTTTTCGCAGTATGAGCTGCGCGGTTTTGCGGAGTTTCTTGCCGCCGAGGTGGAAAGGACCTGCTGGGACCTGCTGCTGGCCGAGCGCCAGATGGAGATCGTTACCGAGTCGCTGGAGCTTGCACGCAGGCAGCTTGTCGAGACGCGCGAGAGGATAAGCATCGGTCTGCTGGCCGAGATCGAGATGGCCGCCGCCGAGGCCGAGGTCGCCCTGAGATACGAAGCGGTCATAGATGCAAAGAGCACACTCGCCGCTGTGCGGCTGAGGCTGATCAGCCTTATCAATCCGGGCGGCCCCGACATGTGGGCGCGCGAGATACAGGTAGCGGATATCCCCGTTGATGAGCCCGACGAGCTCGATGAGGTCGCAGAGCATGTCGAGCTTGCCGTCATGATGCGTCCCGATCTCAACCAGGCCCGCCTCCAGATGGAGCGTGATGAGCTTGAGCTGGTCACCACCAGAAACGGCCTTTTGCCGAGGCTGGACCTCTTCGTCACGCTTGGCAAGACCGGCTATGCCTCGACCTTCAGAGACTCTGTCGAAAATCTCAGCGATGACAGCTACGATCTGTTCACCGGTCTTTCGCTGCAGTACCCGCCGTCAAACCGACAGGCCAGGGCGCGCCACGACCGCGCGATACTGCTGCGCGCGCGCTCGGGCGAGGCCATCCTGAACCTGGAAACACTCATCAATCTCGACGTGCGCACCGCCTACATAGAGGTCGAGCGTGCCGCCGAGCAGATAACCGCCACTCGCGCGACACGCAGGTTTCAGCAGGAAGCCCTGCGCGGCGAAACGGAAAAGTTCCGCGTCGGAATGTCCACCTCCTTTCTGGTCGGCCAGGCACAGCGTGACCTCGTCGCCGCCCAGATAGCAGAGGTGCGCGCCCTGGTAAACTACCGAAAGGCGCTTGTCGAACTCTACAGGCTCGAGGGGTCGCTTCTCGCTCGAAGAGGCATCGCAGCGCCCGGCAGCGCGCCCCCCGTGATGCGAGACTGACCTTCATTGTCCACCGACCGACTGCCCGCCCGCCCACATCGATGATCCCCGGCGGTGCGCCTCCTGCCGGATATCTTGCGGTGTTTCTATGGGGAGCTCCTCCGGGCAGGCTCCAGGTCTGGCATGCTTCTTCACGGGAACGCTCAGCCGGGCAAATCTGTTTGATGAATATGAAGACGACACAAGGTCCTCTGAGCCTGTTCAGGAGAAAGCCATGATCGAGATTATGTCCGAAAGTGAGGGTGATGTGCTCGCCATTCGCATGACCGGCAAGCTCACCGATGATGATTATAACAACATCCTCGCGCCCGCGATGGAGGGGCTCATCGAAAAGCATGGCAAGGTAAAGGTTTTGTGTCATTTCGACGAGGACTTTGAGGGCTGGGAGGCGGGGGCTATGTGGTCCGACACGAAGTTCGGCATCAGGCATCGCAAGGACTTTCTCAAGCTTGCTGTGGTGGGCGGTCCGAAGTGGATCACTTGGGGCACGAAGGTCTTTGCGCCGATTGTCAAGGGCGAGGTGCGTACATTCGGGCACGAGGAGCTTGATGCGGCCATGGAGTGGCTGAAGTCCTGAGTAGCGGTTGAGGGCACGACCACTTCACGGCTGCCGGGCGGAGACGGCCAGCCTCTGGCTGCCGAGAGCTGCGGGGCGTCGCGGGGAGGCTCCCCGCAGGAAAGCTCGTACTCCCTCCAGTGGCTACGGCGCGTATTCGAAGGCGCCGATGTCGATGCCTGAGAGGTTGCGTCGCGAGCTGCTTCTGCGGTGCCTGACATACTGCATGGTAAGATCGTTCTCAGGCAGCGCGGCGGCCGGCCGTCTCTCTTTTCCGCTCGAAGACCCGTTCCGCCGGCAATGGCATGGTCGGTCTTTTTCTGCGGCACCAGGCCGCCCTGCATGGACCAATCGTCCATTTCCATATCCGCGCACACCATCAAAAATCGGCCTGGGCTTTTTGCCTCACACCAATGGTCCGTCAGGAAGCCGGCTGTACCTGGCTCTGGCAGACAGGAGACCTTTCAGAAATGCACCAGTACAGCGTATGAACCTCAGCCCGAGATGATCGTGTAGACAATCATGAAGACAAGCGCCAGAAGCGCCACGGCCGCGGCCAGCGCCACCATCTGCAGCGCCATCGATGGCGTCCTGCCCCAGCCGATGCGGCGTTTCAGGCGGGCCATCTCGTCTCGCGTGACCATCTGTGGCTGGGCCTTGTCCTCCCATTCGGCAGCGTCCTTTAAGGCGGCAAGTCCGGCGTCGCTTCGGGCCAGAAGTGGCTCCTTGCCCTCCGAGAGACGCGCAAGGTCAAGGATGAGCTCCCGTGGTGAAGCATAGCGGTCGCCCGGGGCCTTCTGCATCATCAGCTGGATGACGATCGCGATGCTGTCTGAGAGGTCAGGATTTATGGTCTTTGGATCGGGCACATCCGCCGAGGCATGCTGGGTCATCACCGAGACCGGCGTGCCTGTGTAAGGCGGCTTGCCTGTGACCATGTGAAAGAGAGTGGCTCCCAGCGAGTATATGTCGCTGCGGATGTCGATGAACTCCTCACCGTGCGCCTGCTCGGGGGATATGTAATTTGCCGTGCCGACGGTAGTGCCGGTATCGGTCAGGGCGAGGTTGTCCTCTGCGGTGTATTTGGCAAGGCCGAGGTCGGTTATCTTGACCTGGCCCTTGCTGGTAATCACGATGTTGCCCGGCTTGATATCCCTGTGAATAAGGCCCCGGTCCCACGCATGCTCGAGCGCCGACGCCACCTTTCCGGCGATACGGACGGCCCTTCTCTCGCTGAGGGCCCCCTCTGCGTCGATAAGGTCCTGAACGGTCTTCCCGTCTATATACTCCATCGCGAAGTAATGAAAGCCCTGGTCCTGGCCGACATCGATTCCGCCGACTATATTGGGGTGATTGAGGCGCGCGGCCGAGCGTGCCTCCCTGGTAAAGCGCGCCACGTAGCGCGGATTTCGCGCAAGGCGCGGCGAGAGTACCTTGAAGGCCACGAGACGGTCCATGCTCGACTGGCGCGCCTTGTAGACCACACCCATGGAGCCCTCGCCGATCTTTTCCAGCAGCTCAAAGCCGCCGATTTTCGACGGATGCTCACCTTCAAGCATCGATGCGCGCACAAAGTCGATGTCCCTGGGCTCCAAAGCGCCCTTTTGCAAGAGGATATCGAGCACGCTGGCCTGGGGCTCATTTTTTGAAAAAAGACGGCCCTCCTCGAGCGCCGCCTCAAGGTCTTCACTGGTGATGAGCTTCAGCTCGAGTGCCTTTCCGGCGATATCCATGGGTGAAAGTTCTTCACGTATGGCAGCTTCCTCCAGGAATGCCCTGTCTAAGAAAAATAGGCCGCAAAGGCCCAAATGTCAACCTAATAAGCCGCAGGCGCCGCGCCTCGGCGACAGTCAGGAGCCACCCGGCAGCGGGGCATGGCCGCGCCCTGTGGCCCGACGGTAAGACAAAGAATCCTGTCTTGCCGAGGCTTTTATTGCGCCTGCCGGCGAACATTGTACCATTTAACCCCGCTGCAGCGTCCGATATACCCCAGGAGGGCGGCACTTTCAGCGGCCCGTTCATGGCACAAAGAGCGGAGAATCCCGCATTGGCAACGACGGCAAACTTCGAGGAAATCCCCGCAGAACGCCTCCCGGTATATGCGCGCGCAGCGACGGACCTCTACCACTCGGCGGGTAAGATACTCGTACCTAAGGGACAGCTAATCACGCCCGATATAGTCGGTGCGCTCAGCGATGCCGGCATAGCCTCGGTATACGGCGGTGAGACCTTCCCCGGGGCCAGCGAGGATCTCGAGAAGATCGACATTGGCGCCATAAGGGGAGACGAGCCGCTTGCCTGGGCGGTTTTCGACGGTGAGGGCCGGCTCTTGGCCCGGCAGCACGAGAAACTCACCATCGAGCAGCTTGAGAGCCTTCACAAGAGCGGCCAGCGCCAGATCTACCGCTGGAAGGCCCGGCGCGCGGACGAGGTTGCACGCTTTGAGGCGGCCCTGGTGGCGCGAATGCGCATGCGCCTGGACGAAGAAATAGTCTTCAGGCGCAGGCGCCAGTCCAAGACAGGCATCCCGCTGGAGAGGCTTGCAAGAGTGTTCAAAGGGCGCGCCGTCGCGTCACCGGTCAGAAATTCCTTTGAGAAGTTTTATGTGCGCGCTGTCGGCAGGCTCCACGAGATGTATTCGAGGCTTGCCGCGGCGTCCTTCATACGAAACGCAGATATTGCGGCCCTGGTAAATGACATCATAGACCGGTTTCTTGACAACCGTGAGCTGATGGCCGCGCTGGCCCTCTGGCAGCCAAAACTCGACCAGTGGGCCGATCATTGCGTGGCCACGGCGGTTTACTCTCTCTTTGCCGCTCACAAACAGCACTACGGGCGCAGGCAGGCCCGCGACATCGTCGCCGCAGCGCTCTTTCATGATGTGGGATACCTGCTTATCCCGAAAAAGCTCCTCGAAGCAGAGAGAGCCCTCTCAAAGGGTGAAAGACGCATAATTTTTCGCCATATCGAGCATGCGCTCTTGCTGGCCGGACGCATCGACTGGCCGGGAGATGACTGGCTCATCGCCATCTACCAGCACCAGGAGCGAGGTACCGGAGCCGGCTATCCCTCAGGCTACCGCGCCGATCGCATACACCCCTATGCCAGAATCCTCGCCGCCGCAGACGTCCTGCATGCGCTGGTCTCAGACCGCCCCCACCGGCCGGCCTACCCTGCCAGTGTGGCGATGAACATGCTCATGAAGATGGCCTCAGCGGGCCTGCTTGACCGCACGGTGGTGCGCACCCTCGCCAGGGAGCTCTCTCTCTACCCCGTAGGAGCTACCGTCATGCTCTCGACAGGCGAGCTGGCGCGCGTGCTTGCGGCATCGCGCGAACCCGACCGGCCGCACCTGGGCGTCATACTTTCGCCCGACGGCCGTCGCGGGCAGAAGCCATCGGCAAAGGACCTCTCGCGGCTGCCCAATATCTCCATCAGCGCAGAGACCGCACCCTTTGAAGAGCCGCTGGCAGGGTTTTGAGGTGCAAGGCGCCACGGCCGGAGAAATGCGATGCGGTTTTCCCTTGCAGTGAGTGTTAAAGCCGTGTTATCATCTCCGGGCGCATATCGCATATAACGATAGAGTCCTGGGGGTGTGGAGATGACGGGCGCCGGGCAAAGCCTCTCCAAAGAGCCGGAGAAGTGGAGTGAAGACGGCTTCATAAAAGATTTTATCTGGCAACATGAAAACTAATCTGACAGGCGCTTTGCCTTTGTGCTGGGGGCCGGCGCATCAGTGACTTCGGGCATCCCCGGCGCGGCGACACTTGCGAAGGAATGGTTCAAGGAACTCCTTGAAGGCCGCACGGGCGATGAAGCGGCTCAAAGTGCCGAAGAGTGGGCGGAAGGAAAGCTCGCAATAAAGGGCTTTGATCGCTGGGAGGCTGTAACGCCCATCGCGACAGCCGAGCCCTGGGACATGTAGAGCTCGCGAGGACAAAGCCACGCATCGCCGGCGGAGACTACATCGCCGCGCTTATCTCCCGCAGCCTCTCGGCGACTTCGGATGCGGTCTGGATGCGGTCTTCGGCGCTTATCTTCAGACAGGAGAGTATCAGCTCATCAAGCTCCCCCGGTATGCCCGCTCGCAGCGTCGACGGCGGGTGAGGGATGATGGCGAGGTGGTTGTAGGTGGTACGCTCGAGGCGCAGCTCCTCGTTGTCCTCCTCTTTTTCCCAGTAGGGGTTGGTGTTTGTGAGGACCTCGTACATGGTCACGCCGAGCGAGTAAACGTCCACACGGTGGTCGAGATGCCTGCCGCGCACCTGCTCCGGCGAAAGATAAGCCACCGTACCACTGCGCCGATACATGCCGGTGGTGTCGGGGGCTTCGAGTACGCAGAAGTCGAGATCGATGATCTTCGCCTCCATGGCGTCTGTCACCACGATATTGAAAGGGTTTATGTCACGGTGAAAGACACGGTGCTCTTCGTGCATGTAGGTGAGCCCCTCGGCGGTTTTCCTGAAGACCTCTACGGCGTCGCGAGTCGTCAGGGTCCCTTCCCGGGATATCGCGCCGAGCGCGCGGCCCTCGACGGCCTCTATGGCGCAGTAATCACTCCCGCGTGAGCTGCCAAACTCAAACACCCTCATGACATTCGGATGGTCCAGTGCCAGGAGCACCTCGTCAATGTCTGGCTGCTTGCGCCGTATGGCGGTACGGATGCGGATGCAGTCCTCTTTGTAGATTTTCAGAAGGCATGGGCGCATCGACCTCTTGTCGCGGGCGCGATAGATCACCGACATGCGCCCCTCGTCGAGCTTGCCAATGGTCTCATATCTTGAGAGACCGCCGGGGACGAGGAGATTTTTGATAAACTCGCCTATTTTTTGCGCCATGCGCGATGTTTCCCAGGAAATACTACTCTCGAAGCATTCATACAAACAGCCTGATCCGCCCACGCATTCCCGGCAAATCGACTCAATTACCGCGCGGGCCAGCATGTACTCAGCATGGTCGATGGCCCAAATGTTATTGACCCGTGCAGGATTTGTCAATCCTGCTCCGGCAGGCGGCTTTGAAAAGGCGCCGCAGGGCGTCTTTGCGCATATTCTCCTTGCAGGCGGCCTCAGGGCCGGGTAAGTTAGGTGTCCTGCGGATATCGGCCTTTTTTGAGGACAGTGAGGGCACAGATTGTAAGGGGACTCAGGGTATGTTTAAGATAGCTGCAGCCGTCTTTTGCCTGGGGGCGCTTTGTGCGGCGGCCTCAGCAGAAGTGACCGTCAGGCCCGGACATCCCAGATTGATGCTTACCGATGCGGACATTGCTCGTGCAGCGGCAAACATCGAGGCAAACACCCGGACCTGGCAGATTCTCAAGACACGCATCGACAACGGCACGGCCGATGTGCCTACGTATGGGCTGGCCTACCTGGCGACCGGTGATGAAGAGATAGGGCGCGCGGGCGTTGAAAGGCTGATGCAGTCAAACAACGTCGAGCAGATATCCATCGGTTATGACTGGCTCAATGACCTGCTCGACCAGGAGCAAAAGCAGGCGCTCTTCGAGAGGATATCGCCCCTTGCAGAAAGAGACGCCGCGGCCAGGATGAACGCGCCCTGGACCAACTTCGTCCAGCGCGCGACATACCGCGCAGCGGTAGCCGGCGCCGCTTTCGGAGCGGACTTTCCAGAGGCGCGCACCTGGATCCAGACGGCCTACGAGCAGTGGCGTGATTTTCATCTTCCCGCCGCTCTGATATCCGGTGACGGCGGCAGCTGGCCGGAGGGCACGATCTACTCCTACATAGTGTATGGCTTCCTCACGAGGCTGGCGGATGTCTTCTGGACCAGCACCGATATCGACATATACGGTGATACGCCCTGGTTTGCCGACAGGCTGGGCTGGTGGCGCTTTCACGCGTGGCCCATGCCCAAGGACTTCGCCGGCAGGCCTTTTTACATGTATCACCCCAACGGCGACAGCGAGCGTTGGCGCGCGCCCATGCAAAACCAGGAGCTGGCCGCACAGCTGCGCGTCATGCGCTACCTTGGCGATACCGATCAGGTCAGAAAATGGCGCTGGTTCATGGATCAGCTTGACGGCCCCATCGCATCTGAGGGCCAGTGGGAGCTGCTGGCCTACTGGGATGAGAACGCACCACAGCAGAAACCGACAAGCCTCTCATGGGTGTGTGACGGTACAGGCCTGGTTTTCATACGCAGCTCGTGGGAGCCTTCCGCGACATGGATAACCTACCAGGCCGGCCCGCGTTTTACATATCATCAGCACGCCGACCAGGGCGCCTTCGGCATTTTCAAGCAGGGCGACCTCACAAGCAGAGGCGGCGTCTATGAGCCGCACGGCCCGACCGAGCAGGACGGACACCTTGTAGCTTATGCATCCCGCGTGAGCGCGTACAACACCGTAACCATCTACAATCCCACCGAGACCTATCGCGGCTACCGCAGCGGCAATGTCCCCAGAAACGACGGCGGACAGCGCCACTGGCTGCCGTATTCAAATACCGCCGGCTCGGCCGAGTACTGGCAGCGAGGCTTTGACGAGGGGGCATACGACACCGGCCACATAGTGGAGTTTGAGGATGCCGGAGACTATGTCTACATTGCAAGCGACCTGACGGGCGCTTACAACTCGAGCGCCTATGTCTCCGGCGACAACATTTCGAAGACCGATGAGGTAACGCGCCAGCTCGTGTACCTTCGCCCGGAGGACGAAGGGGATATCGATGCGCTGGTCATATTTGACCGCGTGGTGACCACCGATCCATCTTTCGAGACGCGCATACTCTTCCAGATGACAAATGAATCATACGTTGCGGGCGAAGAGACGAAGATCGACGACTCCGAGTACCACTATGATGGTGATCTCGCCCAGACCGATGTCGGCGGCGGCCGCCTCTTCATGCGCTTTCTGTATCCCGAGGAGAAAAAGATCATCAAGCTCACACCGCCAGACAAGCAGTACTGGGTCACCGGCAGAAACTACCCCGTGCCCGACACCCCCTGGGAGAGCGGCTACGGACATGGCAGGCTGGAGGTACTCTCAACGGAGGAGACAACCGACCACTTCTTCCTGACGGTGCTCTTTCCCAGCGACAAGTCCGTCAAGACAGCGCCCGCGGTCTCCAGGAGCGACGGCGAGACCATGAGCGTGGTCATATTCGGTGAAAACGGACGAGAGGCCATGGTCAGCTTTGACAAGTCCGACAGCCTCGGCGGAGTGCTCAGTACCGAACACGACGCGCCGCAGCTGGCAAGGCCCTTCGGCAGCGGTGGCCCGACGGTGCACGCCTTTGACACGGCGCCGCGGATAACGACTTCGCTGCATGCACCCTCGATACAGGACCTCGCCGTCTCTGAGGTTACTACCCGCGTGACGGTGTCATGGCAGAGTGATGAGCCGACAGACGGGTACGTGGAGTTTGGGCCGGACATGGAGATGAGATATCTTATTGACTCTCCAAACGAGCGCGCGCTCGAGCACTCAGTCACACTGGACGGCCTCGATCCGGGCCAGACCTACTACGTGCGCGCCGCGGCGACAGGCGCGTCTCCGGTAACAGGCTTCTCAGAGATGATACGCCTCGATGTGCCAGCGGACGCTGCTGACGCAGTCGATGAGCCCCCGGCTGATCACATGGTCAATATCGCAGACGGGCCACCCAGGGTTCGCACCAAGCGGCTGACCGTGGAGGGGCTCGTGAAGGAATAGTGATTGCCTCAGTTGCAGGAGTGCCGGTATAATCGCTTTGCCGGTCTCGGAGGCGCCGGCGGGTGTTTTCTCAAGTTTCGTATGACCGGGAAAGGAGACAGTCATGAGCGACCAGGAGCGCCAGGATAATAATGCCGGCACGGAGCCGCAGGCAGAGCCGGAGGTGCCTCCGGGAGAGCCAGAGGCACCGCCAGGTGAGCCTGCCCCAGCGCCAGGAGCACAGGGGCTTCAGGAGGGAGAGCCGCTGTGGGGGATGCTCTGTCATCTCACGGCCCTTGCGGGTTTTATAGGAATACCCTTTGGCAATATCATCGGCCCGCTCGTTATCTGGCTCATAAAGAAGGATACGATGCCCTTTGTGGACGACCAGGGCAAGGAGTCGCTAAACTTCCAGATAAGTATGACCCTCTATGGGCTGGCGGCCAGCATTCTTCTCATCGTGCCTATCGGGCTCATCGCTATATTGGGAGGTCCGTTTCTCATCGTACCGTTTTTCTTGCTAATAATGGCCGTCAGTGTAGTTGTGATAGTACTTGTCATCCTTGCCTCGGTCGAGGCCAATAAGGGCAAAAAATACCGCTACCCGTTAACGATACGTTTTCTGAAATAGATCGCCCGACGCCGCGCCCCCTGATGAGGCGTAGCGGGCTCATACAAGACTTGCAGGACGGCACCGCGGTGCCGTCCTGCTCATGCAGGGCCGGCCAACCTTTATCGCAGGGAAGACTTTCCGAGCACTCCCGCGGCCTGCGACCTCCTCGACAACGGACCTCGACTGAACGGACCTCGACTTCTCGATGAGCTTTGCGTTCTGCATAATGATATTGCCTGCAGGCGGATTCATGTACTACTCAAGACTTGACTCTTTGCAGCCGAGCGGCCATACTTCTTGCTTGTTAATCCGCCGTCCGAACGGATTTCCTGCGGTGCCGGTAGGTGATGGCATGATCATTGGCCGGTCTCGGAAATCGTCTCGGGATGCATCGGAGTAGAAGGTGAGCGTGCTTTGCTGCCTTTTGAACCGGGCTGCCTGTACCGCAAGGAAAGGCCGGAGGCATCGTGTCCATGCTGACAGCAGCGCGTGCCGCGGGGGCCACGAGAGCCTTGCTCTGCTGATCTGAGGGTCAAGCTTGAGGCTTCCCCGGCAAAACGACCATGGTAATGCATGCTTCGCCAACGCGGGAAGAGACCAGCAAGCGGAGAACACCTGAAAAGATGAAAGATTCCCTGTTTCTATGTTATTTTGAGACAACGCGCCGGTGCAACCTGCACTGTGCATACTGCATGACAAGGTCGGCCGGCTGCGACGGCGAAAAAGAGCTCACTACCGAACAGGCAAAGACGCTTGTGCTCGATGAGCTCGCCGCGCTCTCCAGCAATGCCGTGGTGGCCTTTTCCGGAGGGGAGCACCTGCTCCGCCCGGATGCATATGAGCTGCTGGCGCACGCGGCCGGCAGAAACATGTGGAGCTTCGTCAATACAAACGGCCAGCTTCTCGTCCAGACAGATGCTATCCGCAGGGCCGCTGAGGCCACCTCGGGCAAAGTCGTCTTCGCCTTTCCGCTAAACTCCGTGGATCTCGGCGTCAACCACGCCAGCAGAAGCGACGGCCCGCAGACGGTGCTTCGCGCGGCAAAGCTCTGTGACGAACAGCGCGTCCCTTACTTTTTCATCCTGACGGTGTCCAGGGGAAACCTGTCCACGCTTCCAGACACGATGCGCCACATAAAGAAGACCGGGGTGCCGATGCTTCGTTCACCCTTTGTGCTGCGGGGCGCTGGGCGGGAGTTTCAAGACCTGCGCGTAGATGCGACGGACATGGAGCAGGTCATCCATCCGGCCCTCACGGCCAATCACAAGTCCTACGTCTCCTTTACTCCTTTCTTCGCGTCGCCGGAGATAATCGAGAGCGCATCCCGGCGTCTCGGCGTTTCTATTGCAGGGCCGGGCTGCCAGGCGGCCAGAAGTTTTGCCGCGGTAAGCGCCGAAGGCGAGGTAGCCCCCTGCGTGCAGCTGCTGGACAGCTCATGCGTGTGCGGCAACGTCCGGGATAAACCATTGCTGCAGATTATCCAAGACGCGCCGCTCTTTACAGCGCTGCGGGAGCGTACCGGGCTGAAGGGCAAGTGCGGCCGATGCCGGTATCAGCAGACATGCGGCGGCTGCAGAGCGCAGGCATTCTATAATAACGGGGACGTGGAAGGCGAGGACCCGACATGCTTTTTTGAGCCGGACGGCCCCGACAGTCGATCCTGCTTTGAGTCAACACAGACGAAACAGCTGGGCCGGTTTTTCCTTTACGTCAAGACGACATCGCCCTGGAGACATTTTCTGTAGGAAGGGGCGCAATGAGCCGCGCGAGGGAAGGCGGCCGCCGAGGCGCCGCGGGAGCAGCCGGCGGCGGGAGACTCAGCAGGCGCATGCTCCGCAGGAAGAAAGGAACGGGCGCGCCGCGGAGGAAACATCTCTTTAAGCCCGCACCCGACGGGGGCTTTGCTCTGATTGTATGCGTCGAGAGGGGCTTCTTGCACTGGCAGGAGCGTGAGAGCACATCATGAAAATACTTCTCATAAAGCCGCAATGGTTTGTCCATGACGGGCCATACCGCTACCTGGAGCACGTACGCTTTACACCGCTGTCGCTCGGGATATTGGCCGCGCTGAGCGAGGGGCATGAGGTGAAGATTGTCGATGGCGACTGGGACGCCATTGCCGCCACCGAGCACTTCGACCTGGTGGGCATCACAGCCACTACCTTTACATCCCAGCGTGCTTACGGCCTTGCCGAGGAGTTTGCCCGCGAGGGTGCGAAGGTGGTCCTGGGCGGAGTGCATCCGACGCTGCTTAGCGAGGAATGTCTGCAGCACGCTCACTCAGTGGTCGTTGGCGAGGCGGAGTACGTCTGGAAGCAGCTCTTGCGTGACGCCGAGAGGGGCACTTTGCAGCGGGTTTACACTGCCCCTCGCCCGACGGATATGAACGATGTACCATTTCCGCGCCGGGATCTGCTTGCTGACCCATCATGGTTTGCCTGCCTGCAGGCCACCCGCGGATGCCCGAACTCCTGCCGATACTGCTACCTGCCCACGATGCCCTGGCACGGCTACCGCAAGCGTTCACCGGAGCTTGTCGATGAGGAGCTGCGCCGTCTCAAGCAGAAGATGGTGTTTCTGGTGGATGACAACCTCTTTGCCGATCGCGACTATGCCATGAGCATTTTCCGGGCACTCGGCGCCAATCGCAAGACCTTCGCCGTTCAGATGCCGACCAGTGTCGCGGATGACGAGGAACTCCTCGACGTCATGACGCAGTCGGGCTGTTTCAACGTACAGATCGGCTTTCAGAGCGCCAGTCCTGCATCTCTGGAGTGGGCAAATGTCGCCCACAACCGCATCGATAATTACCGCACCCTGGTAGCGGAGCTTCATGCGCGGGGAGTGGCGGTGACGGGCTTTTTCATTCTCGGCTTTGACACAGACGACATGGCCAGCTTCGACCGCACGACCGAGATGATCCGCCACATAGAAGTGGACGAGGCGCACATCTACATCCTCACTCCCTACCCCGGCACAGATCTCTACGCCCAGCTGGGCCGCGAAGGTCGGCTGCTCGCTCTTGATCGTGACCGTTTCGGATGGGATCATGCCGTCTTTGAACCCAGGCACATGACCGCACAGCAGCTCGAAGAGGGGGTTCAGCGCATGTACGACGAGCTGAACCCGTGGCTGCGTAGACGCACCGCGCGCATGCTGATGAGGCGCCTGGACCTTCTGGTGCGCCATCCGGCGCTGCTGGGCGTTTTTGCCAGTGGGGTTTTTCGTCGTCCTCGAGTAGCGCGGATGAGTCGATGAAAGGGCGCGCCTTGATGCAGGTTTCGCGCGCTTATTGCGGGGGAACGGGCGGCGCCACCTGCAGCTTGCCCGTTTCCTGAGAAGACAGCGACCGCCGGCGCCGGGATGTATTTCACACATCCGCCCGGGAGGGGCAAGGCGATATGAGTCTGTCCTTACCAGGCTGACGCGGTGGTACGGGGCGACCCACCGGCTGCCGGCACCGCAGCAGTCGGCCCCACCCTTCTTTTCAGCGGTCGAGCAGCCCTCGCGCGTGGGCCAGGATGTTTTCGACGGTGAAGCCGAACTTCTCCATCAGCACTTCACCCGGCGCACTCGCGCCGAAGGATGACATGCCTGCAGCGACGCCTTTTTCCCCAACCCACTCGCGCCAGCCGAGGGTCGCGCCCGCCTCGATGGCAAGACGGCACTTCACCTCCGGCGGCAGCACCTCGCGCTGATAAGACTCTTCCTGCTCGCGAAAGAGCTCCCAGCTCGGCATGCTGACGACACGGGCGTCGATACCTTCAGCGGCCATCGCCTCACTGGCATCGAGCGCCAGGTGGACCTCGCTGCCCGATGCGATAATGATGACCTCGGCGCGTGCGCCCCTTTCTGGCGAGATCACATACGCGCCCCGCATTAGACCGTCGGCGGAGCCGTACTTGGTGCGGTCGAGTATCGGCAGGTTTTGCCGGGAGAGCACAAGCGTAGTGGGGCCGGCGGTGCGAAGCATGGCAGCCCTCCATGCCCATGCGGTCTCGGTGGCATCTGCGGGGCGAATGAGATACATATTTGGCATTGCGCGAAGTGATGCGAGGTGCTCGACGGGCTGGTGTGTCGGCCCGTCCTCGCCGAGGCCTATCGAGTCGTGCGTCATAACATATATGACGGGCAGCTTCATCAGCGCCGCCAGGCGCATCGCCGGGCGCGCATAGTCGGTGAAGATGAAGAATGTGGCTGCGTACGGACGTATGCCGCCGTGCAGCATCATACCCGACGACGCCCCGCACATCACGTGCTCGCGCACGCCGAAGGCGAAGTTTCGCTCACCGGGACTGTCTTTCTGAAAGTAGTCCGATGAATCGATCAGCGTCTTGGTCGACGGGGAGAGATCAGCGCTGCCGCCGGCAAGCCACGGGACTTTCCCGGCAATGGCATTGAGCACCTTGCCGCTGGCTGAGCGCGTGGCTATCGGCTTGTCGCCAGGATCGAAAGCCGGGATATCCGTGTCCCAGCCCTCAGGCAGTCTCTGGGCGAGCGCCGCCTTGAAGGCCCTGGCAAGGTCCGGGTGCTCTCTTGAATAGGACTGGAGCGATTCGTTCCATGCAGCCTCGCGCCTCTTGCCATTCTCGACTGCTGAGCGCATGTGCTTGAGGGCCCTGTCCGGCACGAGAAATTTCTCATCTGCCGGCCAGCCGTAGTTGACCTTGGTCGCACGGACCTCTTCCTCGCCCAGCGGCGCACCGTGGGCGTCGCTGGTGCCCTGGAGATTTGGAGCGCCGAAGCCTATGTGCGTGCGCACTATGATAAGCGAGGGACGGGCAGTCTCATCAAGTGCGGCCTGCAGCGCGGTCGAAATCACACCGAGGTCGTTGGCCTTCTCACCTATGTCCTGGACATGCCAGTTGTATCCCTCGAAGCGCCTGCCCACATCATCGCTGTAGGCCAGCTCGGTCGGACCCTCGATGGATATGTGATTGTCATCATAGATCCATACAAGCTTGCCGAGGCCCAGGTGACCTGCCAGCGATGCCGCCTCGTGGGATGCCCCCTCCATGAGGTCCCCGTCACTGCAGATTGCGTAGGTGTGGTGGTCAACGATGGTGTGTCCGGGGCGATTGAAGCGTGCGGCCAGGTGCGCCTCGGCGATAGCCATGCCGACCGAGTTCATCAGGCCCTGACCGAGGGGGCCGGTTGTGGTCTCGACGCCGGGAGTATCTTCCATTTCGGGATGGCCCGGTGTCTTGGAGCCCCACTGGCGGAAGTTCTTAAGGTCGTCAAGGCTGAGGTCATAGCCGGTCAGATAGAGCACGGCATACAGGAGCATGCTTGCATGGCCGGCCGAAAGGATGAAGCGGTCACGGTCTGCCCATGCGGGGTTTTCCGGGTTGTGTCTCATAAACCTTGTGTAAAGGGCATAAGCGATCGGAGCCAGCGCCATGGGAGTGCCGGGGTGGCCTGAGTTGGCCTGCTGGACGGCATCCATGGAGAGGGTGCGTATAGTGTTTATACAGAGATCGTCGAGCTCCATGCCGGAGAGTTCGCGAGGCTCAGGCATCATGGATCCTTTCCTGATACACGGAAAAAGTTGCGGACGCGGCCGGTAACGGCCCATGAAACCTTGGATTATGCACTCCGGCCGCGGACCTTGCAACCATATTCGCAGCCCTCGCGGCCCTCGAAGGGCTCTCCGCGCGAGACAAGCCAAGCCGGGCCGAACTCATGTCCACAGGCAAATCGTCCTTGCGGAAGGCTGACTCTGACGTATCGTAGGACGATATAAAGCTCCGCACGGCACAATGACGCGCCGCCATGGGGGCGCCCGGCTTCTCTATAAGGAGGTAACATGGCTCAGAGGAAGAAGGCCGCTGTCAAGTCCGGTAAACCCAGTGGTGTCGCTATACGTGGCGCTCACCTGGATCTCAAGGGCCTGCCGCCCACCTTCAAGCGGCTCCTGGAGCTGCTGGAGGTCATAAAAGCGGCCGGCTACACGGCCCTGCTGGTCGAGTGGGAGGATATGTTTCCGTGGCACGTGCATGAGGGGATGCGCTCGCCAAGCGCCTACAGCGAAAAAGAGGTGCAGACTTTCATCGAGGAGGCCGCCGGACGTGACCTCGAGGTGATACCGCTCGTGCAGTGCCTCGGCCACATGGAGACGCCGCTTTCGCTTCCCGAATTCGCCCACCTGCGCGAAGTGCCATACAGAAGCGACGGCCTCGATCCGCTCGCGCCCGGCGCGAGAAAACTGGTCGAAGATATGGTCGATGACGTCCTTAGCCTGATGCCGGATGTGCGGTACTTTCACCTTGGTGGCGACGAGGCCCGTACACTCGGCAAGGGAGAGCAGACAGCCCGCTACGCCCGGGAGCACGGTAAGGACGCGCTATACCTCCATCACGTCGAACCGCTTGTCGACGGCTTAAACGATCGGGGCATCCGTCCGATACTCTGGTCCGACATGATGCATTCGTGGCCTGACGAGAAGATAACGGCGATAGCCGCCAAGGCCGACCTGTGCCCCTGGGGCTACCGCGGCCATCCCGACGAATGGGCGCACCATTCAGGCACGCGCCACATAGAGCGCTTTCACAAAAACGGCGTTACGCTATGGGGCGCTACGGCCTATAAGGGCGCTACGACTCACAACGCGGACCTCTGCGACTATGTCCAGCAGGAGCAAAACGCACTTGGCTGGGTGGAGATTGCGGCACGTTTCGGCCTTGTGGGGCTTTTCGCCACCGCGTGGAGCAGGTTTTCGACCGATCGCGTGCAGAATGAGCCTGTCGACGGCTGTCTCGACTCGCTCGTGAACGTGGCGCACATACTCAGCAAGGGGGTGCCGGCCGGGCGCGAGTATTGCCTCGATCTACTCTCAAGGCTCGGCGAGCGGCGACGCTTCGAGATCTGCCGGGACTCGCTCCTGACACTGAGCGAAGCAAGGCATCACGCGTGGCGAGCCGTAAGGAGCCTGCGCGAGCAGGTGGTGCTTGAGACCAGGGAAGCGCGCCGCCGTACGTCCGGCACGGCGATGATGTACCTGCTCGACCTGCAGCGCAACGTGGAAGTCGCGGCTGCCGAGGGGGCCGCACAGTTCAGAGAGGCATTCAGGGGGCTGCTGGATGAGCGCTGGATAGACAGCTACCTTGCCGAACGAATCGAGCCGCTTTTCGAGGAGCTCGGAGCACTGGAGCCTCGCGTTCGCATGCTGGAGGGCGAGATCCACCGTGCAGCCTCGGGCCGGAAAAGGTGGAACGAATGAGAAAGTGGCACAATTCGGCCTTTTTCCCGGAACAAACCGGATTGAGAAGCGTATAAATAGGTGGGCCATTGCCGGCGCTGCTCCCTGCTGCGTTTTGAGCGAGAAATCGCACCGTACGGGCGACGCGCAGGCATGGGCGGCAGTCGGCAGCCGGAGAGGGGAGGTTGGCCTGGACTGTCTTTTCTCTGCACTTCCCGGAGATGTGTCTTGGACGCTTGCTGAGGCTTGACCCTCAGGCTGCGTGCGCTGAGAATAGAAGAGTTCCGATCAGGCGTCGGGGTCATTGCGGGCTTGGGATGACGGGTACATGGTAGTCAGGGGACACGATATGAATCGTGCGCGAGTGCTTCTTGCAGCGGCGGCTGTCCTTACGGTGACAGCCGCTTTTTCTTTTGGCGCAGTTTACGAGGTCGGCCCAGGCAGAGCCTATGAGAACATAGGTGATGTGCCGTGGGAGTCACTTGTCGCGGGCGACACGGTGCGGATCCATTGGCGCAGCGAGGCGTATCACGAGAAGTGGGTCATTAACCGGGAGGGCACAGCCGCCTCGCCCATTACCGTAACCGGCGTGCCCGGGCCGGGTGGAGAGCTTCCCGTTATAGACGGGCGTGACGCGACTACACGCCCCGAGCTCAACTACTGGAACGAAGACCGAGGTGTCATCAAGATCGGCGGCTCGAATGTCCCGTCAAACCCGATGCCCCGCTACATCGTAGTTGAAAATCTCGACATCCGCAGTGCGCGCCCGCCATACAGCTTCACCGGCCGCAGCGGTCTTACGGACTACAGGGGCAATGCAGCGGCGATCTACGTCGAGATCGGCGAGAATATCGTCATCCGCAATGTCACAATGCGAGACAGCGCCAATGGCCTTTTCACGGCTTCAGGATCGACAAATGTGCTCGTAGAGGGCTGTCATATCCTTGACAATGGACGCGACAGCAATATCTATGTGCACAACTCATACACAGCAAGCGACGGGATAGTCTTTCAGTACAACCACTACGGCCCTCTGCGCGACGGCTGCGGCGGCAACAATCTCAAGGACCGCTCGGCCGGCATGGTCGTGCGTTACAACTGGATCGAGAGCGGCAACCGCCAGCTCGACATCGTGGAGGCTGGAGAGTCGAGTCACATTGCCAGCCGACCTTCTTACGATGACGCGTTCATATATGGAAACATCCTGATCGAAGACGGCGTCGGCAACCGACAGATCATGCACTTCGGACGGGACGGCACTGGCAAGGCGCGGGTGAACGGTTACTTTTACAATAACACCGTCATCTCGACGCGCCCCCCCGGCTCCCGGGACACGCTCGTGCGTGCAAGCCACACAGGTGTGCTGGACGTTCGCAACAATATAATCTACAACACTGCCGCCGGTCATCTTCAGGAGATAAACTCCGGCGACTCCACGGGTGTAACGAATATCAGCCACAACTGGCTCAAGACCGGCTACAGCCTTGGCGGCGGCACGGTAAATGACGACGGCACGTCGGTGACCGGCAGCGATCCCGGCTTCGTGGACTTCGCCGCGCAGGACTTCCGCCTTCGCGCCGACTCACCCTGCCGCGATGCCGGCACTGCGCTGCACTCGTTTGTCCTGCCGGACCATGATGTGGTATATCAATATGTCAAGCACCAGGATTTCGAGCCGCGCCCGACCGATGGTGCAATCGACATCGGCGCATTTGAGTTTGACAGCGGCGCAGACTTAATTATTACGACCACGAGCCTGCCGG
>SLPQ01000250.1 GCA_007131925.1 Candidatus Brocadiia bacterium | reverse complement strand
TTTCAGGGATTTCCTCCACTTCCGGCAGCACCCTCCTGCCGGTTGTTACAAGGATGACGCGGCCGGCTCCGGCCGCTTTAACATGTCCAATGACGGCCGCGGCCGAGACTCCCGCCTGGTGAAGACGCTTTACGAATTCGCTCGCCTTTTCCGCGGGCAGCGCCACCAGGAGGCCGCCGGAAGTCTGCGCATCGAAGCAGATGTCGCACATCTCGCGAGTAAGAGGCGCCTTTGCATCCAGGCTCGCCTCGGATGACTCCCTGTTTCGCTCAATGCCACCGGGCAGCGCGCCTCGCGCGACCGCTTCGAGAACACCCGGCAGAAGCGGTATGTCGTCCCAGACCACCTCGACATCCACGCCGCTGGAGCGCGCAACCTCTCCAAGATGGCCAGCCAGGCCAAAGCCGGTAACGTCCGTAGCGGCGTGTGCGCCGAGCTCGCACATCAGGCGTGAGGCGGTGTCGTTCAGCGCGGTCATTGAATCAGCAGCCGCATCACGCCATTCGCCGCTGCCCATGCCTACCTGGCCGGCAAAGGCGACTATGCCGGTGCCAAGCGGCTTGGTCAAAACGAGCGCGTCACCCGGGCGTGCGCCGGCGTTGGTCACGATGCGGTCGGGGTCTATCATGCCGGTGACGGCAAAGCCTGCCTTTATCTCGCGGTCGTTGATACTGTGGCCGCCTATGACTGGCACACCCCCCTCGCGCATCTTGTCGATACCGCCGCGCAGGATCTCACGCATGACCTCCGGCGGTGCCTCCCGGACCGGGTAGGCCACCACCGAAAGCGCACAGAGCGGCCTGCCCCCCATAGCGTATACGTCTGAGAGGGAGTTGGCCGCCGCCACCTGTCCGAAGGTGTAGGGGTCGTCTACCGACGGGCAAAATACATCCACCGTCTGGACGAGCGCCCTTTTCTGATCGATGCGAAAAACCCCCGCGTCATCTCCCGCAGGCGCCCCTACCATGACGTCAGGGTGCTCGATCTCCGGCAGCCCGGAAAGGATCTTTTTCAACGAGGCCTGGTCGATCTTGGAGGCGCAGCCGGGATTTTCGACCATTTCAGTAAGCCGCACGGACCCGGCGGAGACGTCCAGCCGCTCCCCCGCACAGCTGCAGACGTCATGCCTGGTAAACGTATCGCACGGACACGGCTGCCTGGGGTCGCAGATGCAGTGCCCTAAGCGCATGGAGCGCTGCATGACCCGGCGCCGCTTTTCAATGTCTTTCATCGTCGGAGCCTTTACTTTCTGAGCAGGGTCCTCGAGCTTCTCCATTATACAGTCGGTCCCCGGACCCCGCCACAGGGGCGTCTCGGAGCGCCTCGCTCATGGCGCGCAGGTTTGCCACCGGGGTATCGGGTATTATGCCGCAGGCGGGCGCGATCAGCCGTACGCCACCGGCAAGGAGTGCTCGGCAACGCCGGGCGATGTCATGGGTTGAGGCCGATGCAAGCATAAAGGCGCTCAGATTTCCCATCATGAGCGCGTGCATGTCGCTCCTGGCGAGGGCGATGATGTCAACCATGGCATCGACGCTGAGGGCATCTGTGTCGATTGTCTTCAACTCATTGCCGATCCGGCTGACGTCGCCGCAGATATGCACGATGACGCGCGCACATGCGCTGCGCACAGCCGCGGCGATCTCATTGATGCGGGGTGCGACAAATTCGGCGAACTTATCCCCGCCAAGGATCTCACCCGTAGCCGTAGGCTCGGCGATGCATATGATGTCGGCGCCTGCGGCGACCTGCCGGCGTGCAAACTCCCCGAGATGCCCGGCAAGCACCGTCAGACAGCCGGAGAGCCGCTCGGGCGAGCGTCTCGTCCAGCGCATGATCTTCAGCGGATCGACAAGCATACCCAAAAGTGAAAACGGCCCCACGACGTTGCCCACAATGACAGCTTCAGACTCCCTGTGGCGTGAACGCGCGAGCGCATCGAGGAGGACTACAGCGCGCCCTCCGTGCCATTGCGGCGCGGGCAGCTTGAAATCGGCGTCTGCATCAAGAGCAAAGCCCCGCACGCGCGGCTGGACCGTTCGCGAGCCGATGTCGACATCAGCGCCGAAGCTCTCGGCCTCTACAGTCATGCAGAAGGGCAGTGCGATGTTGTCAAAGCCTGCCGCCTCCCGCATGGCAATGCCGAGGTCTGCCATCTTGCCCGCATCGAGGTGGGCTTCGGGCCATGCCGCACCGCATCTGTCCATGACCTGCGTCACCGCGGCGCTCATCATGCCCCCGGGACATATCACGCAGGCCTCTTGAGGTGCCGCCCCGGAAAGGATAGCGACAATTCTTTCGCGAGCAGTCATCGCAGGCCCCACTGTCTGGCTGAGTCCATGAGCGCGTCGATATTTTCCGGAGGCGTCTCGATAGGCACCTCGCAGCCGCTTGAAAGGATAAATCCGCCCGGGTTGTCGGCGGCGTCTTCAAGACACGCGAGCGCCTCTGCGCGCACCGCATCCGGAGTGCCCTCAAGCAGGGTCTCGGTCGGCCTGACGTTTCCCATGAGGCATGCGCGCCAGCCCACCTTTTCGCGCGCCTCTTTGAGAGGTATCTGGTCGACAGAGATCACGGCCGCGCCCGAGTCGGCCATGAGGTCTATTATCGTGGAGGTCCGGCCGCAGATATGGAGTATGCCCGGTGCGCCGAGTGTGCGGATCCTTTCTATCACGCGGCGGATACCGCCAAGGGCAAACTCCTCAAAAGTCTTTCTTGAGAGCACCGATCCGGATGCTACAGGGTCCACAAGCGCCGGTATGCCGCCGGCCTCGTGCACGGCCGTGGCGAAGTCCTCGGTCAGCGCCGAGGCCCGATCGATCAGGCCGTGAGCGAGGTCGCGCTGCCTGTAGAGGTCTCTTGCCAGGGCGGCCGTGGTACGCAGGGCCGCCGCCGTGGAAAAGGGAGCCGGGATGCACACCGACACAAAGACCTCCCCGCCCACTTCGTTGACGCACCGGCGCACAGCCTCCAGAAGCACCGGCAGCCTGCCGGCCCTGCGACAGTCGATTTCTTCCAGGCGATCAAGATCCTGCTGGTCGACCACCGCCGGCACCCGGACGCGAGAGACATCATCGTCGGGAAATTCGAGCGTCGTGCCCATCGCCTCGCCGATTATCGAGGTATCGGTGAAGATGGTTATCAGGTCATGGCCGTAGCGGCGGTAGGCTGCGACGTGCGCTGCGCCCATGACGGCGCCGTCGGTGGCGTAGCGGCTTATTTTTTCGCCGATGACGCGCGCTGCGTGGTTCAGGATGAGCGGTACGCAGGGCGGCCGGTCGATGTCCTTTCCCGCCAGAAAGGCCCCCATGCGCTCGGCGGGTGTCATCTGGTCGATCATGAATGCGCCTCCTGCCACGCAGCGGCTATTCTGACCGCTTCCATGGCGTTTGCGCCATAGGCGTCGGCGCCTGTCTTCTCAGCAAAAGACGCCGAGATCGGGCCGCCTCCAATCATAACGCGAAAGTCCCGGCGGATCCCCGCCTCGCCGAGCGCATCGACAAGCCTGCCCATGCCAGGCATAGTTGTCGACATGAGCGTGGAGACGGCGATTATACCCGACCCGACCTCGCGGGCCTTCTCGACGAAGGCGCTCACGCGTACGTCGTTTCCGAGATCGTGAATCGTGAAACCCGCGGCCTCGAGCATGAGCTTTACGATGTTTTTGCCGATGTCATGAATATCGCCCTCGATGACGCCGATAATCACCGGCATGGCCGCCGCGGAGCGGCGCACCTTTATGTGAGGCTTCAAAACGTCCATGGCCGCGTACATGGCGTCCGCGCAGAGAAGTATCTCCGGCACGAAATAGATCCCGGTCTCATACTTGTCACTGACGGTCTCCATTCCCCTGGAAAGCCCGCCAGTAATAGCCTCGTAGGCGTCGATGCCGGCATCGATAACCGCATGGGCGGCCTCGACGGCGCCCTCTTCATCCATGCCGTCCACAGCCTCGGCGAGGGCGGCAAAGAGCCTGCACTTTTCGGCTTCGGCGCCGATCTTTTCCTTGACCACGTCCCTGTCCCCCTATATCAGCAGTCATTCCAATAAAAAAGGCGGGAAAGCTGATATGCCTTCCCGCCGGAACCCGCTCCAATGAGGCTTCACTCTACCTCATACCAGGTCTCCTTCAGTTCCCACTCAAACGGGCCCAGTTCACACTGGAGGACAACCCGGTACCTGCCTGTGTAGCCCCCTGGCACTCGCCACGAGTACCGGCAGATGCCGCCTCAACCATACTCGAAACGTCCGTGGGCGGTTCGGCTGCCGTCCTCCAGAAACACCTCCACAGACGGCGTAGCGAGCGCCCTGCCGTCAAGCTCAGCGCTCACAGGGTAACTCTCACCCGCCCGCCCGACAATACTCAGGCCGGTCGTGATGGCATCGCCGTGTCGACTCGGGTCGAGAGTTGCCACCAGGGGTGGCCCAAACTTCACCTCGATGTTTCGGCCGGGCTCTATCGTGAAGGTTGTGAGACTGCCTGTGTCATTTGCCGTGATGCTCCACTGCCCCCTGTTGTCATGAGCCGTCAAACCAAGCAGCAACGGCTGATAAATGCCTGAGGGAAGATGCAAAGGGCCATTTCCGAATTCCACATAGTGGGCGCCGCTGTCCGACCAGAATGCCATGAAGCCGCCCGGCAGGTCGGAGTCGACGGTTCCCATCTCAGGCTCGGCCCGCTCGACACGGATCGAGGAGCCATCCGGAGCAGGCCTGAGAGCGTAGTACTGGCCCTCAACACTGATAAACCGCCCAAGCGGCGCGATCTCTCCATCCCATTGGTGATACGGGGATATCTCTCCATCACGGTTGAGATCTATAACGAAGGTATCACTCGGGCCATCCGCATCGAAAATGCCGTCATAACGCCCGTTGAAATTGGCATCTGCGATTGCCACACGATAGGTCTCGCCGGAGAGGGTTATGTCGCCGGTGACAAACCCCTCGGGAAAGACCTCCATGTGCCCTGATTCTGAGACTATGACCCTGACGTTTACCTCCCGGCCCTCCTTGCGCATACTCAAAGGGCCAAAGAGAAGCGCCCGCCGGGTTCCCCATTCGGTACTCCATCTCACGGGCGTGCCCGAAAGAGGCTGCTCATCGAGCAGTCGAAAGCCATCTCCTGCGTCGATGTACAGGGTGCGCTCGGAAGGCGTCATCATCGCATGCAGGCGTTCGAGGCCAAGCAGCACCTGGTAGTACCATGGGTCCTGCCCGCTTGACTCAGGGAGGGTCGTGCCGGCTGGCCGTTGGCGCAGCCGCAAGCTGCGTGAGGAAAGCAGAGAGAAGACCGGATGCTCGGGACTGTCGACCTCCTGGAAGCGCAGCTCAAACTCACCCGCGCTCAAACTCACGGCAAAGAATGCCAGCGCCCCCACAAACGCAGCAAGCCTTCTCATCAGAGCACCTCTCTTCAACGCGCACCTGCGCTTGACTGCTTACGGCAGGAATATTGTCTCAATAAGGCCGGTTTTTCGCAACATTCCTGCGCCGGCCGCCTCTTACACGCCGTTTGAGACCTGGAGCTGCTGTGCATAAAGGTAACGTGCATTTTTGTGCGCGTCAACAAAAAAGCTATATGAAGCATGAGTCGGATCGCCCTTGTACACTCGGCTCTCGCGCACTAAAATGCTGTACTGCCGCGCATAGCGTTCAAACACAGGGAGCCATTGCCGGTGAGTGAGGAAATCGAAAGGCTGCTGCGCAGCATACCGGGGGTTGATTCGCTGCTTAAAGAGGAGGCCGTCGCGGGGCGGGTCTCTTCGTCAGGCCGCGAGGTAGTAGTGAAGGCCCTGCGGAAAGCTGCTGAGACCGTGCGCCAGGCGATCCGCGAGGGACGCCTCGAGGGTGCGGGCGCCGAGGGGATGCGAGAGGCCCTTGTCGACGACGCACTGAGCCGGCTCGACGCCGCGACGCGCCCCCATTACCGCAGGGCCATAAACGCCACCGGCATTATCCTGCACACCGGCCTCGGTCGCGCTGTGCTGAGCGAGCGCGCAATCAGCCGGATAAGTGAGCACCTTCGAGGGTATTCTCTCCTGCAGGTTGAGACGGCCAGTGGCGCACGCTCGAAAAGAGACGGACGGATCGAGGAGCTTCTGGTGGAGCTGACCGGCGCCGAGGCGGCCACACTTGTCAATAACAATGCAGCGGCTACACTGCTTGTGCTCAATAGCATAGGCGCGGGAAAAGAGGTAATCGTATCGCGCGGGCAGCTCGTGGAGATCGGGGGCGCATTTCGCCTGCCCGATGTCATGGCTGCAAGCGGCGCGGAAATGGTCGAGGTGGGTACCACCAACAGGACCCACCCGCACGATTACGAAAACGCGATAACCGAGTCGACCGCCGCCATCCTCAGGGTTCACCCTTCGAACTATCGCATCGAGGGTTTCGCCTCAGAGGTATCGCTGGAGGTGCTGGTGAGGATTGCGCATGATCGCGGAGTTTTCGTCATAGATGACGTGGGTGCGGGCGCGCTGATCGATTTTTCGAGGTTTGGTTTTGAAAAGGAGCCGACACTTGTTGAGTCGGTGGCGGCCGGCGCAGATATTATCACTGCAAGCGCCGACAAGCTTATCGGCGCCAGCCAAGGCGGTGTGATCCTCGGGCGCAGGGAGCTCATCGAGAGGGTGCGCAAGAACCCCCTCTGGAGGGCCATGCGGGTTGGCAAGCTGACTCTTTCTGCAGCGGAGGCGACGCTGTCACTTTTTCTCGACGAGCGTCTGGCAATCAGTGAGGTCCCCACGCTGCGGATGGTAATGCGCGACAGCGGCTCCATAGCGAGGGAGGCCCGGCGCATCGCGCGCGCTCTCAAGAGCGCAGGAGTCCCGGGCGTCGTCTCGACCTTCAAGGGGTCATCTCAGATGGGAAGCGGGTCGCTTCCCGGGCAGGATCTTCCCACGCGGCTCGTGGGGATAAGACCTGACGGCATTTCGGTGGAAGAGCTCGGTGAGCTCCTTCGAAAAGCCGAGCCTCCCGTCTTCACACGCATAAGCGAGGGCAGGGTGCTTGTCGATCCGCGCACACTGCTTGCAGGCGAGGACAAACTCGTCATCAGCGCGATAGCCGCGGCGATGAGGCCGGGAGCACAGAAGTGACCTGCCGGAAGCGGCGCATTAACATCACAATCGGCACGGCCGGGCACGTCGATCACGGCAAGACGGCTATGGTGAGGCTGCTGACCGGCTGCGAGACCGACACGCTCAAGGCGGAAAAGGAGCGCGGCCTTTCAATCGACCTGGGCTTTGCGCCATGTACGATCGGCGATACCGGCGTTGGCATCGTGGACGTTCCGGGGCATGAGCATTTTGTCAGGACAATGGTTGCGGGCGCAGCAGGCATGGATGCTGTCATGCTGGTGGTGGCGGCCGACGACGGCGTGATGCCGCAGACTCGCGAGCACCTGGACATCCTCACGCTCCTGGGGGTGGCCGACGGCATGGTGGTCATGACGAAGATCGACCGGGTGACTCCGCAGATTGTCGATCAGCGCAGCCGGGAGCTGCGGGAGTTTCTGAAGGGGACATTTCTTGAAGGTGCCGGCATTGCGACGCTCTCAAACATGACCGGTGAGGGCTTTGACGGGTTTTACAAGGCTCTCACAGCCCTCATCGCAAGAGTCAAGCCCAGGAGCGTTGAAGGGGTATTTCGCATGAACGTGGACCGCGCCTTTTCCCCCAGGGGCGTCGGCACGGTTGTCACTGGTATACCTGTGTCAGGCAGCGCGGCGGTCGGTGCAGAGGTGGAGCTGCTGCCGCAGGGCCAGGCTGGGCGCATAAACGCCATAGAGGTCTACGGCGAGGCCGGCGAGGCTGCGATGGCGGGCGAGTGTGCAGCGCTTAATGTGCGCCGCTGGGACCGTGACTCCATAAGACGTGGCGACACGGTCGCCGAGCCGGGTTTTTTCAGACCGCTGCGGTGGTATGTCTCTTCCTTGCGGCTCCTGCAGGACGTGCGGTTTGTGCTCAAGAACGGCACGCGGGTGCGTTTTCACACGGGCACCTCTGAGACGACCGCGTCCATCTATCTGATGGCGGGGGGACAGGCGTCCGCCGGCGATGAGCTCATCGTGCAGGTGCGCACTGAAGACCCGCTCGTGGCGGGGCCCGCGGACCGCTTCATAATCCGCGGCCTCTCGCCGGTGACCACTCTCGGCGGAGGCATGGTAATAGAGCCGCTCGACCGGCGGCTCAGGCGCAGCCGGGCCGGCACGCTGGAGGATCTTTACAAACGAGCCGAGGCGGTAGGAGACGATACGGCGTTTGTGACCTATTGCCTCGACGTCGCGGGGCTCTGCGGCGTCAAGCCGCGGGATATTTCGCTTCGCATAAAGGCGCCGCTCGCGCGCGTTCAGGCTATTTTGGCGGATCTTGCAGGAGGTGACGCGGCAGTGGAGCTCGCAGACGGTCTTTTCATGAGCGCTGCAGCGGCGCAGGAGGCCGCTTTGCGTATCACCCGGGCGCTACGGGCGCACCATGTCGCCGTGCCCGAGAGCCCGGGGCTCTCCGCGGAGGCGCTGGAGGGAGAGGCCGGGCTTTGCCAGACGGTAACGTCAGCTATCGCCAGGCGCATGGTGGCGCAAGGGGTGGCCAGAGAGTCCGCCGGACGACTGGCTCTGGCTTCGCACCAGGTCCGTGTCAGGGGGGAGGACCGGGAGGTTTTTGAGCGGGTCGAGCAGATCTTTCGGGAGGCGTCCTTCGCGCCGCCATCGGTTGCCGAGGTGATAGAGCAGACGGGCCTTGATGTAGCGCGGGTGAAGAAGGCGGTCGGTTCTTTTCTCGAGCGCGGGATACTTGTGCGCGTCGGCGAGGGGCTGTTTTTCCACAGAGACGCGATAGCCGAAGCCCAGCGGCGGCTCAACTGTTATATACGCCGTGAGGGCCGACTCGAGAGCGTCAAGTTCAAGTACCTTCTTGACACGACGCGCAAATACGCTATACCTCTGCTTGACTACTTCGACAACGCTAATGTCACAGTGCGGGTCGGCTATACCCGCTATCTCAAGGAACAGTGAAGCTTAAAGCCACCACCGGCCGATACGACCGGCGGTGGGCGGACTTTCCATGTGGAGGAAAGCTATGCGCTGGGGAATACTCTCGGCAAAAATCTTTGCCGCAGGCCTTGTAGTGCTGGTTCTTCTGAATGTAATCCCGTTTGGCTGACCTCCCGGTCTCTTTGCAGCCCTTGGAGGGCTGTTTGTAGTGGTTGCCTTTCCATTGTCGCTTGTGTTTTCGACAGTCGGAATCTTTGTGGACCTGGTGAAGTGGCCGGCGATCGTGATGACTGTACTGGCGGGCTTT
>SLPQ01000033.1 GCA_007131925.1 Candidatus Brocadiia bacterium | reverse complement strand
TCGGCGAAACTCTCTATGTCCTGCTGGGTTATCTGCTTTGAGATGTGCAGCTGCGGCTCGGCGGAGAGGGGCTCGACGATCTTGCGGGGACCTCGAACAGCGACCTCGATACGCCGGTTAGGCTCGTCGATCCTGAGACCTTCAGGCGCGCTCAGGCTCACCAGGTAAGTCACCGAACCGTCTTTGAGGTTTTCAAGATACGCAAAGCTCCAGAGAAAGACGGCAAGCACAAGGGCCATGATCTTTGTGCCCGCGTTTGATGTAAATGGGATTTTCACCTGCCGCCTCCTGCCTTCTTACGCGCGCGTTCGATGGTGATGAGCCTCTCGAGCCTGGTTACAAGCCGCTCCTTGTCCAGGCTGCGAATTATCTGTCCGCCGACGGAAAGTGAAACAATACCGGTCTCTTCGCTTACGATTATGCAGACAGCGTCAGTGTCTTCGGTAAGGCCTATAGCGGCGCGATGACGGGTACCGAGGTGCCGGTCGATTTCAGGATTTTCAGAAAGTGGAAATAAACACGCCGCCGCGCTCAGGCGCATATTCTGTATGATAACGCCGCCGTCGGAGAGCGGCGTGTCCGGCCAGAATATGGTCATTAAGAGCATACTTGTCACGTCGGCATCGATGCGCGTGCCTCCCTCGACAAAGTCATCAAGACCGACATCGCGCTGAAAAGCGATGAGCGCACCCACCTTGTGGCGCGAAAGCTGCATGGCGGCATCGGCCACCTCGGCGATCACCGATCTCTCACCCCTGAGCAGCCTGCGCACAAGCGGTGTCTTTCCCACCTGTATCAGAGCCCGACGCAGCTCCGGCTGAAAGAGTATGATCAGCGCAAGTACCGGTGTGGTAAGAAAACCCTCCAGCAGAAACCTCACCTGCTCGAGGCCGAAATACGATATCACAAGCGAGATGGATATGGCGACCATTGTGAGGACGAATACAAGACCCTTGAATATCCCTTCGCCACGCGTGCCGTGAAGCATCCGCAGAACCAGGTAGACGACCAGGCCGATCACCAGCACCTCGACCAGTGCTACCGGAGCGGGCAGCGCATCGAGTACCCTTGTAATGGTTTCGTTCATGTAGCCGTCCCCCGGCCCTGCCCGGCCTGTATGGCCGATGCAACCGCGACAGATTGTCTTGCCTGGGCCACATCGTGCACGCGGACTGCATGCGCTCCGGCGGCCACCGCCAGAGCGTTTGCAGCTGCGGTTGCTGCCGTCCTGTCGGGCGCTAAAGCCCCGGTCAGAGTGCCCAGAAAGGACTTTCGCGAGGCGCCTACAAGTATAGGTCGTCCCAGTGAGGCCAGTACTTTAAGCCTGCGCAAAATATCAAGGTTATGCTTGACGGTCTTGCCGAAACCAATGCCCGGGTCGACTATCAGCTGTTCCCGCTCCACCCCTGCCGAAACAGCCTCTTCGATACGCCGCCGCAAGAAAAGGGTGATCTCGCCCATGATGTCACGGTAGAAGGGAGATTTCTGCATAGTCCGCGGAGAGCCCTTCATGTGCATGAGAACAACAGGGCATGCACGCTCGGCGGCGAGGCGGCGCATCCTGTCGTCGGACAGAGCGGTAATGTCGTTGATGATCGCCGCCCCCTCATCGAGAGCGGCCCGGGCAACCTCCGGCTTTGAGGTATCTATGGAGATGGGGGTCGAGACCTTCGCTGCGACTGCGCGTACTACCGGGATTACCCGCGCCATCTCCTCATCGGCAGAGACCGAGAGGCTGCCAGGCCGGGTGGACTCTCCGCCGATATCTATAATGTCGGCGCCATGTCCGGCCATTTCGAGCGCATGGTCGACGGCAGTACCGGGATCCAAAAAGTCGCCCCCGTCGGAAAAAGAGTCGGGTGTGACGTTTAGAATGCCCATGACAAGCGGCGCGTTGCTTTTGATAGCCAGGCTGGTCCCGCCGAGACTTATCGAGAAGTCGCTGCGGTAAAAGTTGTCCAGACATGCCGCAAGCGCCTCGGACAGGAGCGCCGCCTTCCCGCCCGCCTCGGCAAGCTTCTGCAGCAGGTCTTTGTACTGGCGGCGGCTGGCGGCGATGATGACAGGTGTGTCGGTTTCAACGCCAGACCATACTGACTCGTCGATGGCCGCGTCCGCGTCTATATCCAGAAGCATGTCCTTTACCAATCGCGCGGTGGCAAAGTCGATGCCGTCAGATCTCATGACGGCAAAATCAGCGCGTGCCCCCGTCAGCCTGATCCCCTCGCTGTGAACCCCGGCGATAGCCATCTCACCGACAGTGTCGCGGCTTGACAGCCATGCAACGACACGGGGATTGCACTTAGCAATGAAGTCCTGAAGCCTCATTGGACCAAGAGTCTCACTCTACGGGCATTTCGGAGTGGTCCTGACCACCTTCTGCCTCGACCTTGTCCTCGTCGGGCGTATCGTCTTTTATCAGCATGTCGACGTCGCTGCTTTCAAGCACTTCCTTTTCGAGCAGTGCCTCGGCGACCCGCATGATGTCGCTCTTGTGCTTTGTCAGCAGGGCGCGCGAGCGCTCGTAGCATTCGTCGAGTATTCGCTTTACCTCTGTGTCGATCTCCACTGCGATGGACTCACTATAGGGCTTGGAAATCATAGGTTCGAAGTTGTTGTCATTGTCCTCATCGCCGTAGAAGACAGGCCCGATCTTGCTGCTCATGCCCCACTCGCGCACCATCAGGCGGGCCAGCGCGGTCGCGCGGCGGATGTCGTCACGGGCTCCGCTGGAGATGTCGCTGCAAAACATCTCTTCGGCCACTCTGCCGGAGAACAGCGCCACCAGCTCGCCCATCAGCTCCGCGCGCTGTACGTGGTACTTGTCCTTTTCGGGCAGGTGCATGGTGGAGCCGAGCGCCATGCCACGCGGGATGATGGTGACCTTGTGCAGCGGCTCAACCTCGGGAAGCAGCTTGGTTGCCACGGCATGGCCGCTTTCGTGGAATGCCGTAATGCGCTTGTCCTCCTGCGCCATGACTCTCGAGCGGCGCTGGCGCCCCCAGCGAACCTTATCGCGCGCCTCCTCGAGGTCGGCCATCCCGACCGTCTCCCTGTCGTCAAGAGCAGCAAGAATGGCTGCTTCGTTTATGATAGCCTCCAGATCTGCGCCGGTAAAAGAGGGTGTGCCGCGCGCAAGGACCGAGAAGTCCACGTTATCTGCCACTTTCACCTTGCGGGCGTGGACCCTCAGAATCTGCTCCCGCCCGCCGACATCAGGCATGTCTACAATCACCTGCCTGTCAAAACGCCCAGGTCGTCTCAGAGCGGGGTCGAGTACATCGGGCCGGTTTGTGGCGGCGATGATCACGACATTCTGGTCGGACTCAAATCCGTCCATTTCCACGAGTATAGCATTCAAGGTCTGCTCACGCTCATCATGTCCACCACCGGTGAAAGTGGCGCCACGCTTTCGCCCGACGGCGTCTATTTCGTCCAGAAAGATGATACATGGGGCATTTTCCTTCGCCTGCCTGAACAGATCGCGCACACGTGAGGCGCCGACGCCGACAAACATCTCGACAAAGTCGCTGCCCGAGATACTGAAAAACGGCACGTCCGCCTCTCCGGCTATGGCCTTTGCCAGTAGCGTCTTGCCCGTTCCCGGCGCCCCGACAAGCAGAATCCCGCGCGGGACACGCGCGCCGATTCGCCGGAACTTCTCTGCCTGCCTGAGAAATTCGATGATCTCCTGGACCTCTTGCTTGGCCTCTTCGACTCCCGCTACATCGTCAAATGTTACCGTGACCTGCCCCTTGGCGGCCATCCTGGCCCGACTCTTACCAAAGGAAAGAACGCCTGAACCGCCTGCTTTAGACATGGAGCGAAAGAAGATGAAGTACAGCAGGATCAGCATTATCGCCATCGGCGCTATAAAGGTCACAAGCATAGCCACCCATCGACTTTCCGGCGTCGTACTGTACCGGATAATGCGGTCATCGCTGACGCGGTCATTGTACTCCTGGATGGTGGATGCCAGCGCCACGGCCTCTTCTATACCCATCAGCGTAAAGGTGTACTGACGGACTGTGCCGTCCTCGTCCGGGTAGAGCTCGACCTTGGCCTGACGCGGGTCTATTTCCACCTGTTTGACCAGCCCGGCCTGCATGTCCCGGTGAAAGTCCCCTATACCCTTGTCCTCGACCGGGGCCATCGGCGTTCTGAGCAGCATTGTCAACAGGTATATGAGACCGCCTGCAAGAAGCAGCATCAGTACCGCACGCGGAGGCTGAAAGCGCGGGGGTGGCTTGCGTTGCGGACCCTGGCCGGTCGGTTTTTTCTTATCGTCCATCAGTTGCTCCATAGTCGGGCGTCGCCCGGTCTATATTCACTTTGAAACGCCACACGAGGCTTCGATCCCTGCCACTCAAGCGATCGCCCCGCGGGCTTTTCGATTTCCGGCCTGAAACGCCGGGTGTTACGTTGCAAAGTGCCCTGAGCGCCCCGCGACGCATAGTAAGCTGCAGCCGGGCGGCGTGCCCCAAAGCGCTTACCATGTCTCCTCAAAGGTGCGTTCGACCACAAGCCGGGCCACTCTTCTGAAAAGGGCGGGGCGCCCGGCGAGCTCTTCTTCGCCAAGTGCCGGCGAGAAGCTTTCAGACTCACGTATCAATGCCTGTGCAAGTATCGAGCCGGTAGCCCCATCGCGAAGGGTCACCTCGACTGACAAAAGTATCTCAGACTCGATCACCTCGTCCGCTGCGTCCTCTACCAGCAATGCCGTCCGATACTGGACTATCCGGCCCTCGAGCACGGCATCGGCCGCATTGGATCGCGCTATCCTGTAGGGTGTGACCTTGCCGATCTCATCGATCACGGCGCCTGTCAAGTCTGTTTCAATGTGCCGGTAAAACGTATCATTGGCGAAAACCGGCACCGAGACAGTGCGGATATCGTCTCTGGCAACAAAGCCCGCCCTGTAGCCGCAGCCCATCGCGATGCAGAGGACCAGAACCGTACCCGCAACCCGCGCGCGATCAGTATGCATCATCTCCCCCAGGACGACTGCCGAGCGTCTCTGCCATCGTCGTGGCACGCCGGGCCCAGTCGGTCTGGCCGAACTCGTCGGCGACCTTTCTGAAATAAAGAGCTGCTGCGTCGACCTTGCCCATCTTCAGATACCACTCAGCGACATTGAAGTAGTGTTCGGCAAGACTGTCGTTTGCCCGTCTACGCAGTAGCGCGGTATCGTCGGCCTCGCTCGATCGGGGGTACTGGCGCAGAAACTCGTCGGCTACCGTCCTGGCCTTGTAATAGGGTACCGGGTCGTATTCAGGTCCGTTGGCATCCCGCATCATGCTCTGGGCCATCCCCGCCAATGCCTCCTGTACGTCTGGCCCGTTTGGGTACATCTCGACATACTGCCTGTAGGCGCTCTCGGCTTCTATGAAGTGCCGCCTGTCATGATACGAGCGCGCCAGCATGATCTGTGCCTTGCGGGCATAATCACTGAAGGGGTGCTGGGAGACTATGCTGTCGACTACCTTCTCGCCCAAGCCATAGGATCGCCAGAGCCTGAGGCCGAGAAACCTCACCCTGGCGCCCGAGAGCAGCTGCCCGGCAAGCTCCAGCTTTCCGTCAAGCGCCCGGTCGGCATGGCGTGAGTTGGGATAGTCCCTGATGAACCTCTCGTATGCCTTGAATGCTTTACGGTACGATCTGTCCGCAAGCAGGGCCTCCGCACGCAGGAGGGAGGCCTTTTCCCTGAGCGGCTCGTCGGCCTGTTCGATGCCTTTCTTGAGAATTCGCGCGGATAGTGTGTACCTGCCGCTCAAAAAGAGCGCAGTGGCCCGCTGAAATATCACTCCCGCCTCGGAATCGTCCGCGACAGCGGCCGTATCCCAGCCATCCGCAGGCGTCCATGCGACCTCGCCATGCGCTGTCACAGGCAATGCCAGAAGCACCATGCCAAAAAGAGCAACCCCTGCGAACACGGCAAATCTCATAGAATACGCTCCTATCCTTATGTAACTTCAAATTATAGATTTAGGTGGTTATTTATCAAGTTGATTAGCCTCCTGTCGCGCGCGCCCAAGCCATTGCTCTGCGGCACGTAGTCCGCCCGGCTTGACGTAGCGAAGCAGGCGCGGTACTCGTTCAGCGCTGTAAATGACGGCAGCCGAAAGCAGCCCTGACACCTCCTGGAGGAGCTGGCCCTTGAGCCTTAGGCGCTGAATGCCTTGCAGATTGGAGTCAAATAGCCGCCTGAGCGCAGCTACAGCGCCTGCACTCAAGGGGGAGCCTCCGGGACAGGCTGGGCAGATAATCCCGCCTTCATCCAGAGAAATACGCGCGGGCGAAGTGCCGGCCGGTCCTGTCGCGCCGCATCGAGCGCAGGTGGTGATGGTGGGGGCGATACCGGCCGCGGCGAGCACGTGGCTTTCAAAAAAGAGCACGATACAGGGCAGCGCCTCCTCCTCAGCCGTCTCAAGGGCGCAAAGCGTCGAGGCAAGCAGGTCGAAAAAGGCAGAGGAACCCTCGCTTCCCTCCCCGAAAAAGCCGGACAACTCGCCGAAATACAATCCCGCGTAGTAGAACTGCAGCCTGCGCAGGCGCTGAAATCTCTGGATGGTCTTGGCCTCCCGCAACGTGGCAAGGCCACCGGCCTTGGCCGTGGAGAATACGATTTCATTGACTGTCAGCAGGTCAAGCGGTCCGCCGGTGGCGCTGTCCTGGCGCTTGGAGCCCTTGGCTATGGCGCGCACTATGCCAGCCGTATCGGTCACGAAGGTGGCGATCTGGCTGGTATCGCTGTAGTCAGCGAGGCGGACTATTACACCTGTGGCTTTCTCGATTGGCACGCTCTGCTAAGTCTCCTCGGCTCGTGCATTGCTGTCTTTGACCTCTACCAGGACACGTCTTATGCGCCTGAGATCGGCCTCGAAGATGGTAAAGCTTACGCCTTCCCACTCCAGGATTTCGCCCTTTGAGGGGACCCTGCCTGTTCGGAAGAGGATGTACCCCGCAAGTGTCTCATATTCCTCGTTTTCCGGCAGATTGATGCCAAGGGTTTCATTGACCTCGTCGACCGGGGTATCGCCTTCTACGACTGCGCGACGTGCCCCCAGCGAACGGATGTCAGGAGGCTCATACTCGTCATATTCATCTTCGATTTCTCCGACAATTTCTTCAATTATGTCCTCTATTGTGACTATGCCCGACGTGCCTCCGTATTCATCGAGCACAATGGCCATATGCACTGTGGTCCTGCGAAATTCCTCAAGAAGCTCTCGCACCATCTTTGTCGCCGGGACGAAATAGGGCCTGCGCATAAGGGAGCGGACCGTGCGCTTGAGGTCGTCAGGCTCCACAAAGCCCACAACGTCCTTTACATATAGGACGCCGACTATGTTGTCGTAGTTTTCCGACCATACCGGCAGACGGGAGTAGCCGCTTTTGGCCACCGTTGGCAGGATTTCGCGCAGTGTGCTGTCGGCGTCGACGGTGACAGTCTCGGTGCGAGGTGTCATGACCTCGCTGACCTCGACATCCTTAAATTCAATAATTCCTTCAATCATCTCGCGTTCGCCCTCGGCGATCACCCCCTCGCGCTCTCCCTCGCTCAGTGCGTCCAGCATCTCATCCTCGGCGGCAGGCGGCTCGGGGAGATGGCTCTCACCCGCCAGGCGAGACATAACGCGTGCCACCTTTGAGCCCGAAGCCGAGAGAGCCCTTCCAGCCTTTTCAAAAACGGCTATCAACGGTACGAGGCGATAGAGCGCCTCTCCCGACTGAAAGCCACCGACCACGACGGCGGCCGCCTCCAGAACGACTACCAGCGCCACCACCAAGAGCACGGGCCACATCACAAATCCGACAGTTCGGCCTTCGGCGCTCCCTGCGAAAACCGCAAGTATGCCGGCGGCAAGTACGTAGAGGATGACTTTGAGGCAGCCTGCCGCCCGCGCTGCATCGTCGAGGTCGGGCAGTGCCTTGTATGTTTTGCGAATATTGTTTATGTCCTCGATGCGCAGGGGTGAGCCTCCCAGCAAGGCCCCGTGAAAGAGCGCGGCAAGTAGCGCAAATATACCTGTGATGACAAGGACGAATACCGCCATCTATGGGCCTCCGCCGGATGCGGCGTCCCAGGCGCCAATATCGGCAAGCACCGCGCGCTCTGCAGCGCGCATCCGGCCGCGCTGCTCATCATCCCCGTCCCTGTAACCGCAAAGGTGCAGCACACCATGCACGACGTACAGAAGCAACTCATCTACGGGGCTCTTGTCCCGGCGGCGGGCCTCCCTGGCAGCAAGGGCGGCATTCACTATGACTTCGCCAGCGATGTCACCACAGGGCGCCTCGGGCCCCTCCTGAAGATCGAAAGCCAGTACGTCAGTGGTCCCACGAACGCCCGCGAATTCCCTGTTGAGTTGACGCATTTTCCTTTCGCCCACGAGCACGATACTGAGACCGCCCGAAAAGCCTCCCGCGTGCAGGGCGGCGGTCCGCGCCGCCTGGCTGATGCGCCGTGCCGGTACGGCCACTGTACGCTGCCTGTTGCAAACATCTATTTCGAGGTGGCTGGCGCCGCTCATGTCCTGCTTCCGGGATACTTGATGCGGCTGTGAAAGATGCCGGCGAGAGATTTTGTTAGGCTTATCTCTATCTTTTTCAAATCAGACATCGTTATACCGCACTCGTCAAACTGCCCGTCTGCGAGCTTTCTTCGCACGATTTCGGTCACGAGCCCCTCCAAGCGACTGGGCGTCGGCTCAGTGACGGTCCGGGAAGCACTCTCGATGCTGTCAGCAAGCATTACAATCGCGGCTTCCTTCGATCTGGGTTTCGGGCCGGGATAACGGAAGGTCTGGTCGCTGACATTCTTGGACTCATCTGCCTGCTTGATAGCCTCCCGGTAGAAGTACTCGACGAGGGTGGTGCCGTGATGCTCCCTGATGAGATCAACCAGGGCAGTTGGAAGGGCCCCGTCGCGCGCCATCTCGACACCGTCTTTGACGTGCGATATTATGACAAGAGCACTCATAGTCGGCGACAGGTTTAAGTGCCGGCTGGAGGAGGCCCCGTGATTTTCGACGAAGTAGTCGGGCTTGAAGAGTTTTCCGATGTCGTGGTAGTAGCCTCCGACGCGCGCAAACAGGCGGTTTGCCCCCACGACCTCCGCTGCCGAATCGGCTATATTTCCCACGAAGAGGCTGTGGTTGTAAGTTCCGGGCGCCTCAAGCGCCAGGCGCCTCAGCAGGGGCTTGTTGAGGTCGGCCAGCTCCAGCAGGCTCAGGTCTGTCACGACGTTGAAGCCGCGCTCTATGAAGGGAAGCAGCACCGTCAGCAGGATGCCGCATA
>SLPQ01000198.1 GCA_007131925.1 Candidatus Brocadiia bacterium | reverse complement strand
GCAACCTGTACCCGGAGCTCTCCGGATATGAAAACCTCTGCTTCTGCGGCGCTCTCTACGGCATGACAAGGCACGATCGGCACTCGCGCGCGCGAGCTGCTCGACGACTTCGGCCTGGCCGAGGCGGCGGATCGCAGATTTGCAGGCTACTCGAGGGGCATGAAGCGCAAGCTCACGATCGCGGCCGGTATAATTCATTCACCGCCGATTCTCTTTCTGGACGAACCGACTACCGGCATCGATGTTGCAAGCGCCAGACAGATTCGCCAGCTTGTCGCCGGGCTGAACGCCGCCGGCACCACCATCTTTCTGACGACGCACTATATCGAGGAGGCTGAGCGGCTCTGCCGGCGCATTGCGTTTATTGTCAGCGGTATCATCGTCCGGACAGACACTGTCGAAAACCTTATGCGCCAGGCTGACGGACGCCACGTCGTACAGTTTGCCGTCCCAGACGGTGCTGCAGGTCACTGCCAGGCCATGAGCGGCACGTTTGCCGGCATCGAGTGCCGCGCAGTTGCCGAAGGTGGTATACGCGTCGAGTCAAGAGAGCCGGTGAAGGTCGGCCCGCTGGTGCGGTTTCTCGAGGAGCGTGGCGCAGCGGTCTTGGAAGCACGGCTGGTACGGCCGTCTCTTGAAGAGGTCTTCGTCCATGTTACAGGCATAGAGGCCGCCGACATGAAAAAGGACAGGGCCGTCAGGGGGGGCGACGCATGAAAGCGTGGATCGCATACTGGAACATCCTCGCCAAGGACATGCGCGCCTACTACCTCAAGCCTCCAAACATATCATGGGGGCTGATCTTTCCTCTGGCATGGACGGGGATGTTTTTTGTTCGCTCCGGGATGGGCCTTGAAAGTATTCATGCGCTGCTGCCCGGCGTGATGGCGGTGTCGGTGCTATTCGGCACCACCAGCATGCTTGCGGTCACTGTAACATTTGAGAAGAAGGGGCGCTCTTTCGAGCGCCTGTTGCTGGCGCCACTGCCTCTCGAGGCGTTGATGCTGGCCAAGACCACTGGGGCGATCCTGTTTGGTACGGCCAACGCGTTTGTGCCTGTAGTTATGGCGGCGTTTCTGGCTGACCTGTCCGAAGTGAACTGGGCGGCGCTCGTTCCGGGAGTGGTACTCATCGCAGTCAGCTCGACATTTCTGGGGCTCTTTATCGCGGTTTCGGTCAGCGAGGTCTTTGAGGCGCAGACCTTCTCCAACTTCTTTCGCTTTCCGATGCTGTTTCTGTGCGGACTCTTTTTTCCCATCGAGCGGTTACCCGTATGGCTGCGCCCGCTTTCATACCTGCTGCCGCTGACCTACGGAGCCGACGTACTGCACGCTTCGGTCAGCCGGGCGGGACGCCTGCCGCTGGTTCTGGACTTTGCCATGCTCACAGCCTTCTGTGCAGTGCTCTTCGTCGTGAGTCTGCACAATATCCGCCGCAGATGGATCGCTTAGGCAGGGGCGCGTGCAAATGAAGGTCGGCAGCTTCGATTTCAGTCTTCGTGAGCTGGCCGGATCCCTTGGCGACTGGGGCACGATGCTGCCACTGACGGTTGGATACATCACCGTCTGCAGGCTTAACCCGGCCGGGCTGCTGGTGACGCTCGGCATTGCCAACATCGCCACGGGTCTTATATTCCGCCTGCCCCTTCCCATCCAGCCTATGAAGGTCATAGCTATCGTGGCCATAGCCCAGGGCTGGACAGGCGAAAAGGTTTACACTGCCGGACTGGTCATGGGCTTTGTGTGGCTGACGATGGGCTTGACAGGAGCGATGGACCGGGTAGCGCGCCTGACGCCACAGAGCGTCATCCGAGGCATCCACCTCTCGCTGGCTGCGCTTCTTGCCTTCGAGGGATTCAGGATGGTCAGCACCTGGTGGCTGGTAGGCGCCGGGTCACTCGTGGTGATTCTGCTGCTTAGAGCAAACCGATACGCCCCTGCTTCGGTTGTTCTTATCCTGGGCGGGATAGTCATCATGGGTCTGCAGGGCGAGCTTGGCCGCATAGGCGGAGTCTGGCTGTCGCTGCCGCCTCTGACCTTACCGGACGCGTCTCAGATCTGGCCTGTACTTCGTGATGCCGGGCTTGCCCAGATACCCCTGACCGCGACTAACTCCGTGATAGCAACATCCGCCCTGATCAGCCTGTACTGGCCGACACGCCGCGTGTCCAACCGCCGCCTGGCCTCCAGCGTTGGCGTCATGAATATCGCGCTGCCGCTGCTCGGCGGCATGCCGCTCTGCCATGGCGCGGGAGGTCTGGCTGGGCAGTACTTCTTCGGCGCAAGAACCGGCGGCACAAACATCATCGAAGGCACGATCTGGATCGCTCTCGGGCTGCTCCTGGCCGGCAGCATCGCATCTCTCTTCGCTGCATTTCCCCTGGCGATCGTCGGCGCGATGATGCTCTTGGTAGGCGTGGGAATGGTGAGTTTCGCGCGCGAGGTTCGCTTTAACCGGCATCTTATCCCGACTGCTGCGACTTTGGCCGTTTCTCTGCTGGCCAATATGGCGGTGGGATTTGCAGCGGGAATGGCCGCCCACTACATATTCACGCGTACCAAAAGACATCAAGCGGACAGACCCTGAGGCGCCGCCGAAAGCCACCAGCGAAAGCTCCGCATGCCGGCAGCTCTTCAGGGCTGATACCCCGCCTGTGCTGCACCCCGGGCGTGTCTGAACCTTCGCCGTGGGTCAAAACGCCACCGATTAGAGAGGGCCACGTACGCCACAAACTGCGACCGTCGCTGAGCACTTCAGTGTCGTGCCGTCTCGGCAGGCCGAACGCACCGGAAGCCACCCGGCGCAGCACAGGATAAAGCCATGCCGTTGCCAGTCCGAACGCCGCTATGCCATTGCCAGTATCTTGTCCATGGCGCGGGAGGTCTTTTGGACAACGCCCTGCGTGGGAGGCACCATCTCGGCCGTAACATACGAGTTGTAGCCTATCTCCTTGAGCGCCTTCATGGTCTCCTGCCAGGGCACGTCACCCTCGAGCAGGTCGCAGAAACCCTCGGCGGTCCCCACGGAGGCCTTGAAATCCTTGATATGCACGCGAACTATGCGCTCTTTGAGTATCCTAATCCAGTGCTGCGGAAAGCCGGTAAGAAGGACATTGCCGGCATCGAAATACACCCCTACATAATCGCTGCCGATCTCGTCGACGAAGTCGCGCATCTCCAGGGGGCTCAGCAGAAACTTGTTCCAGACATTTTCCACGCCTATCCTTACTTTGTGCGTTTCGGCTGCAGTCGCAAGCTTCTTCATCGCCTCCAGCGAACGCTCATAACAGATGTCGTAAGGAATTATCTCGGCATCTGGGAGGAAAAACACGTCCACCGCACCCGGCACCACCAGCACGGCTTCCACGCCGAGCCAGGAGGCCTTTTCGATCAGACAATGTGCTATCCCCAGTGCGTTTTCGCGGACAAGAGAGTCATCTGCAGTAAGACTTGCACGCCAGAAGAGCCCTGTGGCCAGGCTCGAAAGCTCCACGCCTGCGGACTCGGCAGCCCTCCTGATCTCCTGGCACTCGGCCTTCGATGTGCCCGGTGTCAGCTCGCCGTCCTCCGAGAGCGCAGGTTCCACGGCATCATATCCGGCCTCTTTGGCCTCTTTGAAGACCTCACTGTAGACGGCCTTGCCTTCAAGCCCCCCTTCAAACGACCAGTAGCTTATGCTCTTTTTCATGAGCGCTCCCTTCTGCGAAAACCCGAGAAACCTCTTTCACGGCCTCAACGGCGTGATCACCTCTGCGGGTGCGTCGTTGCCAGGCTCCTCTTCTTCATCGACAGGCACCGCCACTTCAATGTACTCTCTGTGCTCCTCGTACAACCTTTCCAGGTAGGCAAGCCAGAAATGCTGCAGCATGTCCATGTTTGCGCCGTAAGACCAGGTAAAGGCCCTGTGAGGATCGCCCCTTTGCGCCAGCCTGCTGTACATCCTGGTAAAGAGCGAGTCTCGATCCGGTCCCAGTCCATGTCTTAGATAGTAGACCAGGGCCCACGCAGCGGCGAAGTTTATCTCCCGGCCCGGCCCATAGAAGACCGCCTCGTCCATCTGTATCAGCGTACCTATTCGCGGCAGCTGGCCGGCGGCCAGGGCAGCATCCACCATGCGCAGCGCCGCGACATTTACGCCGCCGGGCATCGACTCGTTTCCCTCCTCTTCCGCGGCGAAATAACTGTAGTATTGCGCCATGCCTTCGTCCAGCCACACCGGCGTGTACGGAGTACACCACCTGTTGAAGACATGTACCAGCTCATGAACAGCAATGGTGACGTCTTTGTGAAACTCATCCTGCCTCAGGAAGGCCATGCGGTCCGCACCAGTCGAAAGATACCCTGTTTCGCCGTGAGGCACGCCTGACTCGGCCGCGGCAAACTCATCAAACCGCTCCCTGCTGCTGAATATGACCACCTCCACATGTCCCTCGCGGTGCCGCGGCGGCAGGAAATCCCAGAACTCTCTCTGGAGCCTCGAAAAGTTTTGCTCGAGCGCAAATATAAGCTTCTGGTCATAGGCATCGTCTTCGTAGTCACGATACAGCGTAAAATGGATCGACCTGCTGCGCCTCAAGTCGCTCAGAATGGCCCTGCCCTCTGTCGGCGCCGTCATCCCCGCACCATCTACTGGCGAGGCGGACCGCGCCATAAGCACGGCCGGTATGAGCGCCCAGATCGTCGCAAGTATTCCAACGCTGTAGCCGGCTATCCTCACGTAGCCCTCGATATCTCCTGGAGCAGCTCGCCCGTCTGCTGAATGTCAAGCCATACGAGCCAGGCCAAAATGACCGCATAGGCGATCATCAGTCCCGCCGCCACAAGAACCAGCATGTACCGTAGCGATGTGCCATTTGCACGCAGTTTTTTCGTTCCAGCCATCAGATCAAGCCTTCTTTGCCCTCTTTCCGGCAGTTAGCTTTCCCGTCAAATAGCCTATAGCAATGCGGGGCACGGGTCAAGAATCTTCTAATGGCCACCATCCTTCTTGACTCACCACCAGGTACGCATAAACTTTAGCATTATCCGCACTCAAGCCAGGATCTTCTATGCCGAGAATCGAGATCCTTCCCAGCGAAGTAGCCGAGAAAATCGCCGCAGGCGAGGTGATTGAACGGCCGGTGTCACTCGTAAAGGAATTCGTCGAAAACTCCATCGACGCCGGCGCCCGTTCCATAACCATAGACGTTGAAAAGGGCGGCAAAGGGCTGGTGCGCGTAGCAGATGACGGCGCCGGTATGTCTCGCGAAGACATCGAGCTGGCCTTTTCGCGCCATGCCACCAGCAAGATCCGCGTTATCGACGACCTCTTCAACGTGCGGACTATGGGGTTTCGCGGCGAGGCGCTGGCCTCTATCGCCGCGGTAGCACGGGTGACAGCGGGTACCCGAAGCGCGCAAGATCAAAGCGGCTGGGAGGTCTCAATCGAGCCTCCTGCCGCCGCTGAAATCCGGCCCGTCGGGCGTGCCCCCGGGACAACCATCGAGGCAAGAGACCTCTTTTTCAACATACCGGCCCGCAAGAAGTTTCTCAAGCGTGATCAAACCGAGCTCGGTCACATCACACGCTATCTACAGGCTGCCGCGCTCGGATTTCCCGGCATGTCGCTGTCTCTCTCGTCAAACGGCAGGAAGGTGTTTTCGGCGCCGGCCGTCGAGAGCCTGCGAAGGCGCGCGGCGACCTTTTACGGGGAGGACATAGCAGAGGATCTGGTCGAGGCACAGGGCGGGCGCGAGGGCCTCAAGGTCCATGCACTCATCGCGCCCCCGTTCTATTCGCGCGTAAATCGTTACAGCCAATATATCTACGTCAATAACCGCTATGTTAGAGACCGCCTGCTGCAGGCTGCGGTCTCACAGGCCTTTCGGGGCCTGATCGAGCCGAACCGTTTCCCAATTATCTTTCTCTACGTGAATATCTCACCCGCCGAGGTCGATGTCAATGTCCACCCGACGAAAATGGAGATCCGATTTCGAAACGCAAACTCCGTCAGGGGCACCGTCATCTCCGTACTCTCAGAGGCGCTCTTGAGCGCAGACTTCAAAAGCAGGATAACCTTTGAGGAGGGCTCTACACCGCGTGCACAAAACATCCGACGCAGCATCGAAGACTTCTATGAGAGGCGCGTCGCAGGCGGTGTCGAGATCGGCACACCCGCCACCCATGCCGGCAGGTCTGGCGGATCCGGATCCCTCACCAGGGATGGGACCGACACTGAAGCCGCCGCAGCACACGTACAGACCGGACCGCTCATGCAGGTCAGAGGCACTTACATAGTCAAGGAAAGTGACGACGGCATAGAGATTATCGACCAGCATGCGCTTCATGAAAGGGTCATATATGCAGAGGTGCGTCGCCGTCTGGAGGAGGGCAGCCTGCAGGGCCAGCGACTTCTGGTGCCGGAGGTCATAGAGGTTACTCCGGCCGAGCGCACGGCGCTTGAGAAGGCCCGAGATGCGTTTGGAAGGCTCGGCATTGAGGCAGAGGCATTTGGCCAGGACGCGTTTGCGTTCCATTCATTTCCAGCGGTTCTCGGCGACATGGACCGCCGAAGTCTCCTGCAGGCACTCATCAGCGACCTCTCAGCCGGGGGGCACGGCCGGTCGATGGAGGAGGCGCTTGACTCGCTGGCTGAGCTTCTGGCCTGCCATGCGGCGGTCAGGGCCGGCGATATTCTCGGCACCGAGGAGCTGCAGTCTTTGATGGAAAAGGCCCGGTCGGCACAGGGCCGCTTCGCCTGCCCTCATGGCAGGCCCACGAAGCTGGTCTTGACTTTCGATGAGCTCGAGAGACGCTTCAGAAGGAAGTGACGGTTGAAAGTCGTAATCGCGCCGGATTCTTTCAAGGGAAGCCTGGCAGCTCCAGAAGTGGCTGCCGCAATGCGGCGAGGAGTCACACGCGCCTCCAACGAGGCCGAGATCCTCGAGGTGCCTCTTGCCGACGGCGGCGAGGGGACTGTCGAGACGCTGGTGGCCGCGACGGGAGGGCACTTTCTGGAAACGCGTGTCCATGACCCGCTCGGCAGGCCTCTCACGGCGCGCTATGGCATCTTGGGGGGTTCACAGACCGCCGTAATAGAGATGGCCGCCGCTTCCGGGCTTGAGCTTCTTGCCGCCTGTGAGCTCGATCCCATGAAAACATCGACCTTCGGCACCGGGGAGCTTATACTCGATGCTGCCCGGCAAGGCCTGTCGGATATAATTGTCGCAATCGGCGGCAGCGCAACAGTCGATGGCGGCACGGGAATGGCGCGCGCGCTGGGTATTCGGTTTTTCGACAGCGCCGGGCGCGAGCTCAGAGGAGGAGGCGAGGTGCTCGCGCAGATTTCTCATGTGGACATGTCCGGGCTCGCCGGCGAGATTCGCAACGTCAGGATTACCGCCGCCTGCGACGTCACAAATCCCCTGACAGGCCCGACTGGGGCGGCGGCAGTCTATGCGCCTCAGAAGGGAGCGACTATAGAGGATGTCGCCAGCCTCGAAGAGGGACTTTCAAACCTTGCCCAGGTGACTCGCAGGGAGCTCGGCATCGATGTGGAGACACTCTCGGGAGCGGGCGCAGCCGGTGGCCTCGGCGCAGGGCTGGTAGCATTTGCCGGCGCTGAGCTCGAGTCCGGCAGGGAAATAGTGCTTCGGGCCGTCGCCATGGAGGAGAAGCTGCGCGGTGCGGCTCTTGTCTTTACAGGTGAGGGCCGAGTCGATGCGCAATCAGCATGCGGAAAGATTGCTGCGGGAGTCGCTCACATGGCCAGCGAAGCCGGGGCGGTGGTGTTTGTCCTTGCAGGCTCCTTGGGCGAAGGCGCCAAGGCCATGCATGAGGCCGGAGCGGATGCTGTCTTCTGCATAGGGCGAGGCCCGTCGGAAGAAGGCGAGATGATGAGCTGCGCGGCGGAGCTTCTGGAGGCGACCGCCGAACAGGTGATGCGCGCTTACCTGGCAGGCCGCAGACAGACATTCGCTCCATGGCAGGGGTGAGATGTGCTGAAAGGACAGAGGAAAAAGGATCCTGGCGAAGCGGAGCTCTTAAGGTGGATCGCCGCACGCACAAGGCTCGACCCGGCCCGGTTTCCCATCGGCCCGGGCGATGATGCCGCGCTCGTAAATGCGCCGCAGCGGCGCCTGGTGGTCACTGTCGACACGATAGCGGAGGGGGTTGATTTCAAGCTTGAATCAGCCACGGCGCACCAGGTGGGTCGAAAGGCCGTCGCGGTGTGCCTGTCGGACCTTGCCGCCATGGGGGCTGAGCCTCTGTGCCTGGTGGCCTCTGCGGTGCTGACTCGCGGGCTCGGCGGCTCCTTTGTAAAAGGCCTCTACAAAGGCATGGAGAGTGCCGCCGCCAGGTTTGACTGCCCGTTGGTCGGAGGCGACCTGACCTCGTGGGCGGGCGATGTGGTAATTACCGTGACTGCACTGGGAACACCGGTCGCAGCAAAGGCGGTCACGCGGTCCGGCGCTCGCGCAGGGGACGCCGTTTTCGTTACCGGAAGCCTGGGCGGCTCGATCCGGGGCAAGCATTTGAGATTTGTGCCAAGGCTGGCCGAATCAGCATGGCTTGTCGAAAGATTTGCCCCTACTGCAATGATCGACATCTCTGACGGACTCGGTGTGGACGCGGGCCATATAGCTTCCGAGAGCGGCTGCCGCATATGCATCGAAGCCGCGCGAGTGCCTGTTTCCAGGGCAGCACACCAGATGGCCGCCGAGGGCGGCGCGTGTGCGCTCACCCGGGCGGTTGGTGACGGAGAGGATTTTGAACTTCTCTTTACACTACCGACCATCAAGGCCGACAAATGCATCAGGTGCTGGCCTTTCAAGACACGGCTGAGCCTGGTCGGGGAAGCGGTTGAGGGAGAAGGAGCCGTGCTCAGGCACGCTGATGGAAAAGAGGAGCCGATTGATTCTGAAGGTTACCAGCACTTCTGATGCACTCATGGTTGAAAGCGCCTCACCGGAGGAAACGGATGCCTGCGGACGCGCACTGGGCGCGCTTCTGAGGCCCGGCGTCTGCGTTGCTCTCTATGGTGAACTGGCGAGCGGCAAGACCGTCTTTGCCGGTGGCATTGTGCACGGCCTGGGAGTGCCGGAAGAGGCGGCGGTGACGAGCCCGACTTTTGTCATCGTCAGCGAATATCGCGGCCGCCTGCCAATAAATCATGTCGATGCGTACCGCCTTTCAGGCCCTGCCGACATAGTGGAAATGGGCTCAAGAGAGCTATTTTTCGAAGAGGCGGTCTCAATAGTGGAGTGGGCCGACAGGATCGAGGCGGCGTTGCCCGACGAACGCCTCAACGTCGTACTGAGGG
>SLPQ01000164.1 GCA_007131925.1 Candidatus Brocadiia bacterium | reverse complement strand
CGCCAGAGCCACCGCATAACCCGCAAGAAGTACTACTATCACCGGATAGGCCTCGGCAAAGTCCGCCCCGACCCACCGCTCTATGAAGGCGCGCCCACAGAGAACAGCCGGGACGAGCATGCCGAAGGAGAGTATCGCCGTGTAGCGCATGCTTCTCAGGAGGAGGGCGTTACAGGCGTCCCTTCCCTCTTCGATGCGGCCAAGCCTGCTGAAGCGGGGCATAAGGACCCCGCCCCCGGAGACTATGATACTCGCGGCATGCCTTATGAACATTGCACCAAGGCCGTAGACGCCGACCGCACCGATATCGACAAAGCGCCCGATGACGACACTGTCGAGCTTGAAGCGCAGCAGGTTTGCTATGCCTATGAGAAACGAAGATACGCCAAAGGTGATAAGCGCCTTTGCGGCGGTGCGGTTTACCAGCCGGGAGGAAATGCTAAGAGCGCCTGTCGCACGGAAGGCAGCCGCGGCACTGACACTGATAGCTGCAGCGGCCGTTATCAGATGGACAGCCACCACACCGACCAGCCCGGCGCCGGCTGCAAGGACGATGACGGTAGCAGCGGCCCTCAGGAGCGTCTCGACTATGCTGATCGCGTTGGAGAGGACAAAGCGCTCATGGCCGATCAGAATGATCCGGAAGACTCCCCCCGCGAGGCTCACCCCGAAGCTCAGGCCGAGAAGCCACATCACATACTTGAACTGCTGAGCGTCCTCGGGCGAGATATTGAAAAATGAGCCGATCCAGCCGGCAAACATGAATGAAAACGCGACACCGAGCACTGCCGGCACAAGAAGCATCGCCACGCCGGTACTGACAGTCTCATTCAAAAGACGCTCATCCCGCTGACCGGCATATCTTGCCACGTATCGAAAAAGTGCTGACTGCACACCGACATTGAGCAGTCCGTAGTATCCGACCACCGAGGCGACCAGTGTCAGGATGCCGTAGTTGTCCCTGCCGATGCTGCGGATGATAAAAGGCGTCAGCAGGAACCCTGAGGCCATGTTGACGCCAAGGACCACCCAGTTTGAGAAGGCGTTGACGACGAGGGACGGACGCCTGCCTGCACCACCGGATGGAGCGCTGCGAGAGGACAAGGCCTCCTCGGGCTCAGTATTCATATATGATGCAAGCCTCCATCATGACGTGCTTACGGGGGCAGCCGCCTTTTTGCCCTGCAGCGCCAGAGAGGCGCCGAAGGGCTCCTGGTGCGCACAGCTGATCAATAAAAAGCATGGTCCGGGCAGACTCCGTCCCCGTCAGTTACGGGCCGTCTCAGCCGCAACCTTCTGCAGTATAGTGACTTATGTATATAGCGGTCCAATGGGGGCCGGATCTATCGAGCCGGCGTACATGACGCCTGCCTCAGACAGCCAGGCCCCTCGTGCACACTGCCCTGCAAACGCAAAACGGAAAGGGCAAAGCCTTTCCGGGAGTCTTTTTCTCGCAACATACGCTCACGCTCTCCTGCCCCTGCCCAGGAGCACCGCACCGCCGGCTCACCCTGCCGGCTCGAGCAACCCTGCGTCTATTTCAAGAGCGACGGCCTGCCCGAGCATGTCGATTTTCAGCACGAGCCTCGCGGCGCCCCTGTGACGGTCGACCAGGCCCTCCACACCTCGAAGCGGTCCAGAGTGTACCCTGCAGCGACTGCCCTCAGGGAGAAAGCGCCACGGTGAAAGGTGGCTCGTGCCCTCGAGGGCCTTGTGAAGCTGGCAGAGCTCGCTCTGCAGCGTCTTCTGGTCCGGGACCGTCAGGACCCGCACAAGGCGGCCGTTTCGGTAAAAGTCGCTCCGGTCATCCCCATCGCTGCACACAAAGACATATGATGGAAAGAGCGGGAGAAGAGATCTCAGCTTTCGCCCCCTGCTCACGCTGACCTTCTCCCTCAAAGGGAGAAAATAGGAGATGTCCTTTGCGAGCAGGTCCCTTGCAAATGCCTTTTCCTGGCGTGGCTTTGTATGCGCCACCCACCATGTAAGGTCAAAGTCGGCGACGCTCGAGCCCGCCGGATATACCACAGGTACCTCTTCGCACTGTTTCAACATCACTCACCATCCGTACGGCGGTATCTCAAGCCGCCGGCATCGGCGGCCTGCACTATTCCCGCCTCATCGGGGAGATACTCAAGTATCGTGTCGGCGGTCGCCGCGGCCAGCCTGATGGCCGTGTGCCTGCTCACCGAGATGACCTGCACCTGCGCGACATACCATGCAGGGTCGCCTGCGAGGTTTGGCAGGCGCCATCCGAGACCCCTGAAATCGGAGGCATCGCGCGTACGGCGGCCGTTCAGGACATAGTAGTTGAGCACAAAGATACTGCCATGAGCCGGCGGCTGCTGGTCAAAGCTGTAGATATTAGACTCGAGAACGCTGCCGCCGGTCAGCTCGACCTCGACCGGCTCGGTGATATCATGCAGCCATCCCGCATTGACATAGCATATCTCGGGGCTGTGGTGCAGCATGGTACGCGGGCGGGCGGAGTAGCCTATGTAAAGGTATGCTCTCTCTGTGGTAGGGCCCGTTCCACGGGTGTAGCTGCGGTGGAGGTAGTCGTCATTTCCGGCGATCCGCAGCACCGCCGGATCCACAGGAATGTCGACGCCGTTCCAGACGTCTATTTTCTCCGGGAAGCTCGAAAGAGGCACCGGCAGCAATATGGGCTCACTCACGTGAGGCTGCAGCCGACCCATTGCAAGACGGTATGAGGCGCCCCCTGCAACCACAAATGCAATCGCCACAGCGAGTGAGATACTCAGCGGCCGCCACGGGTTACCAGGTGCACGGCCCCTACCCCACAGATTTCTCATGCCAAAGCCCACCCCGAGACTCTGCACTTTTGATCACGGACGCCACCGATAGCATAAGCACCAAACGTGTCGTCCCTGAAAGCCCATTTTTGAGGCATAGGCATCGCGCTCCAGAGAGAGCCACAAGCCGCGTATCACGCTCAAATGGCTCACGCGGCCCCTCCCGGCACCGCCGGTGGTGCCTGGCGCGATCGATCTTTCCTGGTTTCCCCGCTGACCTCTGCAACTGCCTGCGCTCTTATATACACCTTTGCCAGGTAAACTTCAAGTATTTCTTGGAAAAAGGTTAATTTGGCATTGACCCTGCCCAAAGCGGGGGGGTAATATAGGTAGAAGGGCAGGCAAGGTGCTTTTCAGGGGGTGCACGTTATGAACGAGATGCCCTCCGGCGACCCGCAGATCGAGGAGATCCTCAGCAGGGTCCCCGGAAAAATCGCAAAGACATTTACTCCCCAGCAGTGGGAAGGCGTGCGCGAAGCGCTCCGGCAGACAAACAGGCTCCCCCCTTATATAGTGCATCTGAGGTTTATCCTGCCGCTTCTTTTCGTAAGGCTTTACTGTGTGATGATAGTGGGCAAGGACAGGCGCGAGCGCGTGGAGCATATTCTTCTGGAAAGGCGCCGCTATGCAGGCAGGCTGGCAGGGGCGGTGGTCCTGGCCATCCTGTTTGCAATACTTCTCTTCTTTGCACTTTCGGTCTTTTATGTAATCAAGTCGGCTGCGGGAGTGGACCTGGTGCCGGGCATGCACTTCGGTGACTATTTTCCAGAGCTTCTCTGAGGGCCTGACGAAGAGTTAAACGAGAAGAAGCGGCTACAGGCGGGCGGAGACCCGGCCAGGTGCAGGCGAAAGAATGGCCGCAGAGGCTTTGTCTTGAGAGCTCAAAAGACGGAGGCACCTGCAGGAATGGTTGAAGACAGGCGCATGGAGCGCTACCTGGGCATACTTCACAGTGTGCCCACGATACAGCTTGCCGCCAGTACGGTACTTGTCATCTTCTGGACGCTGCAGGCAGCGGGCTTTGACTGGCTGACGCTTTTTTCGCTGTCGCTGCAGGGAGCCATAGTCGTCGGCCTGGGTGTACTCATTTACGGATTTGCAGCCTTTCGCGGGGCGGTGGGCGCAAGATCCCAGGTCTCTTATCCCCTGACCGGATCATATCCTTACCGGGCGTATTATCTCGTGACACCTGTTCTCGGGGGGGTGATCTGCGGTATCGACTACCTGGTAGCAGCTGGAGCGCTGGAGGGGCTGCGCGGCGTGGCGCTGGGCACGATCATGACAGCCTTTGCTGTGTGGGTGATAGGCGATCCCATCATCGGCATCACCGAATCACTCCTGCCCGCAAGCCGGGCCGAGAGGGCAAAAAGAAGGGCTCAGCAGACAGAGGCAAGAGAGCAGCGCGAAAGGGAAAGGCGCGAGCTTATCTGGCGGCTGAGGGAGAAAAGACACGCGCGGCTGGCCGATCTCAGACCGGCGGTGACGCGACACCGGGAAAGACTGCTGGAAATCCTCCAGGAGAGCCGCCGCGACCCGCAGGCGGGCCTTGATGCTGCCGCTTCAATCGGTCTTGAGCTCTGGCGGCTCGGTGGCGTAGAGTGCATGAAGGAGATGTACTCCTCGATCATGCAGGCCTGTGTGCAGGAGGCTGACGGATATCCTGCGTCGCACCTTCTGTACTGGTGGGACGGCATTGGCGAGTGGCGCCAGGAAAGCACGATGCGCGAGCTTTGAGGCGACGGGCAAGAGCCGAGTGCCTCGTAAGTCCTGAAAAGGCCGCCATGCTTTTGCAGCACTAAGGCCGGGGTCCAAGCCGGCGATACATGTGCTGGAATACCAGACCGACAGGCGCTCGTCGCCTCTTGTGAGCCGGGTCGGGGCGTCACTTCACGGGAAAGCTGGGGCGAGATAAGCCGGGCGCATGCACATTGTGCGAGAAGGTGTGGCAAGGTCCGGCCGTGAGGGAGGGGAGCGGCGAAAGAGAGGCAACGCCCCTTTACTAAGCGGGCACTGGTGTGTGGCGCGGGGGGACGGGGGTGCCGGCGGGCGAGCGGCCGGGGGGAGTGAGCCTTTCCTCTAAATAAACAGGTGCGCCGGCCACCCGGGAGTCTGACGCTTACCGGGCGGCCGACGCCACCTGAACACATCTCATGCCGGCCGTCTCTGGGGCACGGCCCGCAAGCCGGGCCTACCTTTGAGGCGGCAGACATCTCGAGCTATGCGGCACGACCGCGACGCTTGAACCCATAACCGCCCACAAATACAAGGCCGGTCAAAAGGGATATCAGCGCCGTCGGGGCCGGGATCGCACGCAGAATTACGTCCACCTCTGCTGCGTACAGCCAGGGACCTTCGGGAAGGAAGCTCAGTACGAATGCATTACCCTGCCCGAACTGCTGCACCTGGTCGGCCCCGACGCCACCAACAACCTGCAGGCTGTTGGCGATGAAGGTGCCGCCCTGCCAGCCGAAAGTGGGGCTCCAGGTGAATGTGCTGGCCATGTTGGTGAGCACCATCTCCAGAAACACATCCTGGTCAGCGGTGTCTTCATAGACCGAGGGATGGTAGCCCGGATTGGGATCACCCTCCCGCTGGAAGTCCGCAGGATCACCAGCTCCAATAGTGTTGTATACACCTTCGTAATCCTGGATCAGAAGGAGCCTCGCTCCATCCTCGTACGTCAGGTTAAATTGGAGATTGCTGGCACCCGGGACGCCCTGCCACGTTGCATCGCTGGTCTCAACGATGGCATTCCAGAACGAGAAGTTCATCTCGAAGTTTCCCCCGACATCATTTGGGTCCCACAGTTTGGTTCCTATGGGAAAGAGCCTCACGTCCTGTATGGCGCCCAGACCAAAGAGCTCGGTACCTATTGGTGGCGCGGCCAGTGGGTCGGCCGGGTCTGGCGGCGGATCCTGGTCAAAAAAGCCGAAGCCGGAGAAATTCACCAACTGATTCGCCGGCAGGCCAAGATCCACAGGAGCCGCCATAGCGACCGCTGCAAAGATAAAGAGCAGCGCCACAGCTCCAGTTAATCGTTTCATTGTTTCTTACCTCCGAAAGCCAAAGTAGATTGTTGCAACACTGCCGCATTACCATCATGCGGCAGCAACGTGCACACCTTGCCTCGAGGGAAAGTGTGCGTGTGCATGGACCGCCTGTCTATCTCGTATAGCACCTCCTTTCTTAGGGGCTTTCGAGTCATCTTGAGCCTCCTGTTATCTCTCATACAGCCTTTCAGGCTGATACATCCCTGCCGGTGCGCCACGATCGGAACCGCCGCCTGAGCGCCATCGCGCACAGACCCACCGCCCCGAGGAGCGCTCCGCCAGGCAGAGGAACCACGCTGGTGACCGTGCCGCTGCCGCCATCAGCACCGCTGATGAATTTTGCAGCAGCAAGGTAGCTCCGGTCTTCAAATAGCGACCGGCTCGTAAACCAGCTGCCGCTGAAGCCGTCGGGAACTCCGTTGTCAAAGCTCAGCGACATCACGAAGTCCACCGGGCTCGCATACACGACCCAGCTATTGTGCTCTCTGTCGGGCTCCTCTATCGAGGATATTACAGAGCGACCGTCACTCGGATTGCCAGCACCATAGATGCCCCCATCCAATGTGCTCCTTATGAACCCGTAATTTCGGGCGGGCACATTTTCCGGGTCAAAAACAAACTCCCAGCCTGTCGCTGAAGCATCTTCACCGTTCACCTCGAGCAGCGACATCATGCCAACTACCGAAGGTACGCTGAAGAATACGTCAACTATCACAGGCGCTACGGGAACGTCCGGTGATTCGCTGCCGAGTACGGCCGGAGAGGTGTTTGTGACCGTCATGGCCAGAAACACGCTCCCGCTGCCCTCTGTAACGTTGAAATCCAGAGTGGCGGTAGCAACCTCACCTCCATCCAGAAGCGCCTGTGAGCCGTATGGTTCGTCACTGGTGCTTATGCAACCCGCTCCACCGATATGGATGGTGGATGCATCAGCCCTTGCAGCAAAGATAACCAGCAGGAGGACCACCAGGAAGTGTGCCTTCCTACCCATACACTGACTCCTTAACCTGTACGAGCGGCTGCACGATGCCGCCGCCCACTCACAAGAGAACCGGCTGACATATGGCACCTCCGGCGGCAGTCTCTGCCGCCTGAAGGAAGCCGCCGGCCCACCCGCTCTGACAAGACCACCCTCCATGGCGGCCCTGACATCACACGGGACCGTATGTTTCCCGGCAGAGCCGGGCGGCCCCACTTGCCTTGGCCGCTCTTATTAGAGATGCAGCCGCAGCAACACACATTTGCTCCGCGTATGCGCCTCCTTTCTCCCCCAATGCCATCCTTTGTTGTCCTGCTACACATTTGCACTCACCATCTTTTCGCCTGCGCCTCGGCGCCGGCAGATATCAGGTCTGCCGAGCCCGGCTTTCCGTTGAAACATCCATATACTCCCGGGCAAGCTGAGGCGGCAGAAAGAAAGCCACCGCTACCAGCTGACGCCCTGTGTGGGGGCACTGGCGGCTCCTCGTCACGATGCCGCGAGCCTTAAGAGAGTGCTGGCGCCGGCAACAGGCCTCACGGGCTGCCACATTCAGCGCCACTTCCAGCACGTCACCGGTAAGGGGCGCCTGCGGGGAGTCCATCTCCAGCAACGCTCCTCCCGTGCTCACGTTTTTGACTCCGGCCTGACGGGTCATCGCAAGCCCCGCGGCTAAAGCGACCTTGCAGATGCTGACCGAAAGGTCCATGGCCACCCTTGGCCAGTGCCTCCTCTCGACACTTCCTGTCACACAGTCCATCACACACCCTGAAAGGTCCCGCTTTCCAAGACGCACCCTCGCAGGGGCATGCGCCGGATTGCGCCCAAAAGAAAAAGGCGGCCGGCTTGAAGATCCAAACCGAACCGCCTGTAAAATGCGCACCGGATGTACCGGAATAGCCTGTATGCGCCGCCTGCGCCGGTTATACACCGCAGCAGGCCCGCAAAATCTATCTCCGCGGTAAACCCTTCAAATCTCTCCTCCTGGCCGCCTGCAAAGGGGCACCTCAAGATCGACTGTAATGCCATCGACGGGCCCCTGCACGCCGAGAAAGCCTCCGGCAGCCCGGCAATCCACTCATGGCCCTCAGCCGCCAGAGCTCGCAGGCTCCTGGTGATGCGGCGGCGATTCCAGCGCAGCAAAAGGATCACAAAACCCGTAGCCAGAAGGACCCAGGCACCCGGTGGAGCAGGAAGCTCTCGAACAGGGTGGGACGAGCCGCCGTGGGGATCGGTTGAAAATCGAAGGGCGGCCTCGGCACTGTCAACCCTGTGCTGGTAGAACATGATCCCGCTGAGGAAGTCGGCTGTGGTGCGAGTCTCCCGCACCGCAGAGGCGAGACCCCCGAAAAGAGGGACGTGCCGGTCACAGGCGGACCCTGCGACCGCTTCGGGACCTCCTGATCCCGACTCGACCTCCGCCGGGATCTGCAGGACAGGCGCACCGAAAGCCGAAGCACCCGCAAGGATGGCGATTACAAAGACTGAAATCGCTATAACAGCCCGAGTCCTCAAGATCCAGCTCCTGAGCAATGTAGAGCTTCAATCATCGAACCGGGAGATTGCGCGGCCCGTACCGGGCCTTTCGGATGCTGTCTACCCCCCGGGCGACGCGCGCCCGGGCCCTCCTATGACAGCACCGCTCCAGGAGAACCCTGGGAAATTCGGCTGGCCCCTCTACCAGTCAGTTCCCGCGTAAGCGAACGTAAGACTAATGACCCCATGCAGAACGTTGTACACCACACGCCATACACCACGTCCGAAAACGCAGATCCCCAGCAGGGATCTCCCTGACTATCGCAACTGCCCCTGTCAACTGCCGTACAATTAAATCAGGGCCATCTGGAGGTGTCAAGGATAATTCAGGAGAAATCTCAAAAAACTTTACCCCTTGTCCCCGGGGGCTCCTTGCCTCCGTCTGCCACACTGCGCCGGCTGACTCGACGGCTCCACCGGGCTCGAGGCGGGGCACCGGACGTGCCGCCCGGGACAAGGCTCACCCGGATCATCCCGGCGAATCGTGTGCGGGGCGATCAACCGCCAGGCTCGCCTCACGACCGGGCAGGACTGAGGAGGCGCCGGCAGAGTCTTACGGCAAGGCAGGCTGTGCGAACAATGCCACATCCCCGGTATGCACCGGCAGCAGGACCTTCTCGAGACGGGCGCGGATCTGCTGCGATAAGCAGGCTTCTATTGCCCTCCGGAGAAGCTCCAACGACACGGCAGGCGCCCCGTGACAGGCCGCATCGAGAGAAGAGATACCGATGGCGCGTACTTACGGACTCGGGAAAATTTGCGATTTTTTGCATAGAAAATGCGTCAGACTGAATAGAATATCCGCCGGGAAATGTCACTTGAGAGCCCCGGGAGGGCGCACTGGCAAAGGAGGCATTCATGCAGCATCCGGAGGTTATACCGGCAATAGCCTTTCTTATCGTCCTGTTAATCGGCCTGGCGGTCAGCGCCGTGTTCATTATCGG
>SLPQ01000239.1 GCA_007131925.1 Candidatus Brocadiia bacterium | reverse complement strand
GGCGATTACCCGCACTATCGCGCTGCCCACAATGACGCCGTCGGCTACCTTCGCTACGGATGCCGCCGTCGCGGCGCTCGACACGCCAAAGCCGACCACGACTGGCTTGTCCGTCAGGGACTTCACAGCGCGAACACCATCTGCCAGCTCTACGGGGAGGCTGTCCCGTGCCCCGGTAGTACCGATGACGCTGACATAATATATGAAGGGGCACGACGCCCTGACGATTTCCCGCAGGCGCTTTTTTTTGGTGGTGGGTGCGGCCAGAAAGACCGTGCCCAGACGGGCCGCTGATGCCGCCGCGACAAGCTCGCCGGCCTCCTCCGGCGGCAGGTCTGGCACTATCAGCGCATCGATGCCGGCTTCTGCGGCCAGGCCGACGAAGCGAGTAGGACCGCGGCGTGAAACGATGGAGCAGGATACCATGGCCACAAGCGGTATCCGGGTATTGCAGCGGATGGCGCCGGCTGCTTTGAGAAAATCTTCGACACCAAGACCCGCGCCAAGCACACGGCTATACGAATCCTGAATGACCGGCCCGTCAGCCAGCGGATCACTATAGGCCACTCCGAGCTCAATAATATCGGCGCCGGCATCCTCCAGCGCCCCGGCCGCTGCGACGGTAGCCTCGACGGTCGGGTCGCAAGCGGTTATGAAAGGCATGAAGGCCTTGCTCTTCTCCCCGGCGAGCCTTTCAAATACCTCCTCAATCCTGCCCAATACTAATCTCCCCCGCCCTTCTCCTCCAGTATCCGTGCCACTTCCATCGTATCCTTCGCTCCCGAGCCTGATAGGCAAACCACTACGAGTGCGCCGCAGAGGTCTCTGCCGTGTCTTTCGACCCATGCAAGGGCGTGACTCGATTCAAGAGCAGGTATGATACCCTCAAGACGAGAAAGGTTCTGAAAGGCGTTGAGGGCTTCCTCATCGGTGGCGCTATCGTACTCGACCCTGCCGCTTTGCTTCCACTGGCTGTGCTCTGGACCTACGCCAGGGTAGTCGAGACCGGCCGAGAGGCTGTGTACAGAGGCGGTCTGACCATCGTTGTCCTGCAGCACATAGCTGCGGGCGCCGTGAAGCACCCCCGGCTTACCAAGAGCAAGCGTTGCCGCGTGATCTCCAGGCGTCAGGCCTCGACCTGCCGCCTCCACTCCCACGAGCCGGACATCGCGCTTTTCTATGAACGGGTAAAACATCCCCGCCGAGTTTGACCCGCCTCCGACGCACGCCACGATGACTTCCGGCAGGCGTGCCTCGGCTTCGGTGATTTGCGCCATGGTCTCTCGCCCTATTACAGACTGAAAATCGCGAACCATTACCGGAAACGGATGCGGCCCTACGACTGATCCGAGCACGTAGTGAGTGTGATCTACGGTGGCCATCCAGTCGCGCATGGCGGCATTCGTGGCGTCCTTTAGTGTACGGGAGCCGGCAGTCACACATGATACTCGGGCACCGAGGAGCCTCATGCGAAAGACGTTCAGGGCCTGGCGTCGCATGTCTTCCTCGCCCATGAATATCTCGCACTCAAAGCCGAAGAGCGCAGCCATGGTCGCAGTTGCCACGCCGTGCTGTCCAGCGCCAGTTTCAGCGATTATGCGCTCCTTGCCCATGCGCCGCGCCAGAAGGCCCTGGGCAAGGCAGTTGTTTATCTTGTGAGCACCTGTGTGGTTCAGATCCTCGCGCTTGAGGTAAAGGCGAATGCCCCCGCACCTCTCACCCATACGGTCGGCGCGGTAGAGTGGGTTTGGCCGGCCCACATAGTTTTTCAGATAGTAATCAAGCTCTTCGCGAAACGTGCTAAGAGACGCAGCTGCCCGGTACGCCTCTTCCAGCTCCTCAAGCGCCGCCATAAGCGTCTCCGGCACGTAGCGGCCGCCAAACTCTCCGAAATGGCCGTCAAAGGCTTCTTGAGGCCTCTCCGCCATTGCCGCACCGCCCTTTCACCATCGTCGATGTGCAAAAAAGTTCATTATAAACTTGCGCAGGGAGCACCACAAGGCACAAAGAGCTCCGATGAATGTCCAGCGGCACGCCAGGGCGGCGCCGATACTTGACATGGCGATGGGGTGGCGTAATATTGTGGCCACAGCAGTGCCTTCATGCGCCCGGGTGGCTCAACGGTAGAGCGGCGCATTCGTAATGCGCAGGTTGCGGGTTCGATTCCCGCCCCGGGCTCTCTCGATCTGCCCGCGCAGTCATGCGACCTACGCTACCTTTGTGCGCATCCTTGTCGGATCGCCATGCTATGGGGCCTGTAGCGTGCCGTCACCGCCACGCCCAAAGCCTCCTCGGCCACAATATGCGCCACTGCTGAATCGCAGCCCAGTTGCGATGCGTAGCCGATGTAGTGTGGCATTGTACGGACAGCACTCAGCCGGCATTCACCGGCTGCCTGCCCCACTGCGTGCATCAGGATCACCCCGGAGCTGGCGATATCACTTCCCCGGTGCCCGCCTTCTCAGGCTCTCTTGCGCTTGCCGCGCTATGCGGGGGCTCAGGGGCAATGTCACCCTATGCATTGTGCGCCCGGCCGACACCGCTTTATCGAGCGCAGGGTCACGCCTGTCCAAATAGACACCTGCGATATTCCTCATCTCAGGGATAGCCGCATCTTCAAGCTTGGCCGGGATGTCCCTGATATTCGGAGTATTCCCACCTCTTTCAGCGAGCCTCGACGCTGTCGTCGAGCACCATCGGTGACACGTAATCCCCGTACTTAGCACGGGCCTGCTCAAGCCTGTCCCGCTGTGAGGCCAGCTCATCAAACAGCCTGCCAGGCGCGTCGGTCACACTCTTTCTGTAAAAGTCCTGCACACGTTCAATCTTTGCGAGGTTCTCTGAGATTCGAATGGAAAACTGTCTCTCGTAATCCTCCACGGAGTATTCCTTGTCGAGTACTTCACTGAAGAGGCGCACGAGATCATCATACCTCGGGATAAGACCCGTAGGCGTCTCCACTGCATCAACATCGCCATTGACTCGAAGCTCCATCCACTTGACCCAGACATGCTTGTCCCGCACGCCGTTTACAAAGTTGCCTTCGCTGTCGCGCAGAAAGTAGTTGACGCCGAAGATTGTCGGAGGCTTATTGAGCTTTTCGCCGAAGTCGAGATTGTTTTGCACGTATTTGCCCAGGGAGATAGCTACGAAATCCTGGATACTCATCAGGTTGATCTCAGGCACACCCTCCTTGCCGATGGTCGCGAACGTGGTCTCCGTTTCAAGAGAAGCCCCGTAGGCAATGATGCCGTGCTCCCAGCTGAAGCTTTCCTGGCACGGAACGTATGCCTTGGCGTCACGCCCGCCGTACATGATCCCGGCAAGCTCGACCCCTTCGGGGTTGTCGAGCTCCGGGTCGCAGTTTTCCAGTGCCTTCAGGGAGACCGCGTAGCGCGCGTTCTTGTGAGCAGGAGGAATCTCTGCGCCATCGGCATCCTTCTTGCCCTTATACCAGGAACCCGAGAAGTTTTCGCCCTCATCCGGAGTCTCCACCCCCATGCCAAGCCAGTAGGGTCTGCCCTCATTGATCAGCACATTCGAGAAGACAACCTCGCCCGGCTTGTTGAGTACATCCCAGATAACGGGATCGTCGTTGGCGTTAACGTTCTGAATGATGCCGAAGATGCCCGACTCAGCGTTGGCGGCCACACAGCGACCCTTAACCGCCCGGAAATATGCAATATCATCGCCCAAAATGCTTTCTCCGGGAAGCATGGCCGTAGAGGTCTTCCCGCATGCGGAGGGAAATGCCCCCGCAAGATAGGTCTTGCGGCCGTCGGGCCCGTTAACGCCCATCAGGAACATGTGCTCAGCGAGCCATCCCTCACGGTCCGCTTTGCGGATCGTCAGGCGCAGGGCGAGCTTTTTCAGACCGACGGTATTGCCGGCGTACTGGGTGTTCACGCTATATACGGTGTCGGTGGAATAATCTATATATATCCGTTTCTTGTCAGGTTCGGAGCTGACCATACGCTCGTCCATCTTCCCACAGGAGTGCAACGTAGTGAAAAACTGTGCTTGTGAGCCAAGACGCTTGAATTCTTCATAGCCTGTGCGATAGAGAAGATTGAGGCTGTGGGAGACGTAAAAGGAGTCCGTGCACTCCACGCACGGTATGCTGAAGTCGGAGTTGTTCGGCCCAAGCGTCATGAATCTGACTATCATCTCGCGACCGCGCATCGAACCCTCAAGCAAACCACGGACCTCCGCCAGGCCCTCATCGCGCCCGATCTGGTTTAGCGCTTTGCTCAAGCTGTCGCCATTGGGGACAAGATACTTTGTGACCTCTCGGTCGCGGCCCTGGTCGTTCATGCCGTCGAAATGAACCGTATGCCCCTCTATGGCCAACGGCATCTCTTCGCGCCGCTCCAAGGCCATTTTCCGCGTGTGCGCTGTATCTGTGGCGGAGTCAGTGCTCACCCATACGGTCTCCGGCTGGCAGAGCTCTACAGCGTCGGCGATGAACTCGTGAAGGCGTTCATTCTCAATGGCCGTCAGCCTCTTGAGGGACTCTTCATCCATCTTCGATGCCAGCAGCTTAAGATGGTCATTCGACATGTCTTTCTCCTGGTCGGGTTAAATGTGCTTTTAACGGCTACACTCTCTTGAATGAGTTGGCTATTACATAAGGCCGTCCGTGTCGCATCACGCGTGGCGGGATGACGCTGATGCGCGAACGAGCATACATGCCGGTTCTTGTCCCGGCAATCAATTTCTCAAATCCAACATTGACTGGCCCAAGATACCTCGCTGAGAAGTCGTTTAACAGGCTTGCGGCCACGTTTTCGCTTGACCCGAAAGATCAGGTGGCGAACCGTGATAAGCAAACAGCCCCCACGCTCTTTGGCAATGATCGCATCCGGCTGCACCGGCATGTACCTGCATAAGGACGGCAACGCTGCGTCTTCCATCCGTCTGTGCCCCTGGATGCCTGCACCCATGCTGAGCTGCTCCTCGATCTCAGCAACAACGGCCGGTAATCTGTGGACCTTCGCAGAAATCGGGAAACATCTGTAGATGCATTTTCCTGGAGAGGGCCGCGGAACTGGCCGCAGGCGCCTTCGCATGAGCATGCGGGCTGGCCAGTGATTTGCCCGACCACCCTTATGGGCCGCCGTCAGCTCACTTCAGCCATGGGCAGGCAAAAAAAGACCGGCAAAAACCCGGTAAGGGTCTTTTGCCGGCCTATTCTTCCAGCAGTCCGCTGCACGCGGCCCCCTGTCAATCTGCCTGCAATCTCACTCTATCTACTATAAAAAGTGGAAGCGCCCCTGTCAAGATTTTCCCCGGCCCTCGGTCTCCTTCAACTGAGGAAGACCGTCCAGTGTAAAAATTATCACTCGCTCGCCCGTGGACGTACTGATATCGGTATGCAGACTTCGAATCCTGCAGCCGGTAATATCATGAACAAGCACCTCCAGCAGGCCTCGCGCCTTCTCCAGAAGTTCAATCCTGACCTGCTTGACGAGTGACCGCCCGTATCTGTCATCTTCTATCTTGGCAAGATTTCTCTCCGCCGGAGTCAGCACGCCGCGCAAGCGCACAAGAATCATATCTTCGATGATATGCGCCCTGGTTTCCTCAGGGCCTCGGCCCATGTACTCCCGCTCGAACTTGATAATGGCCTCACTGATTTCGGCCTCAAGCTGCCCCCTGGTCTTCAAAACCGTGCCCCTTGTCATGTTCAAAACTCCGTTACTCAGCGTAACTCGCAACTCAGCCGGCAGGACAAACAGTAACGAGTCCCATTACCATATCCATTGATCTCAGGTCTTTTTGTCATGTATGCAGGTAGCTGTCGGCCATGACATCTCGCACCAGGCCCAAACGCAACGCTCGATTTCAAAGCAATCCCTTGCAGCGGCACCTCCAACTGATCGTGAGGGCCACCCAGCCTCCCTTTGTCGTCCATCCACTTTTCTTTCTTCCGAGGATACTTGGTCACGGTAGTCCTGTCGAACGCATAAGTCTAAGGCGACCATGCACGACGACGCATTCACTCGCCTGAGCAATCTGGCACCCCTGCGCAACTCGATCTTTTTTCAATCGCTATGATGCCGGCCCGGAGATCGTGCTGTTTTTCGAGGTGAATCGTCACCTGAAGACTCGCCTGCAGAAGCGTTCACATTGAAACGCTGCAACTGAAACACGCCTCAGCCATAAAACATACCAAACAGCCCCATTAACATAAAGTGCGACACGCAATCGCACATAGTTTTGGATAGTGTAACGCTGCTACTGTAAATTCGGTTCGGGAAAACTCAGGCGGAGGCAAGCTAAAGCCAGCCGGAGCCTGACTCCTCCCAGAAGTCATCTTGAAGTCTCGCATCAATCGTGTTCTCCTTCTCGGAAACCGTTCACGTGACCGCAAAGGAGACAGTCGTGACCCACCGCAATCATTCTAACCCAGTCGAGTCCGCAATGGAACTGATTACCGAGGCAGGATTCGAGAGATTCGCCAAGCCACGAAAATCCTCCTCAACGAGTCCATGAAGGCCGAATGCGCGGCACACACGGCAAAATCGCCCCCACCGCAACACAAGGCGGCAAACACCTTCGCTTCGAATGCAATGAACTGCAACTCACACGGCATTGGGCGTGCGGTCCCGCAGGACACGATCCCGCACTGCACATGCCATTGCGTTCCTGAGATGGGCTCTACTCCACTTCCGGAGCACCTGCCTTGCCGGCCACTTTCACTACAAGCGGTGTTTGGGCGTCAGCCATGTCAAGGGACACGCTGCCAACAAAATAGCCGATTCGGTCCGGGATGACTGTGAGAATCATGATCTTGCCGCCGGCTTCTTTGTCGTTCGAAACAATACGAACTTCCCGGCATGCACCGGACGTAGCGATCTCGCGCACCTCGCCGAAGATTCCGCTTTTGCGCGTCAAGGCAATCTCAACCAGTGTCTCACGATCGGCAATAGCATCACCCAGGAAAACAGCCGACGGCTCCGCATAGTACGCGTCCAGTATTTCTCCCGAGACACCAATCTCGCCCAAATGGACTTCGATTCCGCCGTCATCGATCCCGATGACGCCGACTGCCGTCATTATCCGCGTTCCGGGCGTCCATTCCTCCGCGGCAACCATGATCCTGGCCTGATGGAGATCCCACTCCCGTGTCTCTATCTTCGCAAGCATATCACACTCCACCCTGAGGTCCTTTGAAAGCAGGCGTATCTCCCGGACCATGTCCTGTCCATCCCGGGGAGACCTGATGACAAACCTTCGTTCAATGGTTTCGCCGGGCGAAAGTGTGCCGACATGAAGGTGCCTCGGCAGCTGCACTGACTGGGTTCCGACACACTGTATTGTCAGTGGAACCACAGGCTGGATGGGGTCGTCGAGGTGAACGTACAAAGTGCTCGCGTTAAACCCCAGCGAGCTTACGCTGTACTCTGTCGTGATCTCCACCGTTTCATTAGGGGGAATCTCCTGCATGCTTGCCGATGGAGCGGCACAGGTGTATGTCGAGACAATCTTTTCGATGGACATGGTTCGATCGGTATTGTTCGTAAGTGTAAACGTGCACTTGACCCTGGAACCCACCTTGTGCTCGCCAAGGTCCAAACTGAGTTGGCCGGTAATCCTATGGTCCGCTGCTTCCGCAGGGACTGCGGCACTGACGTTGCCTGCTGCAGTGCAGACTGCAAACGCGCAGGCAAGCGGAAGTCCTGCAGCAAAGCGGCATCTGCCAAAAACGCCTTTGATAAAAACCGGCGAAGCCGCCATTCCAAGGCCAAGGCCCAGCGTCAAGGATAGAAACGCATATGTCAACCTCCTGTGCCTCGGAACATAGTCGATACGCCTGTCGCTCACGACCAGCAGGGGCATGTCCGTGGCAATGAGTCGGTCGGCCTTGGCCACCATGCTAACCTCCGCAAGATTAGGGTCGATCCATGCCAGCGTATGCGGATACCTGTCCCAGGCAAGTATGATACTGTGCGCTCTATTTGCGCCCGGCTCCAGACATGCTGCTATGCAAAGGCGCCTGCCATTGACGGGCTTAATTTTACACAGTTCGGTAACAATGTTGCCGCTGAACTTCTCAATAACCGTATACAGGCCGCGCTCATGGAGTAGCGCCCTCAGCGCCCTAAGAGACGTCGCCCCCTCATCATCAATAATGGACGCGGTCTCTTCGAGCGTCGTCTCAAGGCCGTAGTAGCGCAGGACGGCATACGCCGTGCGGCTTCCACATCCCCCCTTGCTATAGCGATCAAGGTCCCCGGCCGCCTGAGCCGCCGCCGCAAGCAGAACCAGCGGCAGCAGCAGAATGAACCTCGCCGCGTTCATCGCCGGGACCTCCTCTTCCTCCTGCGCAGATAGTGGATGCCCGTGCCGGTAATGCCCGCCAGAAACGACATGATCGCTATCAGGGCTATCCACCATCCCGGCCATAGCGCCGCCGAAGGCTCCCGATCGCGCCGCCCAAAAGAGACGTCGTCGCCGCGTCCGATTGCAGCGGACGGGGTGGCGCCTTCCTCCGGCCGCCTGCCTGTCTCGCTCAACTGATCCATGAGTCCGTCAAGCCTCGCCTTGTCCACAAGCAACTCCTCATCCATCAGGCGGTACTCGACACCCGTGATCCTGTCGAATATATAGGTCCCCGGCGGCCACTCAAAACGGAAATCACTCTCGTGCATCGCCGCGTTCACGCTTACGTACTCGAGTGTTCCTTCGATTGTTGAGACATCGGTACTGTAGTACGAATGCTCTTCATAGTGTGCCGGCAGCCAAATGCCGTCAACCTCCGTGAAGGCGTTGATAATCATCCGCCTGGCCACGTCTCCGCCATAGGTGCGGTACTCGGCAAAGCAGAAGGCATAGTCCTTTTGCGGGTCCACGTAAAACGTATGGTTGTGCCGACGGGCAGGGTCGAAGCCATAGCACGCATCCACCACGTACACTTCGCGCCCACGCCACTCCACGGGACCGCTGACGGACGCATCCGCCAGCATGTTCGCCATGAAGCCCGGGCCGGCCGGCAGCAGCGCCCATGCCCACGAATCGCCTATGCCGGGCGGCTCGCCCTCTATGTATCCTACAATCTGGCCCTTGTGGTAACGGTCTTTCTCCAGGTATGCTCTCAGCCTTTGCGCGGCGCTTCCGTCATATGCCGTGATCCACCTCTGACCGGACTCCACAACGAACGTGTTTCCGGCCTCATCTCTGACAGTCCGCGGCTCGTCCGATATCACGTCGGAGTAAAACCTGAGCAGCCGGCGGTCGGGATGGTCGACGCGAAACTCCAGCTTTACATGGGACTGCGCATTTACCGGGATGGCCGCCGGGTTTTCTGATGTGCCGATCGTTTCTCCCGAAAACTCGATGGTGCGGACCCTCTCGTAATGCGCGCGGATCGCCGTCTGGACCGCCTCCTGGACCTCGTGCGGCAGCTCGGCGGCAAAAGCAGTCCGGTAGCACGCCGCTCCGGCCGTCAGCGACGCCGCCAAGAGCGCGCTGCGCAAAAAGACCAAAACACGCATACCCATCTCTCCCTCAAATGCACGCTCAGGACCCGCCGCCGACACACGCGCGGACAATGCTATAGAGTCATTGATAGTGTAAAG
>SLPQ01000171.1 GCA_007131925.1 Candidatus Brocadiia bacterium | reverse complement strand
CAGTTCTTGAACGGCACGAGGTCCACCCCGAGCGAGCGGCCGAGCCGCCGCGAGGCCACCGGGCCGAAAATATACCGACTGCCAGTCACTTTCAGCACTCCAAGGTATTCTTATGACACCGGCGCCGCTCAAGCACGCTCGCAGCCTCATCACCCAAGGGTCACTTCGAGAACATTAGTGCCGCCAAGGTCCACCGACTCGATCGGCAAAAACTCTCCCTCAATCTCCACGCCGTTAAGCGTCATGCTCTTGACGCCGCTTTCTACGTGGCCGCCGTTAAGAATGGTCACATCGAAATGAGCGCCCCTGAAGACGTGCATGTACCTGACCTTTTCCCATGCAGAGGGCAGCGCAGGCGCGATCTTTATACCCTTTAGCCCCGGACGAAAGCCCATCATCCCCTCGTAAACATTGCGCAGCGCCGTTGAAATACTCCCTGAGAGGAATGTGGAGCCGCCCTTGCCAAACTGCCCCTCTATCGACATCCAGTGGTTTACGATGCCGTAAGGGGCGGTCTTTGACACATCCAGGGGATGCACGTTCTGGTCGTAAGGCAGCATGCAGGTGAGGACATCTGCGAGCATGTCGCCCTGGCCCACCACGGCCACAGCACGACCGAGAAAACCATGACTGCCATGGTTGTAAGGATTGGCATTTTCGCCAATGCCGCTTAAGAGATCGCCTTGCCCGAGGCGACCAAGTTTTTCAATGGGCGGATCCCCGATGCCGGGCAGAAACAGTGCATAGCCATTGTCCTGCTTGAGGCCCTTGAGATGCTTTATGACACCGGGCAGCTCGTCCGGCTCGAATATTCCCGCGATAATGCCGAAGGAGTTTACAGGAGAGTTTATCCGGCGACATCCATCGGGATCCTCTGGAGAAAAGACCCACTCCCCGTTGTCTGTGAATACGCCATTGAGATACCCAAGCTCGTTAAGGGCGTGATTGCGAATGTTTTGCCTGATCTTTTGGGCCATCTCGTCGTAACGTCCGCCCGGCAGCCCCAAAACGCTAAATAGCTCGCCCGCCTGCCGCAACGCAAGTACCAGCTGGCAGGAGACCATGACCGATTCACCGCGCCCCTCGAGGCCGGCGGCGTTTATGGAGTCGTTCCAGTCGCCGCCGCGAATCTTGACGAGGCCGTGCTCACCGAGGTTTTCCTCGGCCAGATAGTATTCGAAAAGCACCTGTACGTGCTCCAGCAGCCCAGCCTCGGCGGAGCTGTCGAGCCAGCGCACGCGTTCTTTCAGGATAGCAAGGTCCCCTGTGAAGCGGATGTAGTCGAAGAGGTATTCCCATACCCAGCAGCCCGCATCCACATAGGGCCTGAGATCGTGCTGGCCATCGGGGCCCTCGGTTGAGAACTGCCTGGGAAACCAGCCGTCCGTCCTCTGGCATGCGAAAACATCAAGCAGTACGGAGCGCGCCTCGTCGGGCAAAAGGGGTATCAGCCCGGTGAAGTCCTGTGCTGCATCCCGCGTTCCGCGCAAACCCGTAGGCCAGCCCCGGTCAAGCATGGTCACCCATCGCAGTTGAAGCGGTATCCATTCATTGACGTACCTGTTGAACGCCTCGTCCGGGGTCTCCACTGAGCGCATATTCGCGTAGCCTTCATAGCCCTGCACTATTTGTGAGGCAGCACTTGAAACAGCGCCCTCCTCCATGAACGACGCATATCGACCGATATGCTCATATGGCGGCATTGAGCCGTCTTCTCTGCCAGGCAGTCCTGCCAGCACAACCGCAAAAGAATAATCTTCCCCCTCTTCAAGCTCGACGCGCTTGTGAAACGCCCCCACCGGCAGCACGCATATCGCTGTATGGGCGCACCCTTTTGAAAGGTACTGATATTTTTTCGAACCGTCTATGCCCAGCCTGCCGCTGGTAATGGCCTCGGGCAGCATGAAAGACCCGTTTCCGACGAACCGGTCATAATACACCTCTGCCGTGTCGGCGTCCATGTCGGTCATCATGAACGCACGTCGACGCAGCTTTGCCACCCCGGCGGGGCTGCGCGTCTCGATCCATATGACGTGGTGAGGGTCGTTAAAGTACTCGGTGGTCTGGTAGTTTTCCGGCACGTCCCAGGGTTCCAGCGAAGCGTAGGTGTTGTGGGGGCGCCACACCGGCATTATGTCTACGCCTCTCTTCGCATGGCAATTTTTTACAGTGAACCTGGCGATCACGGCCGGATCGTCAGGCGCAATAGTCATCCGGCTTGTAACTTCAAGGCCTGCATTTCTCAGCCGGTATGTGGCGACGCCCGGGGTAAAGGTACACGAGTACTCCTCGGGCGCGGCGCCCTGCGCCTCGACATCGAAGTGGGGCTTGAAGAAGTTCGAGAATGCTTTTTGCCCTTCCGGCTTTATCCACACGAAAAAGGAGGGAAATTCCTGAAACCTCTCCACCTTGTGGAGGACCGTGCCGCCGGGCGGCTCCAACTGAACATATCCTGCGCCATCATGTCTGATGCGCATCAGAATCTTACGATTCGTATAGATATAGTCCCACGGCTCACCTGTAAAAAACTCGCACACCTCAAAGCCGGCCTTCTCCTCGAGAAACCTGCCGAGGCCCTTAAGATCGATCTCCGTAAGCTTCATAAGCGACAAGACTCCTTTTTTTTACCTGCAATCGGTGGGCATCAGCCGAAAAAACACGGATTACGAATTATATGGACCTGTCCCAAAGGGTCTATCAATTTCAAAGCAGCGTGCCTGAAGCACCCGCAGCCTGATGATGACTGCGATCGGCTCGTGAGCTCGCAGAGCCTCATCTGCAGCAAGAGGGCCCCTGTGAGGGTTTGAATCTACCAAGGGCCTGCTCTGCCGAGGAAAAGCCGTGCTCGTCAAGCTCGGCGACCATCTCAGACAGTATCCGCTCCATCGCGGTCGGCTCCACCAGGGAAGCCGTGCCAATCTGCACTGCCCGCGCACCAACCGTCATAAACTCAAGCACATCGGCGCCGGTCACAATGCCACCCACACCCATAACCGGTATGTCGACAGATCGGGCCACCTCCCAGACATTCCTGAGCGCGAGCGGCTTGATTGCCGGTCCTGAAAGACCACCGACAATGTTGCCCAGCATTGGCCTGGCGTCGGGCCAGCTGACCGCCATTCCCAGGAAGGTGTTCACGGCGGATATGATGTCGGCGCCGCCGGCCTGCGCGGCAGCCGCGATCTCACCGATCGATGTGACGTTGGGTGTCAGCTTGACAATGACCGGGACAGCACAGACCGCGCGGACTGCGCGTGTTACCTGTTCGGTAGCGGGCGCATCCGCCCCAAAGGCCATGCCGCCCTTCTTCACATTCGGGCAGGAGATATTAACTTCGATGGCATCAGCGCCGCCCTGGTTTGATATGCGGCGGGCCATTTCGACAAACTCATCTACTGTCTCCCCGGCTATGCTTGCGATGCGGCATGTGTCAAGCCTGGATAAATAAGGCAGGCCGACTCTCAGAAACTCGTCTATGCCGCCGTTAGGCAGACCTATAGAATTGAGAACTCCACAGGCCGTCTCACAGGTGCGCGGCGGAGGGTTTCCCTTGCGCGGCCGGATGGTCACCGTCTTGGCAATCACTCCCCCCAGGCGTGAATAATCGAGAAAGTCCCGAAACTCCCATCCGTAGCCAAAAGTGCCCGAAGCCATGATGAGCGGGTTTCTCAGCTGCAGGGGGCCCAAAGCGGTATGAAGGTCCAATGCAGTCCTCCAGCGCGAGGCATCTCGCAGCAGTCAGTGCTCTGGAGCCGACGGTCACATAACAGAAAAAAAAAGGCCGCCCGGCCTGGCGGGAGGCCCTTGTCATTAGAGTTTCCAGCGAAACTCAGTGGTTATACTTGCCGCTGATGGGGTAATGCTCAAGCAGGAGGATGCGGTCAATGTCCTCATGCGCCATCCTGAGCTGCTCACCGGTGATTGCCAAACGCCTCAGGTGTGCCGTACGGCTGAAATTGGCGGTGTTGTAAGTGGTGCAGCCGACCGCGATGGCAAGCATGGAAACGACCACCAACAAAAGGACTACTTTCCTCAGCATCGGCTTCCTCCTTCTTGCGTATTCTCCGCAGCGCGATCCGGCTCAAGCTGCTATTGAACGGCCAGTTTATGCATGCAGACCACTTAGTCAAAGGAAAAATTGCCCTTCGGTAAGGCTTTTAGTAGCTTTTTCTGCGGCGGCTCGATGGTATGCCAAGGGCCTTTCGGTACTTGGTGACCGTGCGGCGGGCCACATCATAACCTTTTGCAGCAAGCAGCCTGGAGATTTCTTCATCCGAAAGGGGGGTCGACTTATCCTCGCTGGCGACAAGCTCCCCGATCTCCTGCTGGACAGTGCGCCAGGTCTGAAGGTTGCCATCATCGTTCATCAGCCCGCCGGTGAAGAAATATTTCAGCGGAAAAATCCCCCTGGGAGTCTGTATATATTTATCGGCTATGGCGCGGCTGACCGTCGAAACGTGAACGCCGACCTTCTCGGCGATTTCCTGCATGCGCAGAGGCTTGAGATGCGAAAGGCCATAATCGAAAAAACCCTCCTGCGTGTCGACGATTGCACATGCAATGCGGTAAAGCGTGGTCTTTCTCTGCTCTATAGCGTCAATAAGCCAGCGCGCGGCACGGATCTTGTCACGCAGGTATTTCTGCGCAGCAGGGTCGGCATTGTCCGACGCGACCAGCCTCTCATAAAGCATCGATATGGCCAGATTCGGCACGTGGCTGTCCTCAAGGCGCACCTCGTAACCGCTGTCGGTGTATTCGACAACCAGGTCCGGTACGATGCGCGGGGCCGGCTGGCCCGAAAAGACACTTCCCGGGCGTGGATTAAGGTGCGATATGTACTCCACCGCCTCCTTTATCTGGTCCATATCCGCGCCGTTTCTGCGCGCGATGAGAGGAAGGCGGTTGCGTTCGACATCAGCGAGATGGTCGGTGATGATGCGCCTTATGAGGTCATGGTCTTCCAGCGGCACCTGGAGCAATAGAGCCTCCTGCAGGCTACGAGCGCCTACGCCCGGCGGGTCAAGCATCTGGACCTCTTTGAGGGCGGCCTCGGCCTCCTCCATGCAATAGGCTCCGGCCGAAAGCGCGACAAGCTCTTCAAGAGAAATACGCAGGTAGCCGCTGTCATCGAGATTGGTGATAATCTCTTCTCCTGCGGCCGAGACACGCTCGTCCAGCCCCAGTAGCCGAAACTGCGCCAGGAGGTATTCCTGCAGGCTTACAGGCCTTGCCGCGGTGTTGAGCATCGCCTGCTGCTTTCGATCGCTGGCCTCGCTGTCAGGTCTGCCCGGCCTCTCCCCTGCAAACTCACGCCAATCCTCGGCTATCTCCCTCTGGACCGGGTCATCCTCTTCATCGGCACCCTCATCGCTTTCGGCGCGCTCGTCATCTGAGGGCTCCGCCTGCTGCAATTCGAGGACGGGGTTTTCAGCCATCTCCTGAAGCACCAGCTCCTCAAGCGCCAGGGTGGGAAGCTGAAGTATCTCTATGGACTGGATTATCTGCGGGGCGAGCTTGAGCCGCTGTTCGAGTCGTGCATGCAGGCCGGTGTCAAGTCTGATGTCGGGCGCCATATGTCTTTCCCAGTAGCTGTTATTGCATCTCGCGTCTCTCGGCGAGCGCATCCTGCAAAATATTGTTGTTGGCGTACTCGATGCTGGAGCCCGCTGGTATGCCGCGCGCGATCCGGCTGATCTTCACCGGGCTGCCAGCAAGCTTCTCTTTTATGAATGCCGCCGTACCATCACCCTCAAGATTGGGGTTTGTGGCTATTACAACCTCCTTTACACCACCACTCATGACGCGCCGCACGAGATCGTCAACCGTAAGATCCGCCGGGCCCATGTCATCCAGAGGCGCAAGTCGCCCGAGAAGGACATGATAGAGCCCACTGTAGTTGCCAGTGCGCTCGAGTGCCCACGCGTCCTTTGGCTGCTCGACCACGCAGATGACCGAGCGGTCGCGCCGTGTGTCGCGGCAGACGGCACAGAGCTCTTCTTCGGTCAGGTTGAAGCACTCTCGGCAGTAACGCATGTTGCGCTTGATGTCGCGTATCGCCTCTGCAAGCGCCAGCGCATCCGCCTCTGATGCTCTAAGAAGGTGGTAGGCAAGCCGCTCGGCGGTGCGCGAGCCGATGCCGGGAAGTCTCTTCAACTCGCCGACGAGCCTCTCAAGGCTTTCAAGATTTTCCGCCATGCTGTTTTTCTCCGGGTCACCCCTGTGCCCACTTACATTATACCCGGAAGATCAATACCGAGCCCACCCGTCAGCTTCGCCATCTCCTCGCGGGCTACCTCCCTTGAACGCTCAAGCGCAGCATTGCACGCGGCAGCTACAAGGTCTTCGATCATCTGCTTATCGGGGTCGGCCATCATTTCCTGGTCTATCTCGATTGACAGCACCTCCTGCGCGCCGTTGACAGTGACCTTTACCATGCCTCCCCCCGCCGAGCCATCCACGCTGCGCTGGGCCAGATCTTTCTGAAGACCCTCCAACTGCTCCTTGAACTGGCCGGCAGCCTTGAGCATCTTCGCCATGTTGGAAAAATTGGACAGTCCTTCCAGCATATATCACTCCTCCACGTTGGATATCGTACCGCCGAATATCTCAAGCACGCGTCGAACAGACGGATCCTGCCTTACCATCTCCCATTTGCCGGTCTTGCCGGTGCTCTCCGGGGGCGTGTCTTCGACTTTTGCGTCCAGAACACAGGCCGCCTTTATACAGACCTTCCTGCCGAGAAACCGGCTTGCGGCATCTTCAAGGGCACGATGCAGCGACTCATCCTCAAAACGCGCGAGCTCGATCTTGGCATTCGCCGGCAGCGATATCCTGACCGTGTCGCCGTCAACTGCCATGTCGGCACGCCGCTGAAGGGCTCTACCGACAAGGGGCCAGCGCTTGAGCGCCTCAGCAACGACGGCCTCCTCAAGAGAGGTCGCCTCTTGGGCTGGCTCCTCCTGCGATGTCTTTTCAAGCGCAAAAGGGGCACCAGGGACACCCCCTTCGGCTCTGCCGCCGTATACGGGACCGGCTCCACCACTCTGGCCGCTGCGCAGGCCGTCCAGAAAACCGCGAAGCTTGAGAAAATCCTCAACCCTCGACAGCTTGATGATCGACACGTCCAGCAGTCCCCTTGACAGCGGAAAGCGCCCAAGCCGGGCATAGGTCTCGCTCAAGAGCCCCATGGCATAGACAAGCGCATCCTCGCTCATGCGCCCTGCGTCCTCGGCGAGCATCCCTCGCTCGTCTTCGCTTCTTACAAGAAGGGCCGAGTCTGCCCCGCACTCCCGCGTCACAAGCACATCACGCAGGTAATCAATCAGCTCCCCGAGAAACTGCCGCGCTGCAGTGCCGCCTGAGAGCACGCTGTCAACAGTCTCGAGCGCGCCGGCCGTGTCTGCCTCCCCCAGGCACCCAAAGAGCTTCGAAAGCGCCTCGGTCGGCACCACCCCGAGAACCGTCTCGACCTCTGTCCGGCTGACAGCACCGGTAGAGCACGATACAACCTGGTCAAGGAGGCTCTCACCGTCGCGCATACTGCCTGCGGCAAAGCGCGTGATTAGCGATAATGCGCCCTCATCAACCTTCAATCCCTCCGACTTCGCGATAAAACTCAGACGCTGCTGGATGTCCGCAGCCGAGATACTGCGAAAATCGAAGCGCTGGCATCGCGACTGTATAGTAAGCGGTATCTTGTGCGGCTCGGTGGTAGCGAAGATGAACTTCACATGCGCAGGCGGCTCTTCCAGCGTCTTGAGAAGGGCATTGAATGCCGCATTTGACAGCATGTGAACCTCGTCAATGTAGTAGATCTTGTATCGGGCCCGCGCGGGCCGGTAGTTTGCGTTTGCACGAAGCTCGCGCACGTCCTCGACTGAGTTGTGGCTGGCACCGTCTATCTCGATTACGTCGACGTCATCACCGGAGTCGATGGAAAGGCAGATCGCGCATTCGAGGCAGGGTGAGCTTGTCGGCCCTTTGAGGCAGTTGAGAGCCTTGGCGAGAATGCGCGCCATCGTGGTCTTGCCGGTACCGCGCGTACCGGAAAAAATATAAGCCTGGCCCACCCTGTCCGAATCGATGGCGTTCTTGAGCGTTTCGGTAATGTGCTTTTGACCGACGACCTCGTCAAAAGTGCGAGGCCTGTACTTTCTGGAAAGGACAATGTAAGACATCGCGGGTGAGCCTCGATTAATTAAAAGGCCGCGCACCTTTTGTCGACCGGGCCCCTTCAGGACCCATCCGGTAGCCTGCTCAGGCCGGGCTGCCCCACGGCACATAGGTAAGATCGCTTATGGCTGCTCCCGTCAGGGCCTGACCAGATTCACGCCTTCCTATCTGCTGGGACCCGGCCGTCAACGCTGCTTGCCGGACGGATACCTCAAAAAGCCGCAGCCTCGAAAAGGCATCGACCCTGCTATAGCGGGTTGCAGGTACAGGGCACCGCTACCTCCCCGTCTAGCGCGGCCATATCTTTCAAATGATACTTGCGTGCTCTATTCTAACACGCCGAAGCACAAGGTCAACATCCGCTTCCAAACCTCTTCCACGCGTATGCTTTGTCGTAATTCTTGCACCTTTTGCGAACTCTTAAGAGGCTGCATCACTTGATGCTGGCCGCCCGTCGGTGCAAGAGTCGCCGCATTCAATAGACTCTGCGGACCGGCCGACAAAATGTCAAGGCGAGGGTTGTCGTATGCCGTAACGCACGGCGCAGCAGCTCGCATAAAGCTCTCAGCGCACCTGGACCGCATCTGAGCCGCGGTCTTGCACCTCGCCCGGCACTTCTCTCTTGCACGCTCTTGACTCTCCTGGGCCCCGCGGCCATAATCTTGCCTGCATGTGTGGCTGCAGATCTACAGGAGATATCGTCCGGGCGGACGAGGAGTTCATGAAGATGGCCTTGCGCGAGGCGGCGGCGGCGGCTTCGCAAGGCGAAGTGCCTGTCGGGGCGGTCGTGGTCAGGGATGGTCGCGTCATCGGACGCGCTCATAACATGCGCGAGACGCTGCGGGACCCCACCGCCCACGCTGAGATGATTGCCCTGACCCAGGCGGCTGAGGCAATAGAAGCATGGCGGCTCGACGGCGCGGTCGTCTACGTGACGCTCGAACCGTGCTGTATGTGTGCGGGCGCTCTTGTGCTGGCGCGCGTGAGCCGGCTCCTTTACGGGGCCGCAGATCCTAAGGCCGGCGCGTGTGGCACGCTGTATAATATTGTCTGCGACCCGAGGTTGAACCACTGCGTCGAAGTAACTGCGGGGGTAATGGCCGAAGAGTCTCGAGAGCTGCTTCAGCAATTTTTCCGCCAGAGGCGGGATAATCAGCAATGACGCCGGAGCTTGCTGCAACTCTTCAACGGAAGAGCTGTCACGCCGTTGAAAAGTGCTGAGCAGCTGTGCCCCGAAAGAGTTGCCGGAGCGGTCGAACGGGCCGGTTTGAGAACCGCCCCTTCCCCCCGAAAAGCCTCATGTAACACAACTGTATCGCGGAGAGGTGCCGGAGCGGTCGAACGGGCCGGTTTCGAAAACCGGTGTAGGGCTTGCCCTACCGGGGGTTCGAATCCCCCCCTCTCCGCCATT
>SLPQ01000152.1 GCA_007131925.1 Candidatus Brocadiia bacterium | reverse complement strand
GCCCTTGCGCAGCTGAGTGATCCATCCGTTCATAACTGCTCCTATGCATTACATACTACGCGCTACATAGTAGTCCTTTTCCTGCCGCTGTAAAGAGAAAAATGCTCTCTCGAAAAAAAAGTTTCCTGACGATGTTGGAGGCCGAGGCGAAAGCCGAGGGACTTTCGCTTTCTACATTTCTCCTCAGGTGTTGGCAACAGGAAGCGGCCCAATAATGGCCGGTGTCCGAAACAATCGCAAGCGAACGGCCAGCAGGTCGGCTGGTACATAGACTCTCACGGAAAATAGAAGTCTTTCACCGGCACATCACGCAGACGTGAGACACTAAGGATGGCTGAGATACTGGAGGATGAAGATCGCCAAATACGCCTGGGCTATCGTCCTGCATGGAAACCTGCAGACAAGCACAGGACGCGGCCCTTCAAGGAAGTATCCGACGAATACCTGGCGTGGGGCGAGTCACAAGGCGGGCGCCTCCATCAAAGAGGCACAGACATTGGCGAGGCATGCCACGCCCGAGCTGAACATGAACGCCTATGGGCGAGTCCGCCAAGACCGGCTCAGCGAGATCGCCGAGGCCGTGGGAGAAGCTGTCTCTTTAGTGCATGAGAATGCAGTATGTAGAATTAAGCCGGCAGGCGGCTTGAGGGATAACGACGCAAGCCCTTTTGCCACAAATATCTTACGGCAAGACAAAATGGTGGAGGCGGTGGGAATCGAACCCACGTCCTGCAGCGGTTTGGCGAAGGCTTCTACGCGCATAGTCCGTCATCAAATCTTAGCCGTCAGTGCGCCGGCGGACAGGCACACAGACGGCGCAGCCCGATTGAGTTTCGCCTTCAACCCCCCGGGCGAGGGGCACTCAGGCTATCCCGCTGTCTGACGCCTTCCTGCCCCCGCGGGAGAGGGACGGGTCGGCGGGTTGCCTGCTTAGGCAGCCATGGCCAACTGATTGTCGGCAGATATTGATTTTGCAGGGTGTTTAACGAGGCCTCCCTGCGACCTCGGCGCGCAACCTCCACCTCATCTCGCCCAGTCGAGTCCTTTCGCCCCCACTGATATGCGATGAGGCCGAGTGGCCCCACTTGTCAATGAGCCATCATCCTGCAACTATGCGATATTATACCATAAACACGCCTCACTGGCAATGAATTGCACAAAACCTGAATAAACGACATTGCCTGAGGCAAGGGCCTCTATCCTGCGACACCGGCCTGAATAACCCCGTGTGGAGCAGGTGCACGAAAATGAGAGTTGACGGACTTATCCTGAGTTATCCGGGCCCGGGTTGTACAGCCCATGACCTTGCGCTGCGCCCGCTGAGAAAACCCATTGGAGTGTTGACAACGGGGGCTTAACTCGAAAACTGGTGTACACCAGTCGCCTCCAGCCTATGGGGGCATTATCGATTTTCCAAAGTAAGAGACCTCACGAAGGAGAAAGAGCGTGTTTGAGGCTGCAGATGTGACGCCACGTATGCTAATGGGGCCGGGCCCTTCAGACGTCAGCGAGCGCGTGCTGGCAGCGATGGCAAAGCCCACGATCGGTCATCTTGACCCACGCTTTCTGGAGATACTTAATGAACTGCGCGGCATGCTCAGGGATGTCTTTCAGACCAAAAATGACCTTACCCTGGCAGTCAGCGGCACGGGCTCTGCGGGTATGGAAGCATGCGTTGTAAACCTTATAGAACCTGGCGAAAGCATGCTTGTGTGCGTAAACGGCGTCTTCGGCGCTCGCATGGCCGATGTGGCCGAGCGCTCCGGCGCGGTGGTGACTACTGTTTCCCGGCCCTGGGGAGAAGTCTTCACCGCAGACGATATCAAAGACGCAATCGCCGACAAAGGGCCCTTCAAGCTTGTTGGCATCGTCCACGCAGAGACATCCACCGGGGCAGCCCAGCCGATCGAGCCTATCAGCAGAGCAGTACACGAGGGCGGCGCGCTTCTTCTGGTCGACGCAGTTACCAGCCTCGGCGGAATGGAGGTGGCAGTCGACGACTGGAATATCGATGCATGTTACAGCGGCACGCAGAAATGCCTCTCATGCCCGCCAGGCCTCGCGCCGGTCACATTCTCACCGGCTGCCGCGGATGTCATCATGCAGCGCAAAACAAAGGTGCGATCCTGGTATCTCGACATGTCGATGATGATGCAGTACTGGGGCAGGGAGCGCCTTTATCACCACACCGCGCCGATAAACATGGTGTACGGACTCCATGAGGCACTGCGAATAGTGCTTGAAGAGGGGCTGCCGGCTCGCTGGCAAAGGCATGCAGCGGCTCATGACACACTCAAGAAAGGTCTTGAGAGTCTCGGTCTCTCGTATCTGGCCGATCCGGCCCATCAGCTGCCGATGCTCAACGCCGTCGCCGCGCCGGAGGGCGTAGCTGAGGCAGAGGTGCGCACCGCGCTTCTTGAGGATTATTCGATAGAGATAGGCGGGGGGCTTGGCGACTTCAAAGGCAAGGCCTGGCGCATAGGGCTGATGGGCGAGAGCGCCACCAAGCGACACGTCACGGCCCTTCTGGAGGGCTTTAGCGCGCTGCTTGCCGGCACCTGATCGGCCGCAGGTACCCAGCTCGCGCCGGGCAGGCTCGCGTCTGAGCAGAGCATTGATCACCCCGGCGACACCCATCCGGGGGGGGCGCTGCAACGCTTTGTCAGCGCCTGCACAGCCGCTCATAAACCTCGTTATAGTAAAGCGCTGCGTCCACGGGGGTATTTGGCGGGATGTGATTTCCCACGGCCATGAAGTAGCCGGGGCAGGATTTTCCCACATCCATACAACGCTCGACCTCCGTGCGGATCTGTTCGCGTGACCCTCCAAGCAAAGCGCGCGTATCAACGTTTCCGATGAAAACGTGCGTACGACCATATTTCTCAGCGATGTAGCCCATGTCGGTCGAGGGCTCCAGAACAAAGCCATGCACCCCGCACCCTGCTATGTCGTCTATGAAGTCTGTATAGTTTCCGTCCGAGGTAAAGATGATCTTCTTGCCGCTCGCAACTATAGGCTCAAAAAAACTCCTGTAGTGCGGAAATATGTGCAATCGATACCACTCAGGAGCGATAAACGGACCAGTGGTCCAGGCTATGTCGTCATGAACCATCACTATCGGCACATCGGCTTTGGCCAGGGCCGAGAAGTACTGCCCAACCCAACACGCATACCGATCTGCGAGCGCACCGAAGCGCGCCAGGTCTACCCCGGCTGCCAGAAGGAGCGTATGCCAGCCAAGTAAATCGATAAGGCCCGACATCAGCGTTACGTAAACGCCAGTCATATTGACGCCGTCGCCATTGGACTGGCAGTTCGCTTTGTAGTGCTGCTCGAAACGCCTCACAAGGTCTGCTTCGCTCTTCTGGCCAAACGCCTCTTGTGGATCAAAATCTAACGCAGACTCAGGATCGGCAAACAAAGTCAGGACCTCAGCGTCATAATCCGAGCCGTCAGCCTCATAAATCGCGTGCCCCATACTTGTCCTTCTTTCGCCGAACTCATCACCTCCTATCAGGGTCGACCAGAAGAAATCGTAGTTCCACTCCTTCATAAACGCGCGGGCAGCTCTCCTTCGCAGCGCCTCATTGCTCTCGGAACACACCTCAATCCCGGTCACGGCAGAGATTAGCGCCCAGTGCGTCGTCACTGAATACTCAGTACGGGGGACCCTTCGAGGCATGTCAAGATTCATGGCAGCCCAGCCGTCCTCAAATGACATATCTGACCCTTTCCACACAACAAAATCAAAGGCCCGTCTCTCAAGCTCATTTTCACGCGCACTTAAAACCAGTCAAGCTACCGGTACACAAGAAAGTGCTCTGCAGCGCCGAGCTGAAGACAGAACAGAAACCATAAGGATACTCCATTGCCTGCATCAAGACGTGCATATGTTGACGAGGCGCCTTCAGCAGGCGCTTACACCGCCGTCACGTTTTGAGGCGGTCAAGCTTCTCTTGCACACAGAAGCACATTGGCTAAATTAGCCATATCCATTTGTAATAGATATGGCCCTTTCACATGCCTGCGGTTCGCGTCTGGATGACTTTGTGAAAAAACTATCGATATTTTGGTTGACGCCGACCCTCCGCGCGTGTATAGTACTTCGTGAAATCTGTCACAACGTGCGGTTTGTCACAGGCAGGGCGCAGATGATAAGGCGAATACCTGAAAAAACCGTGGCCAGGCTCAGCCTCTACAGGCGGATCATGCGTGCGCTCTTAAAGGACGGCAGGACCAGTATCTTCTCGCACGAACTTGCCGACCTGGCGCTCACCACTGCCGCACAGGTTCGCAGGGACATTATGTCAACCGGATACTCCGGCAATCCGCAGCGAGGGTACACTATCTCGCGGCTCATGGAAGCTATTTCAGCCGTACTCGATGGCTCGCGGAGTGAGGAGGTGGCGCTTGTCGGCGTGGGAAACCTCGGCATGGCCCTGCTGGCATATTTCGCAGCAAGGCAGCAGCGGCTGACCATCACTGCTGCCTTCGACAGTGATCCGTACAAGGCAGGCAGGGTCATCAAGGGTTGCAGATGCTGGAGCATTACTGAGATTAACGAGGTACTTAGTAAAAGATCCATCCGCACTGCGATAATCGCCGTACCAGCCTCTCGTGCACAGAAAGTAGCGGACATGCTTGCTGGTGCAGGCGTGAGTGGCATTCTGAATTTTGCGCCGGTGCGGCTGCGGGTGTCGGACGGAATTTATGTTGAAAACATGGATATGACTGCGTCAATCGAGAAGGTCGCGTACTTTTCACGTCAGAATGCGATTTGAAAGGGCCCAAGGTGACAACCGAAACCGTAAATGTAGAGGAAATAATTGCAAGACACAGAGGTGCCGGCCGGGATACTCTTATTCCGATTCTTCAGGAGGTCCAGGAGGCAGAGGGGTATCTCTCACGTACGTCGGTGGCGAAGATCGGCGAGGTACTCGGGCTTCCCGCCAGCAAGGTGTACTCCGTTGCGACTTTTTACAACCAGTTCCGTTTCCAGCCCCTGGGCCGCTTTCACATACAGATCTGCCGGGGTACCGCATGCCATGTGAAGGGATCGGCCGCGGTCCTGGAGACCCTGTGTCGCGAGCTTGAGATCGAGCCGGGGGAAACCACTCGTGACCGGCTGTTCAGCCTGGAGGTTGTAGTGTGCATAGGCGTCTGCGGACTGGCGCCGGTAATCTCTGTAGGTGGCAATGTCCATGCCAGAATGACCCCCGGTAAAGTGACGCAAATTCTTGATATCTATCGCGGAAAGGCTGCCGAAGATGCCTGAAACCATTATTGAGAAATGCTGCAGCGAGTGTACCCATGACCCCAGCAGGCCCTGCCCTGAGCTGGTGGAGTGCCTGCTTGACGGCCCCCGCTGCCACACAACTGAAGCATGCCGTGGACTGCGCTCAAGTCGTGCAGACTACATCAACCGAAAAGTACTGGAAAAGGTTGCCGTCTTTGTTGGAACCGGCACTTGCGGTCTGGGTGCGGGTGCTTCTGAGACACTTGAGGCCATACGCGTCTATCTGGATCAAAAGGACATCGATGCTGACGTGGTCGAGGTTGGCTGCGTGGGACTTTGCGCTCTTGAGCCGATTGTCGATATCCAGATGCCCGGGCGCGCGCGGCTGTCATACTGCAGTGTAACTGCAGAAAATGCTGCAGACATGCTCGAGAAGGCGTTCGCAGGAGACCCTCAAGAGGAAGACCTGCTGGGTCAATACCGCGCAGAGGGCCTTGCTGAATGGCCGGGTGTGTCATACATTGACGAGCATCCATTCTTTGCACCTCAGAAAAGATGGGTCCTGGCTAACTGTGGCATCATAAACCCTGAAAGTATCGACGAGTATATTGCGCGCGGAGGCTATGCTGCACTTTCGAAGGCCCTGCGCGAGAATACTCCTCAGGATGTCTGCTCAATAGTGGAAGAGAGCGGCCTGCGGGGGCGTGGCGGCGGCGGCTTTCCCACAGGCAGGAAGTGGCGCTTTACCCTCCAGACGCCTGCTGAGGCCCGCTACATGATATGCAATGCCGATGAGGGAGACCCTGGCGCCTTCATGGACCGCGCGGTCATAGAGGGAGATCCGCATCGGCTCCTCGAAGGACTCGCGCTCGGAGCCTATGCCATCGGCGCACACAAAGCGTATGTTTACATTCGTGCAGAATACCCGTTAGCGATAAAGCGGCTGCGCAAGGCCATAAGCCAGGCGATTGATTACGGACTGCTCGGCAACAACATACTTGGCAGCGGCTTTGAGCTCGATGTCGTCATAAAGCAGGGGGCCGGCGCCTTTGTCTGTGGAGAAGAGACGGCCCTTATGCACAGCATCGAGGGAAAGCGCGGAATGCCGCGCCCGCGCCCCCCCTACCCCGCCGTCAAGGGACTTTTTGACATGCCGACAGCAATCAACAACGTCGAGACCCTTGCAAACGTAGCGGGCATCGTCGACAAGGGGCCCCAAGCCTTTGCTGCCGTCGGTACAGAGACGAGCAAAGGCACAAAGGTCTTTGCCCTTTCCGGCAAGGTTGAAAACACGGGGCTTGTTGAGGTGGCGATGGGCACTACGTTGCGCGACATCGTATTTGCCATCGGCGGCGGTGTACCCGGAGGTAGAGCATTCAAGGCAGTGCAGATCGGCGGACCTTCAGGCGGCTGCATTCCCACGCAGCATCTCGACATCGAAATCGACTACGAGTCACTAAAAAGCGTCGGTGCGATGATGGGTTCCGGCGGCCTGGTCGTCATGGATGAAACTACCTGTATGGTGGATCTGGCCAAATACTTCATGGAGTTTATCCAGTCGGAGTCCTGCGGCAAGTGCATACCCTGCCGCGAAGGCACCAAGCGGATGCTGGAGATCCTTGAACGCATAACCAGAGGTCGCCGTAGCGAGGAGGGGCTGGATGCGCTAGAGCGCTTTCGTGGAGTTGAAGGCATGGAGGGGCTCGCAACCGTCATACGGGACACATCCTTGTGCGGATTGGGCCAGACCGCACCCAATCCGGTACTCGCCACCCTGCGCTGGTTCCGCAACGAGTACGAGGCCCACGTTTTTGAGCGGCACTGCCCGGCCGGCGCCTGCAAAGAACTCGTCGGGGCGCCGTGTGAGACTGGTTGTCCGGTCGGTACAGAGGTATGGCGCTATGTGGCCCATATCGCCCGCGGCGAGTATGACCAGGCCTACCATGTCATCCGTGAGGCCAATCCGTTCCCGTCGACGTGCTCGCGCGTATGCCATCATCCCTGCGAAATCATGTGCCGCTGCGGCACGACCGGAGGCGATCCTATCGCCGTACGTACGCTCAAGCGTTTTGCCATTGAACAAGTCGATCATAACGGCCCCAAAGTGCAGGTAAAGAAGGCCACCGACAAATCTAAGAGAGTGGCGATTGTCGGCGCTGGGCCGGCGGGGCTTACCGCTGCCCATTGTCTTTCGGCTAAGGGGCATCGAGTGACCCTGTACGAGAAGGAGCACAAGGCCGGCGGGATGCTGGTCTGCGCCATTCCGGAGTACCGTCTCCCACGCGATGTGCTCGATCAGGAGATAGGCTCGCTGCTGAATGAAAACACCGAACTGATCTGCGGGAAGGCGCTGGGCCGCGACTTTACGGTAGACTCCCTTTTCGAAGAGGGATATGATGCGGTGTACCTTGCAATGGGCGCACATCACAGCAGGAAGCTTGGGGTACCGGGCGAGGATGTTTCGGGAGTACTGCCGGGCATCGATTTCCTGAAGGCTTACAATCTTGAGGGCCGCGAGCTCGCAACCGGCAAAGTGGGTATTGTCGGCGGTGGTAACTCAGCAATCGACGCCGCCCGTGTAGCCAGGCGTTTCAAAGACGTCGAGAGCGTCACGGTTTACTATCGACGCACAGAAGCCGAGATGCCGGCCTACCGTGAAGAGATCGATGCGGCGCGGCGCGAGGGTATCGAGATCGTGGAGCTTGTCGCACCTGTCAAAGTCAACGAGTCCGGCGGCTCACTCAAAGGCCTGCGCCTGCAGCGTAACGAGCTGGGTGCCCCTGATGACAGCGGACGACGCAGACCCGTGCCGATACCGGGTGACGAATACGATGTTGAACTTGACACCCTGATCGTGGCGATATCCGAGGATCCTTGCACAAAGGACGTAACCGGTCTTACGCTTACGAAATGGGGATCGATTTCGACCGACAATGAGTCGCATACTACCGCGCGCAAGGGCGTATTCGCCGGCGGTGACGTCGTGCGCGGCCCCAACACAGTCGTGGAGGCCGTTCGCGACGGCAAGGAGGCGGCCGAGATGATAGACCGATTCCTCACCGGCAAGAACCTTCATCGAATCTCGAGAGTCAAGCTGCCTGCGGTCTATGTCGAGCCCGCGGTTTTTGAAGAAGGCGAGGAGATTCCGACACGCGTCGATGCACCACAGCTGCCGCTGGCGCAGCGGGTTGGTTTCGACGAAGTGGAACTGGTGGTGAGCGAGGATGAGGCGCTGCGTGAAGCGCGAAGATGCCTGCGTTGCGACCTCGACTTCACTCGGGATATGCAGGCTGGCAACTAACCGAGAGGTGACTGGATCGATGAGTATACAAGTCGACAACAGACAGATCGAGGCCCATGAGGGCGAGACAATTCTTTCTGCGCTTCGCCGTAACGGCGTTGAGGTGCCCACCCTGTGCCACATGGATGGGATGGCACCCACCGGCGCCTGCCGGCTGTGCGTGGTCGAAGTAGAGGGGTTTGGCGGTCTCGTACCATCCTGCTCTTACCCGGTGGCCGAGGGGATGAAGATCAAGTCCCGGTCGCCACGAGTGCTCGACGCCCGCCGCACTGTGGTGCAGCTGCTATTGTCCAACCATCCCGACGACTGCCTCTACTGCAGCCGCGCTGCAAAGTGCGAGCTACAGGAGCTGGCAAGCGAGCTCGGCATCAGTGAGCGTCTCTACAGCGGAGAGAAGAGCACCCGGACAAAGGACGTCTCCAGCCCTTCACTGGTGCGTGACCCGGACAAGTGCATCCTGTGCGGCCGGTGCGTCAGGGTTTGCGAAGAGATACAGAGCGTCTCTGCCATTGATTTTATGAATCGAGGCAGCAAATCCTTTGTCGGCACCGTTTTTGATTGCGGACTGAACGTTTCCTCCTGTATCAACTGCGGCCAGTGTGTGGTGGTATGCCCTACGGGCGCTCTCAGTGAGCGCTTTGAGATTGACGACGTGCTCGCAGCTATCGCAGACCCTGATAAGTTTGTCGTGGTGCAGCACGCCCCGGCCATATCTGTGACTCTGGCTGAAGAGTTCGACATGAAACCGGGGACAGACGTGAACGGCAAGATGGTGGCAGCGCTGCGCCGGGTAGGATTCGACCGGGTTTTTGACACTTCGTTTTCGGCAGACCTAACCATCATGGAGGAAGGCTCCGAGCTGGTACAGCGCCTTACGAGCGGCGGGGTCTTGCCTATGTTCACGAGCTGCTCTCCAGGTTGGATTAAGTTTGTCGAGACATTCTATCCGGAGTTCATGCCTAACCTTTCCACCTGCAAGAGCCCCCAGCAGATGATGGGCGCTCTCATCAAGACCTTCTACGCCGAACGCCAGGGCATTTCACCTGAGAATATCGTCAGCGTGTCAATCATGCCCTGCACTGCCAAGAAATTCGAGGCGAGGCGCGGCGAGATGGGCCGTGGCCAATTGCAGGACCTCGACTACGTGCTTACCACACGCGAGCTTGGCGCCCTGCTTCGTCGCTGTGGCGTCAATATAGAGAAAATGGAGAGCGATACGGCGGATACGCCTCTTGGCGAGCGTACAACGGCGGGAAAGATTTTCGGCGCCTCGGGCGGCGTAATGGAAGCCGCAGCCCGAACAGCACATTTTCTTGTCACCGGGCGTGAACTGGATAAACTTGAGATCAAGCCGCTGCGGGGTCTTGAAGGCATAAAGCAGGCATCTCTCGACATAGACGGTACGCAGGTCAATATAGCTGTCGTAAGCGGCCTGGGCAATGCGCGAGCCCTTCTTGAGGAAGTCAGGAGCGGCCGGCAGGACCTGCACTTTGTCGAGGTGATGACGTGCCCCGGCGGGTGCATCGCCGGTGGGGGCCAGCCGCTCAACGCCGATCTTGATGCCGTCAGGGCGCGCATGAAGGCACTTTACAAGATCGATCGGGACGGCCCTGTGAAGACCTCGCACTCAAATGTCGCTGTCAAGAAGCTGTACGATGAATTCCTTGGAAAACCGCTCGGGCACAAAAGTCATGAACTGCTTCACACAAGCTATGAGGGTCGTGAAGTCATAAAATGAGGACGCCCGGATGAAGCATCCGCATGACATGCCCTTTGTTAAGACCGTGAAGGAGCGCTGCCGCGTATGCTATACATGCGTGCGTGAATGCCCCGCGAAGGCTATCCGTATAGCCGACGGACAGGCCGAGGTCATAGGCGAAAGATGCATTGCATGTGGCAACTGCGTGCGCGTTTGCAGCCAGAACGCAAAGCAGGTGTATTCGAGTAAAGAGGGTGTGGCGGCACTTCTGGAGGGACCAGACCGGGTTGCGGCAATTCTTGCGCCGAGCTTTCCGGCGGATTTTCAAGATATCCCGTGGCGGCGCCTGGTTGGAATGGTAAGAGCGCTCGGCTTCGACATCGTCGGGGAGGTCGGCTTTGGGGCCGACCTTGTCGCCAGCAGGATAGCCGCACTGCTACAGAAGAGCAACGGCACCAGATACGTCTCGACAGCCTGCCCTGCTATAGTCGGCTACGTAGAACGATACCATCCCAGCATGGTATCCACGCTGGCGCCTATTGTGTCGCCTATGATCGCGAGTGCGCGCGTTTTTCACCACATCGCGGGAAAGGATACCAAGGTCGTTTTCATAGGTCCATGCATCGCAAAGAAGGTCGAAGCCGCTACCAGCGAGGTTCTCAGTGAGGTGAACGAAGTGCTCACCTTTGTTGAGCTTCGCGAAATGCTGCAGGATAAAGGCATCGAGGCCGATGTTGTTGAACCGAGTGACTTTGACGAACCGCACGCGAACCTCGGTGCGCTGTTTCCCATAAGCCGGGGGATGCTGCAGGCTGCGGACATAAGAGAGGACCTCGTCAGCAACGAAGTCGTGGCAACCGAGGGGCATCGCAACTTCCTGGAGGCATTAAGAGAGTTTGAAGGCGGTCACCTTGAAGCGCACTTCTTGGAGATGCTGGCATGCGACGGCTGCATAATGGGCGCGGGCATATTTGGTGACACACCACTTTTCAAGCGGCGCGCCAGTGTCAGCCGCTATGTACAGCAAAGGCAGGCGGCTTTTGATCCCACCAAGTGGCAGGGTTGGATAGACAGGCTGGCAGCAGTCGATCTCTCGCGGCGGTTTTCCGGAAACGACCAGCGAATTGCAACACCCATGGACGACGAGCTTATCGAGATTATGAAGCGGATGGGCAAGTTTGAACCGGAGGATGAGCTCAACTGCGGCGCCTGTGGCTACGAAACATGCCGCGATCACGCCATTGCCATTTACAAGGGATTTGCCGAAAGCGAGATGTGCCTGCCTTACACGATCGAGCAGTTGAAGACGGCTGTAAGTGACCTTGCCGTCTCGCATGAGCAGCTCGCGATGGCACAAGAGGCGCTTCTACAGTCTGAAAAGCTTGCCAGCATGGGTCAGCTCGCCGCCGGCATCGCACACGAACTGAACAATCCCCTTGGTGTCGTCCTCATGTACGCCCATATCCTGCTCGGCGAGTGTGATCAAAGAGAGAAACTGCGAGGCGACCTCGAGATGATTGCAAAGGAGGCGGACCGCTGTAAGCGGATCGTATCCGGCCTGCTTCACTTTGCCCGGCAAAATAAAATAGTGCTCCAGTCCTGTGACATCAAAAGCCTCGCGCAGGAATGCCTGAAGGCAATGCCGCCGCCGCAAGGCATCGACACATCGGTCAGAGTCGAGGCCGATGACACCGTCGCTGAAATCGATCGCGACCAGGTCATGCAAGTGCTGTCAAATCTCGTGACCAATGCTTACGCGGCGATGAATGACGGCGGCAACCTTGAAATAACGATAGACGGCAATGAAGATGAGATATTACTGGAGATCAGCGATACGGGCATCGGCATACCCAGGGAAAACCTTGCGAAGATATTCGATCCGTTTTTTACCACCAAGCAACTTGGAAAGGGCACCGGCTTAGGGCTTGCAGTTACCTATGGAATCGTCAAGATGCATAATGGAGACATATCGGTTCGCTCCAATGCTGATGAGGCCGAGGGGCCGACAGGCACCGCGTTCACCGTCAAGCTGCCCCGCCACGAGGAAACCGGGGGGAGCCCATCGGCTGTTGGCAATGTCGACGAGTCGGTCAGGAGACTGATTGAAAACTTCGGCAGCTAAAAGGGAAGGATTGGTCTGTTACGATGAGTGATGCTTCAAAAAAAGTGCTTTTGGTCGACGATGATGTGGATTTTCTCGAGCAGCTCAAGATGCGGCTTGAGGCGATGGACTTTGAAGTTCTGGCGGCCGATGGAGAAACTGCAGCCTACGAGCTTCTCAAGGAGACACGACCTGACCTGGTCGTGCTCGACCTAATGATGGAGCACATGGATGCCGGCTTCAACCTGGCTTATCGCATCAAGAAAATGGATAAGTCGATACCCGTCATCCTTGTGACGGCGGTTGAAAGCCAGACAGGTATGGGTTTTGGCACGGGGGGCTGGCTGAAGGCTGATGCGGTACTTGCCAAGCCCGTGCGCTTCGAGCAGTTGAAGCGCGAGATTCAAAGGCTCATCAACTGAGCCGCAGGAGGTGTGCCGTGGAGCGACTCAGGGTTCTCGTAACCGACGACGAACCGGGGATGACCGCGGCGGTCGAAAGGGTCTTGAAAGACTATTGCGTCTCTCTCAGCGGAGTCACCGGAGAGGTCGGCTTTGAGGTCGACACCGCGCTGACCGGCGAGGAGGCTCTCGAAATAATGGAGCAGCGCTCTCCGGACATACTGCTTCTGGACTACAAGCTGCCGGGCATCAGCGGGCTCGACGTACTCGATCGTGTCACTGCCGGCGAGGCTGAAACCCTTACGGTCATGATAACCGCCTATGCCACGCTTGAGACAGCCGTATCGGCCACCAAGCGCGGCGCGTGGGACTTTCTGGCCAAGCCCTTCACGCCAGATGAGCTCAAGAGCACCATTCGCAAGGCAGCCGGCAGCGTGATTCTGTCACGCCAGGCGCGCAGGCTCGCCGCCGAAAAGCGGATGGTGAGATTTCAGTTCATATCAGTGCTCGCCCATGAGCTGAAGGCGCCCCTTGCGGCGATAGAGGGCTACCTGCACATCGTTAATGATCGCGTCTCAGGAGACGATCTGGCGGCCTATGATCATGTATTCGAGCGCTGCATGATTCGCACGCGTCACATGCGCAAGCTTGTCATGGACCTCCTGGACCTCACACGCATAGAGAGCGGGCAGAAGACGCGGGAGCTGACCCAGACAGATATTGTCGAGGCTGCGCGCCACGCCATGGAAACGGCAGAGCCCGAGGCATCACAGAGAAACATCAGCATAAACCTGGAGGCGCCTGACTCCGTATTAATGCGAGCAGACCGCGCCGAGATCGGCATGATCTTCAACAATCTCCTCTCCAACGCGGTAAAGTACAACCGGGACGGTGGAAGCGTCACCGTCGCCCTCGCCGAGGAGGATGACACGGTCACCATCAAGGTCGCCGACACCGGCATAGGGATGTCAAAGGAGGAGGTTGACAGGCTCTTCGATGAATTTGTGCGTATCCGTAATGAGAGGACTCGTGATATCCTCGGCAGCGGCCTCGGCCTCTCAATAGTCAAGAAGCTGGCTCTTCTCTACGGCGGGCGCGTTCACGTCGAGAGCAAGCCGGACGCCGGCAGCACCTTTACAGTGACACTCTCTAAACAGCCTGCGCCGGATCCTGTGCAGTTGGCTGACACCGCTTCCTGACAGAGACCACATGCATCCCATAAAGGTCATTTAAGTTTCGCCTCGGCGCAGCTTTCCACCGCTGTGTCATAAGCGTCTGAAGATGACTCCGGCTCAGCACAAAGTACGCGAGCACCGACAGCCTCTATAGCCCACGCCCCTGCAGGAGCAGTCAGGATGATGCTCAGCACTGCCACGGCGAGGATCAATTCGCCCGGGCCAGCGTCCATGCCCGCCACTCTCATCGCCATGAGGGGCACAGCACCGATAGCCGCCTGGACTGTTGCCTTGGGAGAATATGCAACCGCAACAAAAAAGCGCTCTTTGTGGGTCAGCTTGCTCTTTGCCAGGCACGCCATGACCCCCGCAGCACGCGCGACAAGAGCGAGAGCTATCAGGACTGTCCCGGCAAGTCCCGCACGCCACGCAAGAGAGACGTTTACCTGGGCACCGATAAGTGAGAAGAGCAGGATCTCGGCAAAGACCCATATTTTTGCCAGCTTTGCGGAGATCTCACGGGCCATGTGCTCACGTTTTTCCAGTATGAAGAATCCTATGGCCATCGCAGCAACAAGGCCTGCAAACGGGATGTGCTCAGAGGCCACGTCCTGAACCCGGACAAGCAAAATTGAGATCGCAATTACCGTCAGGACACGTTTGGTGGCACGAGGATTGAACCGTTCGAAGAGCCTGCATAATAGCGCACCGATCGCGAGGCCCGTCCCGGCACCCAGTACAAGCGACAGCGGAATCCCGGCAACTTGCCAGGCAATATTTGCCTCTTGCCCGACGTACATGGCTACCAGCACACCATGGATTACGATTACGAAAATATCGTCCACAGAGGCCGCAGCCAGGACCATCGAAGGTATATCCTTGGAGGCGCCCTTTCGCTGCTTGATGAAACGTATCATCAGCGGCACCACAACAGCCGGCGATACAGCCGCCAGCACTGAGGCGAGAATGGCCGCTTGAAAATAGGTAAGGCCCAGAAGACTCGGCGCCACAAGCGTAATCATGACGCCCTCGCAGGTCGCAGGAATAAAGGCCAGCATAAGGGCGCGGCCTCCTACCCTGTGCAAAGTCCGCCTGCGGATCTCAAAACCTGCCCGCAGCAGAATCACAATAAGGGCAATAAGCCGCAGGTCATCGCTTATTGCTATCAGGTCAGGGTCCAAAACTCCGACAACGTGAGGCCCGAGAAGCACCCCGACAAAGAGCATGCCTATGAGACCGGGAATGGAAAACTTGCGGAAAATCCAGTCAGCCAGCAGACACAAGACAAGGACTTCTGCGATGCTTACCGCCATGATCACCTCGCGCCATGCAAACCCATCCGACCACGCTGCTATCGGCTGCCTCTCCTGACAGCCGACCGCAACCCGTCATAGACAGGAGTCATCAGCCGGAGCGAAATGCACGGCGGTTAAAGGCGGACTCCATCGCCACATGGGTTATTGTACGGGTTCTACTGGCGTACTGCAAAGGTCAATCATCCTATTTGAATGCACAATTCCAGAAAACAGACTTGCATCGTGCCGCTCAGCAAGTGTTCTTACGATCCAACTCTACTCATGACGACTATACGGTTCTGAAAGAATAATCTCTCTGTGGCCAGGCGGCCAATGCTTTCAATGTGTCAGATGGTGCGGATAGAGTCCTAAGATTTCTGTAAACTGGCTAAGGCGAAGGCGAGCTTAGCATCTCCTCTGTCTCATCCCCCGTTTCCCAGAGGTAATAGAAGAGGCCGGCTCCTGACCGAGCAACGAAGGAATCGAGCAAAATGTGATTAAAGACATCGAGGTCACCTTTCCAGTGATAAGCGACCTTACCATGGAGGTGTCAAAAGTTTTCGAGATACTTCAGCCGGAGACAAATAATACTCAAGCCGTTCGAGCCGTTTTCGTCATATACCCTGAGGTAGGAGTCCGCGCGACCCTTCATTGCCCCCTTTCGAATGGCGTAACATGCGAGAAATACGCAGGCTGTTGATTGCCATGCAGCTTTTCGATAAACACAAGGTCGCTGCCCCTGCAAACTGGCGGATGGACGACCACATTGTTGTGCCGCCGCAGGGATCCTGCTGAATGGCCAAAGAGAGACTTGAACAGGCGCATCCTGACAAAAAAATGCCTCGACTGGTTCATATGTCGCAAAAAGTGCCATGCAAGTGACAAGTAGGAGATTGAGCTTCGGGAGCGGTGTACGGCCGGCGGCCCTTAAGACCGCCCGCCGTTTCTGTTTACCTCGTGGTTTTCAACATCTCACCGTGTTATCGACTTTAGATATAATCTTGACGAGAGTGCGAGGTCAAATGCTGAAGGACGCCAGCGGTGATTTTCACCCAATGCGCCCGAAATACTGTAGAAGCGGTCGGCTATTTTGCTAACCGCCTTTGAACACGCCGACAAGCATGACATACTCAGCCTGTGCCGAATCGAGACACACCAGGCGCTCTTCAAACTGAAAGCCCGCCTCCTCAATCAGCCGCGCCCACGTGGCCTTGGCGAAAACGCCGGTCAACATACGATCATGCTCGATCCGCAGAGTGCGGCCAGACTCTATCATGTAGGTGAAGACCGTTTCTAAAGCACTGTCATCCGGGTCGGGATCATGTGTGTACTCAAGCCATGTAAGACGCATCGAGTCGCTTATGCGGGTATCAACCTCGACGTGGGGGCATTCGAAGGTGTCACGGAACCGGTCCGGCGTCACTATCATGACTCCGCCTTTTTCAAGATGTGCCGCCGCCGTTTGAAAGACGGCTGCGAGGTCTTCTTCAGTAAGCATATGGCCGATAGCATCGTGTATCAGCACGGCCTTGAACCTCTCCCCGAGCCTAACGTTTCTCATATCCCCCAGGTGATGCACTACGGAGGGGTTGAGCCGTCGGGAATGGGCGAGCATATTTTCTGAGATGTCCACGGCGGTGGCGTCAATGTCATCCGTCAGGTGCGAAAGGTTGTGCCCGCCGCCAACGCCCAGCTCCAGGACCGCGTGGCGCCCCTCGCCCAGCTTTTCAACCAGGAGCGCCCGCCAGTGCGCAGCTTCCTCGGCATACTCCTCCGGCGCGCTCATAATCGGCCAGAGAAAGGCGAGCTCTCCGTAGAGCCGGCACTCCGGGATGTCCCTTGTGTCCATATCGCCTCCACGTACCTCACAAATCCGCACGCTCGCCCTCAGCATGCGTAAGGCCCAGCACAGGGTAATTTCACCAAATACCGCACACGCTCATAAGAAAGTCCCCAACGCTCTCCGGCGCATGAGCGTATATCGACCAGGCAGCGCCTGAGACATGACTGCAGGCCGTTGAAGAGCCGGGGCGTCTGCGCCTGACTGCTGAGGCGATGGCCTCTGTTGGCTTCGAGAGGCTTTTGATCAGTGCAACATTTTTGCACAAATGCGTTTTTTCACTTGATCAACCAGGGATGCACCGCATAATGTTAGGCATGGCTAACTTATAACGCGCCTCCAGACGACAGAGCGCGCTCAAAAAGACCTGCATATCTGGAAGGGACATGGGGGATCTCAGGGCAAAGCAGCCGATGACCAGGCGGCCCCGCCTTAGTCAAAGTGCCTTGCGACCGTATGGAGCGGCGCTGCTTGTCGTTTTCCTTATCAATATTGGCGCGCCGTTGCTTCATCATCTGGAGCTTTCCTGCCGAGAAACCGCCAGTGATCATCGGCATGATTGTGCTCTCCACCAGACTGCCGCGACACACGCCACAGCGACACTCACAGCAAGTGATGAGGGAAGGCATTTCCACGACCCCTCTACGTGCCCCATTTGCAAGCAGTTTTACAACCCGTTGCCGGTAGTTTGCACTCGCTATGTCCTCGTCGTTTCTGCTGGCCAATCTCACGTGCAGCCAGTTACAGGCGTCAGACGCCTTGGCTGCGTGCAGCTGACCGGCAACCCATCTCGAGCCCCTCCCTTTTTCCTTTTCTCCTGAGGACCTTTCGGTCCGTTTTCATTTTTGTGTAGCCACTTACCGCGCAAAGAGCGGCTCTGTGAGCCATTTTAGCGTGCCGCTTATGCGACAGTCGCCATGAAAACTTCAGGAAAAGGCAGGGAGAATGCAATGAAGCATTTGCTTACTGTTGTAATGGCACTTGGGCTTTTTGTCTGCTGGGCAGATCTGAACCACGTACACGCTGAAGACGACTTCGAAGAGGACGCTCTCGCAGCAGCAATACGCGCCAGGGCGCCTGAACCATCCGAGAGGGCGGCGCGCGCTGCGGGCGTGTGGCTGCCGGACATATCAGTCGTCATTGACATGATCTACTTTCGCGACGATACACGTGAAGGCGTACCGCACCTGAGGGAGGAAATAGCCGGCTTCGGCCACTCGCACGACGATGACGGTCATCACCATGGGCTTGAGCAAGGATTTAACATCAGGGAGCTTGAGCTTGGTTTTACAGCTGAGGTAGATCCGTATTTTCGCGCCTGGACGATCTTGGGTATTGACCTGGATCATGTAGATGTGGAAGAAGCCGTCATTCAGACGACTTCCCTTCCGTATGGCTTGATGCTCTCCGGTGGAAGGCTCTTAAGCGGCATCGGCCGGATAAACCGCCAGCACCCTCATTTCTGGGACTTCGTGGATCAGCCGCTCGTGTACGAGCTCCTTTTAGGTGATGAAGGCCTGCAGGAGAATGGCCTCCAGCTTACGTGGCTGGCCCCCACGCCGTTTTATCTGCTATTCGGAACCGAGGCCCTCCAGGGCGACAACGAGCTGATGTTTCGCCACATTGGCGGTGACAACCTGCCCAGAAAGGCCGGGCCCCGCCTGTTCACGGGCTTTCTGAAGACAGGTCCCGATCTGGGAGACCACCATGCACTGCAGCTCGGCCTGTCGTACGCAACCGGCTACCACCAGGAGGCGCACGACGGCAGCGCCGACGGCGCCTATGATCACTGGCTGCACGGCAGGTCGCACCTGTGGGGCGTGGACTGCGTCTACAAGTATTATGCGCACGGCTACCATGGGCACGGAGACGTCGTGCTTCAGGCGGAGTACTTCCACCGCAAGAAGGATCTGGAAGTCCGCAGGCACGACCTGAATCCGGGCGTAGTCGGCAGGGACCGCATCGAGGAGCAGGACGGCTATTACCTGCAGGGGCTCTACGGCATAGCGCCCCGCTGGCGTGTCGGCGCCCGCTGGGAAGAGGTCGGCCTCACAAACACGATCAGGCGGCCCAATGGAGTGAAAAGCAGTTACGGCACCAGCAACCGGGCTTCGACAATGGTGGACTGGTGGCTCACGGAGTTTTCGATGCTTCGGATGCAGGTAGGGCACGGCAACTACAGTACTGACCACGGCCGCAAGAGCGCGTGGGAGTTTGCGCTCCAGTGGCAGGTCACCTTCGGCGAACATGCGGCCCACGATTTCTAAGGAGGTTATTAACTATGCATTGCAGACTGACAGTCATTATTCTCTCACTTGCGGTGGCCTTTGCAATGCCCGCCGCCGCCGACGCCCAGCAGGGCGAACGGCCGCTCATATTGACAACAACTACCGACCTGGAGAGCATTACCCGGAAGATAACAGGCGAAAGGGCCGAGGTGCGCAGTATCGCCGCCGGCACGGAGGATCCCCATTTCCTTACAGCTCGACCCAGCTTTGTTGTGATGGCTCGCGATGCAGATGCATGGATAAGGGTCGGCATGGAGCTGGAAATCGGCTGGGAAGGCCCAATACTGCGGGATTCGCGTAACAGACAAATCCAGGTAGGCGCGCCGGGGCACATCGACGCCTCCGAGGGCATTATCCCGCTGGACGTACCAGAAAGGCGCGTAACCCGTGACATGGGAGACGTCCATGCGCACGGGAACCCGCATTACCTGCTCGACCCCCTTAACGTCCGCATTGCCGCGGGTACGATCGCCAGTCGGCTGAGTACCCTTTTCCCCCAGCACGCCGACGCCTTCCAGGACAATCTCGCTAACTTCCGCAATACCCTCGACAGGCGGATGTTTGGAAACGCACTGGTGGATCACTATGGCGGCGCTCGACTCTGGACGCTGGAGGTCGAGGACATGCTTTTCCGGACGCTCGAGGCTGACGGTATGTCTGCAGACCTCGGCGGCTGGTACGGTAGGCTTGCACCGCACAGCGGGAGACCTGTCGTGACATATCATCGCACATGGACCTACCTGCTGAATCGCTTCGGTCTCGATGATCCTATTGAGCTTGAGCCCAAACCAGGCATCCCTCCTACGTCGAGACACCTTGCTCGTGTTGTCGAGATCGTACGGGAGCAGGACATCCGCGTCATTTTGCATGAGCCCTTTTACAGCCGCAGGGCTGCCGACTTAGTAGCCGAGCGCACGGGTGCACAGGTTCTGCTGGTCAACGACACACCCACAGCCCTGGAAGGCAAGGCACATGCGTCCAATCACCTCGATCTTATAGATCTGGCGGTGAACGGTCTTGCGGATGCCATGGAGACACAATGAAGGACAATACACTTATCGAATGCATCAACGTATCCATAGCCTATGGCATTGAGGAAGTCCTCTCTGACGTAAATTTAAAGGTTCCACGCGGAGTGGTGCTGCCTCTCATCGGCCCTAACGGGGCCGGCAAGACAACGCTCTTGCGGGCGTTTCTGGGGCTGATGCCTTTGAAAAGAGGCACCCTTCGCTGCCACTTTGCGCAGCTTCCGCCGGGGTATCTGCCACAGCACAAGAAGATCGACCCGCTCTTTCCAGTCTCCCTGCGACAGATCGTAACGATGGGCCTGTACAGGGAGCTGGGATTCTGGCGCCGTCCAGACCCAGCAGAACGTGCGCGGATTGATGAAGCGCTGGAGCGGTTTGACCTCACAGAGCACCAGGCAAAGACCTTCGGCGAACTATCCGGCGGCATGCGCCAGAAGGCCCTTCTGGCAAGGGCCTTTATCTCCGGCGCTGACGTGCTAATGCTCGATGAGCCGACCGCCGGGCTCGATGCGGCCTCAGAGCGCTACGTACTCAGGCACCTGCTGGAGCTGAACAGAAATGACGGCAAGACGATTATCCTGGCCCACCACCGTCTCGAGGACGTGTCGCACCTGGCCGAAACCGCGCTTATGGTGGACCGCAAGACCGCAAAGTACCTGCCGGCGGAAAAAGCATGGCAGCACAGCGAGACGCATTTCTGGGAGGATCTGTAATGATAGAGTCTTTCCTTGAACTGGCGGATCTCTTCCCGAACGCGATCACAAGCGGCATTATCATGTCCATAGCATGCTCACTGATCGGCGTCTATGTAGTGTTAAAGCGAGTGGTTTTTATCAGTATCGCGCTGTCAGAGACGGCCGCCTGCGGGATCGCGGCGGCCATGCTGCTGAACATTCACCCCTTGATCGGCTCGGTGGCGCTGACCGTAATGGTTGTCATGCTTCTCTCTGTCAACTACGAAATGAGCCGGATACCCAGAGATGCAGTACTGGGAGTTGTCTTCCTGCTGGCGGCCGGCCTGAGCATATTGCTGGTGTCCAAGAGCGGCTTCGGCCTGCACGAAATCAGGGCCATGCTCTACGGGGATCTCATCCTGGCGGGGTCACACGACCGCAATGTTCTGCTGGTGGCGATCACGCCGGCTCTTATATTCTTTCTCTGCTTTTTGCGACCGATAACCTACACGTTTCTCGACAGGGATGCATCGCAAGTCATGGGGCTTTCCTGCAGGCTCTGGGAGATCAGCTTCTTTCTGGTGCTCGGCCTTGTGGTATCAGCCGCGTCCAAAAACGGCGGCGCGCTGCTTGTCTTCTGTTATCTTGTGGCGATGCCGGCCACTGCGCTGCTTCTGACCAGGCGTCTGGCTGCCGTCTTTGTAATATCCCTGGTGGTCGCAATCATGTCAACATTAAGTGGCATGACGCTTTCACACCACCATGACCTGCCAACCAACCAGACGATAATCGTCCTTTCATGCGTCGTCTTTGCGGCGGCATTCATGCTGCGGGGGCTTGTGCTTCGCTTAGAGGCACGCGGAGTACGGCTCGGCAACAACAACTCAAACGACAAGTAAGAAAGATAGCCCGAATATGCGCGCCGGGCAATATAAACGTCACGCCCGGCGCGCAGAGGGCCCCCTCACAGCCGCCCGCTTCTCAGGATAGCCCATACCAGCCAGAGCCCAAGAAGCGCGGCAAGTATGTATCCGCCAATGCCCAGCAGCGGCACGCCGTAGACGTGTGGCCGGACGTCCGCGTGAAGTATGAGGCTGGACGCTATGACGAGGCTTGCCACGATTATGGAAAAGGCAAGTCGGTTTGATGACTTGTCGAGGTCGTTTATCAGCCTGTCGAGACCTACGTGGCGGAAGTTTATCGACATGTTGCCGCCAAGCAGGTTGCGGATAAGACGCCGCAGATCGGCCGGCGCGTTACGCAGAAGGCTTGCGCCGTGAAATCCCACAGAGAGTGCTGACTTGCGCATGCTTCTCAAAGAAAACTTGCGCATGATAAGCATTCTCAGGTACGGAGCGAGCGCGGCAATAGCGTCAAAATCCGGATCGAGCTCGCGTGCAAGACCTGCAACCGTCACCAGCGCCTTTCCCTGCAGGGCGACGCTGCGCGGGAGAAAGAGCGCATTTCGCTGGGCGATCTCGGTAAATTTCCCGAACGCATCACCAATGTCTATCCTGCCCAGAGGCATGCCGATGTAGGTGTCCATCAGCTCGAGAAGGTCGGTCTTTACCTGTGAACGGTCGGTCTCATCGGTGAAAACCTCCAGGTCTTCCAGCACAGCGGAAAAAAGGTCCACATCCTTCATCCTGATAGCCAGCAGCGCCGTGGAGAGATCTGCCTGCAGGTCATCGGTGATCCGCCCGGAAAGGCCGAAGTCTATAATGTTTATCTTGAGATTGTCCTCGACGAGTATGTTGCCAGGGTGCGGATCGGCATGAAACTGACCCATCTCGAAAAACTGCTTCATGTAAAGGTCAAAGAGGTCTGCTGCCAGCTGCTTTTTTGTCTCTGGCGAACCGTGCGCTACGAAGTGAGATATGCGCCGGCCCGCCAGCCGCTCGAGCGTGAGAACCGAGCCTGTCGTCAGGTCCCAGAAAACCCGCGGCCCGTAGTACTTGTCGCTTTCGGCGAAGGTATCGTGAAAAGACTGCGTCGTCGATGCCTCGTGCAGAAAATCAAGCTCGCGGCGAAGGTGCCGGCCGAGCTCCTCAACGATCATTCGAGGCCTTATGACACGGATCTCAGGTATGTATTCTTCAAGGCGCTCGGCAAACATCTCCAGAAGGCCGAGATCCTCGGCTATCGTGCGGGATATTCCTGGTCTCCTGACCTTGATTACCACGGCCTCACCGTCAAGCACGGTAGCCCTGTGGACCTGCGCTATTGACCCGGATGCCACTGGTTTATCCTCGAAGGACGAAAAGACCGCGCTGACCTTTGACCCGAGCTCACTTTCAATGATCTCACGAGCCTCGTCGGATGGAAATGGCGCCACCTCGTCCTGAAGCTTGGAAAACTCCTCGAGGTAAACAGGCGGCAGGATGTCCGGACGCGTCGAGAGAAACTGCCCCAGCTTCACAAAAGTGGGCCCAAGCTCCTGCATCGCCTGCGATGCCCGCTTGGCAAGGGGCCTCGAGTCCGCCAACGGCTCGGGCGGCAGCCCGGCGGGCTTCCACTTTGAAGGCATGGGCAGATAGCTTTTCAGGTTCAGCCGCTCAACGAAGTGGCCGAGTCCATACTTCACGAGCACCTTCACGACTTGTCTGAGGCGCTGCAGGCCACGATACTTCTTTCGCAGTCCGAATAACTGCAAGCTGCTACCCCCTCCCGGTAAACGACAAGGCTGCCTTTATCGACTTCAGCTCAGCCAGCAACTCAGCGACACGGTCAAGTGAAATACTATTGGCCGCATCGCTCTTGGCTGAGTCAGGATCAGGATGCACTTCGAGAAAGACCCCATCGGCCCCCGCAGCGACCGCCGCACGACACAGGGTCGGGGCCATTTCTCTGTCGCCGCCGGTGGCCTCGCCCAATGCGCCCGGCGCCTGCACCGAATGGGTGCCGTCCATGACCACCGGCAGACCCATCTCCTTCATTGTCGGGATGGAGCGCATGTCCACCACCAGGGCGTTGTAGCCGAAGCATGAGCCCCGCTCCGTGAGGATAATATTACTGTTGCCGGTCGAAAGAACCTTGTCGACTACCGATCTCATGTCCCAGGGCGCCAGAAACTGCCCCTTCTTTATGTTCACCGCCTTTGAAGTCCTGCCTGCGGCCACGAGAAGGTCAGTCTGTCGACAGAGAAAGGCCGGTATCTGCAGACAATCGGCCACTTCAGCAGCGAGCTCGGCCTGGGCAGGCAGGTGAATGTCGGTAAGTACGGGGGCTTTCGTTTCGCGCTTGACCTCTGCAAGAATGGCAAGACCCTCGGCCGGCCCGGGGCCGCGAAAGGAGCGAATGCTTGTGCGATTGGCCTTGTCAAAGGAGGCCTTGAAGATGTATGGCAGCGAAAGCGCGCTGCAGATCCGGGCCATTTCGCGGGCTATCATGAGGGTCATATCGGCGCTTTCGATGACGCAGGGCCCCGCTATGACGAAAAGCTCGTCGACGCCAATCCGCAAGCCACCGACACTCACACCCGCCATTTCGCGGCGCCCCCCTGCCATCATGGCACGATCACCCGGACCGAGTCCGGTAGAATCTCAAGCTCGCACGGCAGCTCGCCGGCGGGGTCGCCGTCAACCTGCAGCTCCACAGTCTCGTGCGATCTTATTTTCACACTCCGGCATCTCATCCTTATGATGTCATCCTTGGCACTACGGCTGCCGCAGAGGGCCAGAAGGCCGTAGCGCAGCATGTTCCACCTGCCGGGCTTCATGTACATGACTATGTCAAACTCACCGTCATTGTAGATCGCGTGCGGGGCAGGTCGAAATGGCCCGCCGTAGCCGGGGACGTTTGCGACAATGACATGACGGCAGACCATGGTGCTCTCGTCCATACGGACGGTGACCTCGGGAAACCTTGCTCTCAAGAGAGTCCGGCACATCGGCCCCAGAAAGCTCATGTAGCCGAAGCGCATCGCTCTCTTACGGTGGGCGTGAGCCACCACCTGCGCGTCAAAACCAGCCGACGCCATCAGCAGAAACCGCCGGTTGCACGCCATGCCAGCGTCGATAGGCAGCTCTTTTCCGCCAAGGATGACCCCTACCGCCCGCCGAAGGCCGCGTGGAATGTCCAGCTCGTGAGCCAGCACATTGGCCGTCCCACGCGCAATCACCCCTATCGGAATCAGCTCACCGGCCAAGCCGTTAACCACCTCGTTTATCGTGCCGTCACCGCCCGCGGCAACGATAGCGGTATAGTCTCGCTTTCTCTGGCTGACCGCACGCTCCCCGTCGCCGGGCCCCCGCGTGCGCACCACATCCACACGTGCCCCCTGATCGGAGAGCATCTCAACCACCCGGCCTGTCTTTCTCTCACTGAGGCCCTTGCCGGAAAAAGGGTTGGTTACCAGCATGTATGAAGGCATGGCACACCCCCACATTAAATGAAACACTTCCCGCGCATCACTATAGCAGGCTCGCCCCCTGTCTCAAAGCCTTTTCAATTAACGAGCCGGATATCTCGGCAGCACCAGTACCCCCTCACCGCCACCAATAAGCTCAACCCTGCCCTCCGTAAAGCTGTAGAGAAACTCATCCGCCCTCTGCGTAGCCGATGCGTCCCTTCCGGAAAGCCATGCTACCGCAGGCGTACCTACCAGCCTTCCCACATCGCTCTCGGCTTCCCACTGGAAGCGATCTCCGCGTGCTTCGAGAGTCCCATCCGGCCCCCAGTAACGCAGGTACACATCACCATCGGCCAGCCCTGCTATCACTCGGACCACCTTCTCGAGAGGTGAAGCCACATCTTGCTCCGGCGGCTCGACAAGCCCAGTAAGCCTCAGCGTGCTGGCTGTAAGCCGATCCTCTATGGGGCTTCGCGGATCCCAGCGGGTCACCTCCACCCCTCCGCTGAAATCGAGAGTTATCGACTCTTCAGTCTCCTGGATCAGCACCAGCTCGTCCCCGGCGCTGAGGTCTATGCGCGCTCTCTGGTCGGAAGCCCGCTCCCCCGCTCTCCCCTGCTCACGAAAGCCCAGCATCGACCCCCTCGCCCACAGCACCGCGCGAGGCTGAGCACATACTGCACGCCGTGCCTCTTCATTTATGGTGACTTCATCGCTCCACACCGTGGCCATGTCGCCAAGTGATATCTCCACCTGCTCGCCTTCTGCGGGGAAGAGTTCAAGAGCATCCAGCAGAGCGTCAAAACTGAAGCTGCCGCAGCGTGCTGAGAGCTCATCCCTCCGGAACACTACGTTGCCGCTGCCGATCACTCGCGCAACCTCGATATCACTTTCAATATCGCTGTCGATGGCTCCCAACGGGATACCCGACACCTCAAGAGTCTCAGACGACAGCGTACTGCGCCCCCACCGCACGCCGACCGCACCTGTGCATAGCACCCTCAAGAGATCATCGTCTATAGTGGCGGTGAGGTGGCGTGCCGTGACCACCACGTTCATATCCCCCGGTTGGCCCACAGCTCCAAGAGTGGATATCTCTATACGGCATTCTCCGTCGGCCTCGATTACGCCGGCACTGCGATCAAATCTGAATCGACGCGCGCGTATCGATACGCCCTCGGCACAAACACGAGCAGGGGCGCCAGCCAGTGCAAGCAGATCATCTGCGCGCTGATAGCTGGCGCGCTCGCCACGAACTGTCACCGCCTCGTCGCTGAATACAATCTCGCCAGACGCCTCAAAGCCAGACATGCGGGCCGCAACGGTGCGCAGCCAATGCTCATCCGCATCTTCCGTCTCGCCCGCCCGGCTCCGCTCCAAGCCGTCAAGCGTCTCATGAGCAGGCCCCATAAGCACTGTGATGCGTCGTGCCGAGCCGCTATAGTCTGCGCCTGTAAGAGTGACACCACCGCTTATATCTATAACACCGCTCCCTACATCGCACGAAATCCCGTCGGTCCACGACAGAGCAATGCTTTCCCGCTCAAGCCCTCTCTGGTCGCTCGCAATGCCGCTTGCTGCAAAGAAAGCGCTTCCCGGCCCTACGCCCCGCATGGCTGTCAGCTCGCCTTGGTTGTCAAAATCCATCTCGAGAAGAGGCGACTCGATGAAACCCTCCCCGGAGGCGATAAGGGCCGGCGTACCCTCCAGGCCCCCTCGTGCTTCTCTGGCATCCCAGTGAAGTCTGTCACCTGCGATGCTCATGCCCGCGCCGGTCCCATCGAGGGGGCCGATCATCTCCACGCGGGCCAGGCTCCATTCATCCGGAAAGCCAGCCCCATCGGTACTGTCAAACTCCAGCGTCAGCATCTGGCCGTTAAGCCTCATTTCCTCTGAGGAGACGGCAACCTCACCTGCGAAGGTCACCCTGCCCGCAGGCCCGTCGAATATCAGCGGACCGCCGGCCTCGATAGTCATCGTCCCTCCCGAGATCCCCGCTCCCGTGAGAGTCTGCTGCTCGATCTGCACCAGGATGTGCCGCCTGGCCGTAAAACGCATCTCACCTTCGCGGATGTTACCTGAAAGATCCGTGCCGAAAACTGAAATGGCACCGGGCGACGACATTTCAAAAGGTCCGCTTGCATCTATCACATTGTCTGTCGAATTGTAGGTCATGTGCTCGAAGCTTCCGACAAATTCCCGCTCTGGAGACTCTGCGTGAAAGTCGATATCACCGGCCAGTTCAAACCTGCCCGCATAGCCCCTCTCTGCCCGCTGCATAGTGACTCGGGCGGTATGGGCCGAGATGCTTACATCACCCACCTCAGTCTCCCAGAGGGCTATCTCCACGTCATGGGCCTCTATTGCGCCATCTTCAAGCGTGTCAAAACGGCGCGCCGTGAGCTGGCCTGTCTTAACACCCCTTGCCGAATCATAAAACTCCGCCCTGCGTAAACCCTCATCCTGGCGCTCGAAAGCGGCATCTCCGTCCAGAGCCTCCCGCTCATTGAAAAAGGGAATGCGGTTCAGCACCACAAGGGCCGCCGCCGCCATGGCAAAAAGCATGGCCACAGTAATCATCTTGCGGCTATTCATCTTTGCATTCCTTTTCGCCATAATAGCGAGAGATGATCTGATCCCAGCGGCCGGTGGCCCGCAACAACCACTCCGCAAACTCCCGGGCAGCCCCGGCGCCCCCGGTAGCCTCTGTAACCATGTGCGCCTCCCGGAGCACCTCCTGCCTTGCGTTGGCTACTGCGACGGCAAGCCCACAAAGGCGCATCACCGGGATGTCCGGCAGGTCGTCACCCACAAACGCAACCTCCCGGTCGATGATCGAAAGGCGCTTCTTCAGATCTGCATAGGCTTTGAGCTTCTCTTTATATCCCTGGTACACGTGCTCTATGCCAAGATCCCCTGCACGCGCATCCACCGCGCTGCTTGCGCGACCCGATATGATCGCAAGGTTAAAGCCGCTTCGACGCAGATACTTTATCCCAGTCCCGTCATGCACGTTGAAACGCTTTATCTCAGATCCGGAGCTGTCCAGAAGTATACTGCCATCGGTCAAGACGCCGTCAATATCGAAAATGACAGTAGTGACACGCCCTGCACGCTCTTTGAGGTCGTCAGCGGCCATGCTCTCTCCTCACATGAATCCAAGGTGAAGCAGGTCCTGCACGTCTATAAGGCCGGCAAGCCTGCCATCGCCGTCAACCACCGGAAGCTCATCCCACTTGTGCTCATC